>NZ_RBKX01000001.1:3499016-3817109 GCF_003634615.1 Flavobacterium sp. 102 | reverse complement strand
GAAAATTCCAAAGCTAAAGAATATGTTTTTATGAATAACAACCAAGGATATTCTGCTGAACTATTGGAAGAACTTAAACGCAACACCGAAGCCGTTAGAAAAAACAAAGGCAATATCATTTTGAATAACAAAATTGATTTTGGTCATCAATTATGGAAAATCTAACACAAATTGGAGTAAATAATGAGCGATATAAATCAAACATATAACGACCGAGTTAAGTTTATCCTTAGTTGCAATTCAGATGGGTTTGAAGATACTGAAATCACTGCGCCAATTGGTTGGAATAACGATGATAAGGAGTATGCAAGAAATGAAGAATACCATGGAATTTTTCCAAAGTTTTCTAACACGTTAAAGTTTATTGAAGATGGAGCAGATTATATAAATTTTGCTCGTGAAATGCTTGGGATAAATGCACCTTTAAAGCTAACCAAATATGAAAAGCATCCACAAACTGATGTTTGGGTTAGAACCTATTGGGGTTACCTTGACATGTCAACTTGGAACTTTGAAAAGAAACAGGTTTCAATAAAATTCAACTCCGGTGGATTGGAGCAGCTTATAAAAGCGCGTGAAAGCGAATCAGTTGAGATTGATAGGTTAGATACAATAGACGGAACTCCAATTGAGGAACTTCCAATTAATGAAATGTACAACGATGGCCGAAGAATCTTTTTTAAAATCAAAGTGGCAAGTTAAGGCTAATGTTGGCGAACTAGTCGACCTTTCTGTTTCTCTGATGATGGTAATACCAGGGGAGTTACCGAGGGAGTTCCAATGAACTTGCTTAACCAATCCCATGAGCAAGCAAAGGCGGTTTCTTTAACTCGCAAGGGAATGAGAATCATGGTTCAACAGGAATGATGATGTTGGCCAATTTTGATAGAGATAGAGAAGTTAGGATTTACAGTGATTCATTTAAATTTAGACCAAACATCACAAGAGCTCAGTATGATTGGGCGTACTTCAAAGTTTGTTTAACTGTTTACGAGAACGGAATCAACTACGATTTAAAAGAGAGAAGAGTTTTATTTCATGCAGGAGAAACTTCAACATCTTTACCCAACTTCATGAGTATGAACGGCAATTTATATGATATTGGTTTTGATGAATCATTTGAGGTTGTTGAGGGTGATAGTATTGCACTTGAATTCTTTCTAAAATCAGACTTATCCGGAGGCGGTGGCAAAAGGGTAACTGTAAGATTAGACAATTTAGATGGTTATGTTTTTTGTGATGAAGACAGTTTTTTCGAGCCGTCAAACTCAAAGTTTGTGTTTGTTTATGATATGATTGACCGGTTATCAACGATTTGCACATCATTAAGAGGTGTTTTTTTATTCAAAATATTATGGTCGTACCGATTTAGGATATGCACAAAATGGACCGGGTGCATTTGTTGGAGTAACTCATGGTTTTTGGATTCGTGGATTTGACAAGCTACCATTGTCAACAGATAACTTTCAAAACCTTTTCAAGCCATTGACAACTTCTTTGAAAGATGCGGTTTCTTCTTGTATTGCAGTTCATAATGTCGGAATGGGTATCGAAGAAATAAACAACAAGGAAAGAATTAGAATTGAGCCTTTAAGCTATTTCTACAATCCAAACGTAACTATTCGATTAGGTCAGGTTCAAAATGTAAAACGATCTGAAGCAGTTGAACATTATTTTTCATCAGCTGAATTTGGTTATCAAAGTGGTGGTGATTAGATCCGACAGCGCAAGGACTAGAATGAGCCAACGGCAAATCAACTTTTACAACAGTAATAACTCGTTTGAAAAAAACCTTTTCAAAGACTTTCTATTTTCTATTTATAGGAGCCGACAGCTTACGGTAAAGAATTGTGCTAGAAGAAAACCACAATCGAATACGATCTTGGACAGCCATACGATTAGGAAAATGGGTTTTGTGGACCTTAAAAAAGGGATTGACAGATATTTATTTGGAGGCGCAAAATGGCAAGATGATTTCGAGCAAATTCCAACAGTATTTATCTCCGGAAACCGCAAACAGTTTAAGGCTTTCTCCTTTTATAATGTTGCTTAGACATGGTTGGGTTTAGCTTCAGGACTTACGAAATACTCCCTTTGGATTATGTTCGTTATGGTTCATCAACAGCCAACAGCCAACTTAAAACCAAATTAATTGGCGGTAATGAATATGCCGAAAACGGCAACATCATTAATCCGGAATTAGGAAACGCCTAGATTTGTTAATGAGTGGATTGATTTCGAATATGAATGTGGTTTCGGAGTTATGCAGCAAGTTCAAGGAACCACTATAATACAAGGAAATGAAATCCCTAATTTTATGGAACTGTTGAATTTAGAAATGAATTAGGCGAAATAGAAAAGGGATTCTTGTTTTCATTGAAGCCAAATGGCAAAGGAAATTGGCGAGTATTAAAATCTAAAAGATAAAAAAATGGCAAATTCAAAATTTACAATTAATTTTTTGGCAATTCCAACTGCCAATGACGAAATAATAATCGCAGAAGAAACGCTAGGATTGGAATTAAAATGAAATATTTAAAGCCAATCGATTGGCTCTTTATCAACTAAATACCACCTAGTTTTTACGATTCCGAAAATGATATTACGGTTTACGCCGGAAGAGTTTCAACAAATTACGCTTCGGCTTTTGGCTTAGACTACAATTCAACCGGATTATTTACCGTAACTTTTGAAAACGGCGAACCAAATACCGGTCTTGGAAGCGTAACGGTTGAAGCTAATTATCCCGGAGCGGTTTTTACTGACTTCAATACTTTGCCTGAGATAATGGAAGTAACTATTGTTAATGAAGAAGCCACAACCCCTATCGAGATAGATACCGTTTCTTTTTTAGAAGCAGATACTTTGCCGTGCCAAAATGTGAATGTTGAGGTTGAAACTTCTGTTTTGGCAACTGTTATTTCCTCAAGCATACCTATAACACAACCAACACAAGCATCATCGAATATGCTTTTGTACAGTGAAGATTTGAGTAATTCGGCTTGGTCAAAAACTAAATCTTCGATAACCGGAAACAAAGTAGTGGTTGATAATACTTATGGTTTTCATGGGGTTTTGCAAACTATCGACAAAGGAAGTAGTTCAGGTGAATTTACACTTTCTTTTTATGTAAAAAACTCTGAATTTTCAATAATATCAATTGCTATAGTTAGCGATTCAAACCCATCAGTATATGTAATATTTATTTTGACACCATTGCCTAAAACATTTTCTTCTCCAATTATAAACGGTGGTTTTTCTACATCAAGTTATGGTTTTTCAGATGAAGAAGATGGATTTATGAGAGTAAATTTAAAAGCAAATCTTACAACCGTAACAAGTGTAATTGCAAGAGTTGATGTAAAAGATAATTCAGGAAATAATCAATATACAGGTGACGGCATAAGCGGATTTTTTTTAGACAAACTTCAATTTCAAGAAGGTGATTTAACTCCATATTTGCAAACAACAGATACAGCATTGGAAGTTTCTGATTCTGATGGAACGGTGATTGAAGACAACACAGACACCCTTTTGAGCTAACACTTTTAAGAGGTCAAACATTTACCCTTACAGTTGAAAATGAAGATGGAAATCAAGCATCACAAATAATTACTGTACCTAGTGCTTTGGATGTCGCTAACTTTTCTATAAACATCAACAATTCTCCCAACGGCGCAACGGTAACGGTTTCAAATGTCAATAGTGATGGCTTAGATTTGGAGTATTCTTTAAACGGAACAGATTGGCAGGAATCAAATGTATTTTCCGGATTAGAAGCCGATAGTTATACTTTACATGTCAGAGACCAATACGGTTGCTCTAAAACTATTGATTTTGCCGTAACAGACAGCAATATTTATGTTCCTTACTTTTACATTAGCAAATCGAACAGTATTCGTTACGCTCAAAGAATCACTTGGGGTGATGCTGCCAATTACAAGACAGATGAAAATACTTTGAGTTGTGAAGTTGAGGTTGGTATCCCATACCACGAAGTGCAATTGTTTCAAACTGCCGATGTAATTACAACACAATTCAAATCTAATTACGCAAGCAACATTGCTAAAGTTGTCAGAGCTGATGCTTCAGAAGTCAATGTGCCGGTAGTTCAAAAAACAAATTACATTGGGCAAAAAGACAAAAGGGATGCAAGAAAATACAATCTTGGTGATGGAAAGGTTGGGATTTACTTTTTAGCCGGTAATAGATATGATTACGACACCAATGCAGTAACCGGAACTCATGCGCTTAATGGTTTACTACCGGAGTGGGGTGTAGTTGGGAATTACATAAATATTGCAAGTGCTTGGTTTTTAATAGAGCAAGTCATATTCGATGAAAGTAAAAACGCTGATGTCCTTGTGATAACAGAAACTTATACCGGAGTTGATTCCGCAATTATATCGGGATGTATTTACAATATTAAAAACTATGAGGTGTTTGAATATTCAATTGATATGGCAGATTATCAGGATGAAAGTATCAGAGTGAAACTTACATGTACAGATGATAATTTCCCGACAATTGAGCATTTATCAGAGCAAATAGATGTAGCGGTTAGGCATCCCTTTACGCTTGATATCAATTATTGGAATCCTGAAAATAACGATGTTTTTTACGGAACCGGAATCCGTCACAGAATCAGACCAATTTACACCAAAGCTGAAGGTGTGCCAGATGAAGATAGTTCAATTCACAAAACCGATACCGATGTTATTTTGTTGAATGCCGATTTATTTGAAGGTAAGAAGTTTATTTTTGAGCCGGTAACAGAAGAGATTTGGCGTAAGCTTATGATGGCTTTATCACACAAAGAAGTTTACATTAACGGCGTTAAATATGCTAAAAACGGTGACTTTGAAACCGAAGGGCCATTGGAAGAAACTAATCTTTATGTTTTGAAAGCCACAATGCTAAAAAGAGGTAACGCTTATAATTCAGATGGCACTGTCTTTGGAACCGGAAGCGGTGGAGCAATTGAAGTACCAGGACTTATTGAAGGTAATGATGGATTTATTTCTTACTAAACCTAATTACGGCGAAATCGCCACAATTAAAAAAACCCACCAATTACGGTGGGTTTCTTTTGTGGTATAGTTGGTAAAAATTAATTTGCTTTATTGTCTAATATTCTTAAAGCAAAGTCATTTGCGCTTAATGAACTTGATTTTATTTGCTCATGCATTTCTTTAACTCTTTCAGACATTTCTTTTGCAGAAATTCCTTTAAATTTTACAAGTCTATCAATAATTATCTCAGGTTTATCATTTCCCCCAACAAAAGTTAGTTCCGATAAATCGCTATTTTTACCTTTAATATAATTTGGAATTGGTTGCGACCTAATTATTAAATCCTGAGTTCTTTTCATGGCATAATAAACCAACTTTGAAGCGAAAGCGATTGCCTTAATGGTTTTCGAGCTTAATTTTCTTGACACTTTCTTACGCTTGGTTTTGTTCTTATGAATTGAATAATAATTTTTTGGACTTGCCATGATTATCACAATTTTCAGTTTTATATTTTTTTCCAGAAACGGAAATGTAATACTGACAATAAGGGCATTGTTCAGGACCATAAACAACCTTTCTCAGCGGATAGTAATTATCGCCTATAAAAATTAAATTATCGACGTCTTTAAATATGTATGGAATTGTTGTCATTTCCCTAAACTTTTAAAGGTTTCCTTATCAACATTCACACTCCTATTATCGTAATGATAATAATGATGATGCACCGACTTATCAATATAAGTGTCTTTCTTTTCGCTCTTTCCAAATATAGCATCGCCAACTGATTTGAATATCAGCCAACATCCGCCAACGCAAACAATGAAAAGGAATAGCATAAAACCCATATATACAAAACTACAAAAAGTGTAATGAATTGTATTACAGAAACTAATAATTTATTCTTATTCTTATTTAGTCTAAATAAAAATAGTAAATTTGTTCAAATCAAAACTTTCTGAAATGACACCAACGCAAATTCAAACTCTTTTAGCGGAAATAAACGAGAAGTTAAATCTAATCACTACCAATGCTAAAACCATTTTACAGTTTGAAGAACAGCTTGAGGCGTTAGGAAACTCTTTCTTAGTGGTTAATGTAGATGGAATAACTAAGAAAATTAAAATACAAACCATACTAGATGGAATTCAGAATTATAGTTTTAACCAAATTCTTGCTATTGGAGAAATCACAGTAGTTGATAACGATGTAACTATTCCTGCAGGTTGTCAATGGCAAATCTCAGCGGTTACTTATTTCACTGCAACAGATACAGTTTTTGATGTTCCTTTCGCAGCATCAGGACTAACAAGAATTGATATTATTGTTGCAACTGCATCAAATACACTTGTGAAATATTCAGGGCTTGAAACTGACGGTATTGCTATCAGACCAAACATTCCTTTGAATACAGTATTAGTAACTCAAATAAACGTAACCGAAGCCGCAATAGGTGCAGTGCCCGAACCAACCTATTTAAGCATTGATGAACGAGCTGCCATTACTTATTCTAATGCTCCGAGTGAAGAAAATCCATTTGCTACGATGGATGATATTGAAACCCCAACCCTACAGCAAGTAACCGAAGCTGGGAATGAAATAGTTTCAGACGACGGCTTACTAAAAATAGTCTTAAACAAGGCTTTAGGCAGAATGGAAATTTATAGTAGGGCTGATGTAGGGGATGCGTTTGTTTTGCAAGCTACTTACGGTTCTTCGACTATTATTGGAAATCTAATTGCAGATGGTTACAGCTTTAAAATAAGCGATAATATCGATGGTACGTATAATTTAGAGTATGCACCGTATGTTGGTTTTAATATCAATGATGGCGCAGGAAACGGGGTTGTATTATTTCAAAATGGAGATATTCAAATCCAAAAAGGGGGTAACACGCTCATAATTACAACCGACACAATTACCGACGATAGAGCGTGGTATTTTATCGATGAGAATGGAGATATAGTTCTTACTACGTCTAAAACATCATCATTCACGGCTGTTAATTCCGCTAAATACACTGCAAACGGCACGCTAACAGTAACCGACCCAACACCAGTAGCAAACAAAGGATATGTAGTTCACGTTATAGGCGGAACAGCTACCATAGGTGGTGTTGATTATACTTCTGGCGCACTCGTTTATCGTTATTACAATGGTAGTGTTTGGGTAAGTAAGGATTACGGGGCTTCAATTACAATTGATTCAAACCCTACAGACGGAAGCGCAAACGCTGTTAGCTCAAATGGTGTATTCGATGCTTTGGCTTTAAAAGCGGACAATTCAATAATCGATAGATTTAAAAAAGGAGTTGAGTTTTTTACAGATTTTGACAATACAGCTTCGAATATTACGGGTTTTGTAAATAATACTTCCGCAGGTGGAACAGCTGTTTTAGCAACTAACGCTATTCCTAACAGAGCAATCAATCAAAATGGTTTTGCTCAATATCAAACTGCCACTTCTTCAACATCTTACTTTTTTCATCAAACGGCATTGACTTATTTTCAAATTGCATTAGGTGGCGGTGTATGGATTTACGAAATTTTTCTTTGTGTTGAAACTCTTTCTGACGCAACTGAAAGATTCAATTTTAGAGCCGGATTTGGCAGTAGCAATTTTTCTAATTCTGAAGTAGATGCCGTGATGTTTTTATATGATAACGGTGGTGTTCAAAATGGGACTTCGGCAATTGGTAATTGGCAAGTCGTGACTTCATCCAATAGTATTAGAACCGTTTCAGATACAGGTGTCGCAATAGTTGCCGGGACATGGGTAAAGTTAAGAATTGAGATTAATGCTGCTGCAACTTCAGTTGTATTCAAAATAGATGGGGTTTCAGTTGCTACTCATACAACCAATATTCCAACTTTTTCAGCAGGTAGATTTTTAAATGTTAAACAAGGAATTGCGAAAACTGCCGGAACCACAAATAGAAATGTTTTTTGTGACTATATCGGTTATCAGAACTATTTAACAACTCCTAGATGATGGCTGTAAAATATAAATATCAGATTGGAAACTCAATTATTGAGACAAGCGATTTAGCAACAATACCTAATGGCGTTCAATATGAAGCTATTGAATATTCAACTGCTTTAAGTGCTGAAGAGATAACGCAAAACTATTTAACGGCGATAAAATCAAAGTATGAGAAATACAAAGCTGATGGTATTGTAGCCTATGAAGATTTCAGAGCCAGAATAGTTTTTAAAGTAAGAACCGGACAGCTGAGTCAAGCACAAGGCGTAACTATTAAACGCTATCTAGGGCCATCCTATGACGAAATCAACACTAATGGTGATTGGGTAACTGCAAAGGCATTTTTAAGTGAAACTATAATAGCGGAAAATGATGCATTTGTTGAAGATTACAAGTCTGAAGCATTACAGATAATGGCTGATTATATAATCCAAAACTTCCCTCAATAATGAAACTAAAATTCATCGACAAGCTTATCATAGTTCTGCTAATCTTAGCGGTAATGCTTTTTTGTGTTAGCTGTGAAAAAGAGCAAGAAACTATTGGTTACCAACCGCAACCAACAACTTTTGTAGGTCAGGATTTAGACTTCTTTAACCTAGTCAATGCAATGCGAGTAAGTCGAGGTTTGCCAACCTTAAAATCTGAATTGATACTTACGCAAAATTGTGAAGTTCATGCTAACTACATGAACGCGATTAACGATATGAATCATGATTATTTCTGGGCGCGTTACGTTCAGTCCTTTGCTAATAATTTTGGCGAAGTAGTATCACAAGGTTTCATTAATGCGCCCGGAATTATATCGGCATACCAAAATAGTCCTGACCATTATTCTATACTTATAAGCCCTGAATTTACTCATATAGGTATTGCCAACGTGAATCGGTTTCAGTGTGTGAATTTGGCAAGTTATGGATCGGGGGATAATAAAAAGCAGTTAATCAAAGTTGAAAATTTAACCCATCAGCCATGAATTTTATAAAAGACCTATACTTCTCATTGATATTCTTAGCCGACAATACTTACAACAAAAAACCATTCTTGATTGAGAAGTTGATTGCATTCGGAAAGCTTATAGTAACTTTTGGTCCAATTGCTTTTGTACTCGATACAATCAATATTTGGTTTTTAAATAATCACGAATTTGTATCGGGATTTATAGTGGCTGTTATTTTTAATGCTGTTTTTGGTCTTGCAAAGCACAATAAATTAAAGACACATAGTTGGGGAGAGTTTATGAAAGAAACAAGTTTAATGTTGACTTGTGTAATCGCAATCTACATCCTGCTAAGCGTCTTAAATAATTTTGCCGGTGACTCTGTTGTGTCTGAAGTTTTTCAAATAATGATACAAGTATCTACATTATTCTATCCAATCTCAAAATGCATTAAATCAATTCATATTTTGTCAAATGGTGAATATCCTTCAGAATTTATAATGAAGAAATTTTACAATTTCAAAAAAGACGGCGATGTTCAGGAATTTTTTAAAACAGGACGAGAATCGAGTGACTTTATAGAACAAAGAGAAGAAGATAACCCAACCTAATAATCAGAAACAATGGCAGATTTTGAAAAAGCATTTAAGCGAACCGGTATCTTCGAAGGTGGCTATACGGATAACCCAGACGACAATGGCAATTGGACCGGAGGTAAAAAAGGAGTAGGCGATTTGGTAGGTACAAACTACGGAATCAGCGCACCTGTTTATATGGCTTACATTAAACGTAAACCAACAGTCCAAGATATCAAAAATATGCCACATGCTGCAGTAAAGGATATTTACAAAAAAACTTATTGGAGTCCAATCCGGGGCAACGAAATTAATGATCAGGAAGTTGCCAATGGAATTTATGATATGGCTGTTAATTCCGGAGTAGGTACCGCGATAAAATTGGCCAAAAGAGCCAAAAGAATTCCGGAAAATAAAATCACATCGAAAATGGACGATGATTTTCTTAACCTTTTAAATCAACAATAATGAAACTTTTACTATTGATATTAGTGTTTTTTAGTTCCTGTACCTCGAAGCAGAGTACAACTGTTGAGCCAAATGTTCCTTTGGCAGCGCATCAATGCCCGGAGCCAATTATCGTTCACGACACGGTGGTTTTCAGAGATACAATCGTAGTTGAAGTAGTTTCTAAAAGTTACGACAGCTTATTGGCTGTAATCAAGAAAAAGAACGATAGCCTTTTCCTTGAGCGTTTCCGGTTGGAGCGTGTGAAGTACTACAACAATATTGTCAAAAAAAATAAAAGTCAATTGAAGTTTTTATCAGGATGGATAAGTAGAGCGGTACAATAATCACGAAAAATTATATACAGTAAAAATCAAAAATTATATAAAATGGATACAATAAAATTTAGAGGTAAACGAATTGACAATGGCCAGTGGGTTGAAGGTCATTATTTTGTTACACCATTGACAGATGAAAATTCAGGAACTCAACCTGATGCCGGATGGTTTTTCCTAACAGGTGATAAAAGACATTGCATTTCGAATAATGGAGTTGTTTTTGTAGTTCATGAAAATACTGTAAGTCAATTTATCAATATAAGTGACAAAAAAGGCAAAGAAGTATTTGAAAAAGATATCATCCAAACACCAAATGGTGATTGGGGAATGATAAAATATGATGGCATTGGTTTTGGAGTTACAGTTTCCGAAACACATACATGCTATTATACAGTGGATTTTATTACTAATTCGGAAGTCGTGGCCAACATTGACGATAACCCGGATTTCTTTAAAACTCATTGATATGGAACTAAACAATAAAAAAAGCACATCATCAATTATTCTTTGGGCTTTAATAGCAATTGCCATCGTAGTTTTCTTTTCAAGTTGCGGTGCTCGTAAAACTTCGACATCTGATACCAAAAGCTTGGAAACCAATAAGCAAACAGAAGCTTCTGTTGATACGACCAAAACAGTTAAGGTAACTTCTTCAGATGAAAATGTGAAACGTGAAACTAAAACCGAAACTACCGGTACCGAAGTTAAGAAAACGGAAACCGTCAAGCCTATTGATCCAACAAAGCCGGCATCTTTTACCGATGAAAAAGGTAATAAAAAGGAGCTCAATAATTCTACTTGGGAAAAAACTGAAACCACGACTACTAAGGCCGAAAAAAAGACAGACAACACTCAGGCTGCCAAGATTACAAAAGGGTCAGAAGCGGAACAAAAGGGCAAGTCAGTAGGAAAAACCAATGAATCTTTAAAGGCCGAAAGTGAAAACAAACGTGATACATTTCGATGGTCCTTTAGTTGGTGGCTGATTATAATTCCAATTATTATAGGTCTTGCAATTTATTTATATAGAAGGTACAAACCAAAAATACCTTTCAGAGAATGACAACAGTTTCTTTCCGATAGTCGAATAGGAAGAATAATGAACCGCCACTTTCGGCGGTTTTTTTGTTCTAAAAAATAATTTAAAAATAATTGTATAATCATTTGGTTATATAGCTAAAAGGTAATATATTTGTAGGGTAATAATAAGTTATTTGAAATCATGAAAGTAAACGAATTACTCAAAGTCCTTAAAAAGGACGGTTGGGAATTGTATCAACATGGCAAAAGGCATGATTTGTACAGACATCCAACCAAAGACGGTCAAATTCCGGTACCAAGACATCAGTCAGCTGAAGTTGCAACAGGAACATTGAACCAAATTCTAAAGCAAGCGGGGCTAAAATAGCCCCAGCTTCTTTGGGTTATGGCTACTCCAAAGAAGCGATTTATATAACTAAAAACAGGCAATATTGCCACATTATGAAAATTTTTAATCAAAGTACAAAAGGGAAAGGTATGGAGAAAAGTAATCTAAAAGTAATTATTGAAAAAACTGAAAATGGGTTCAGTGCTTATTCAAAAGATTACGCTGGCATTTATACAGCCGCTGACAATTTAAGAGAATTGAAAGAAAGTATAGCAGAGGTCATTCAACATCAAGTTGATTTTTTAATTGAAACTAATGAGCCTAAAAAGGCCAAAGATTTGCAAAATTCTGAGATCGTTTACGTTTTTGATTTTAAACAATTTTTTAGCCATTATCCAGTATTAAACAAAAGTGAATTTGCAAAGTATGCAGGAATTAGCCCATCGATGTTTAAGCAATATACTGCTTCAAAGCCAGTATATATTTCTGAAGACAGAGTTTTGAAAATTCAAAAAGGATTGCATAAATTAGCTGATGATTTGCGAAAAGTACAATTCGCATAATCTTTGCAAATAACTTATTATACATGAACCCCTCCAACGAGGGGTTTTTTTATCCTGCTAATACATTGATTTGTAAACTTTTCAAGGCTTCATTTTTTCTACCTTCACGGCCAACCAAATAAACACGTTCAGTTACATTTGTTGTATGCCCGGCCATAGTTTTTGAATAGTTTGCTGCAGCGTTAGAAGCTTTGTCCAATTCGTCCAAAAACAAATGCTTTAGTGAATAGAAATCAGCTGTTATTCTTGTGAAATTCTTGTCTCCTTTCTCCAAACTTCTGATGTCTGTTAGGATTCCGTTTTTGAAAACCATTCGGTCTTTTATTAAGCGCTTCCAGCGTTTTGTGATTTGATATGATTGAGTAGGGATATCCGATGGACAAAGTCCACGTGTAAATAAAAAGTATTCAGGACCGTTACTCATAGCCAACAACTCAGTCCAATATGGGATGACGTTTGGCAAAATAACCTTTATAACTTCTTTAAAGTGGTTGCCCTTTTGGATTGTCAATTTATATTCCTGCTTTCTCAGGTTTACATGCTTTTCTTGAAGTCGGAACATCTCAGTGCTTCGAGAACCAGAGTGAAAGAATATCATTCCATACCGGAAGAATTCATAATTATTGACTTTTAAATGGTCGAAAATCTGTTGAAGTTCCGAGATTTCAAGAGTTTCTCGCAGTTTTTTTGTTGTCTTCTTCTTCTTGATATCGCGAATAGGATTGTGAAATAGCATTCTTTTTTCCACTAAATCGGAAAGCACAATAGATAAATGTGTCAAATACTTATTGTATTCATTTGGAGTTAGGCTGAGGTGGTCCAATAAATCACGAACGTGGCCGCTGTGCATTTCACAAATAGGAAACTCAATCTCTAAAGTGACAGCTGCGGATTCAATTTTTTTAATGATCCGGCGAATCTCTTTTTTCACGCCTTCAGAAACTGTTTGAGTCGGATAGTTGATTCTTAAAGCTTCGATGAAATTCATTTTAGAATTCAATGTTCCGGAAACAGGTTTTACATCCGGCTCCATGTACTTTTCAGAAATAGGATTGTAGCGCATTTTGTCTAAAAGCTTCTCCATTTCTGAAATTACAAACTTAACAGCAGCCCTTCTGTCCTCAACCGTATATAATCCCCGGTTAACTTTCCTACGTAATGGAAAGCCTTTTGGATATTCTTTTTTGAATGTTGGGTCATAAAAGTCGCATTGGACTGACCAGCTTTTTTTTAGTGATGATTTTGAAGTGGTGGTTTCCCAATTTTTAGGCGAACCCCAAATCTCTGTTCGAGAGCAGTTGTTAGATAGTTTTTTCATGGTAATTACATTGACGTTTACATTGCCGTTTTTTGTAACTACACTAACTCGAAAGTGGTTTTAAGAAGTTCTCAACCCCCGTTGGGAAAGGGTTGAGGTTCTTTTTTAATTTGTAGCGAGGACGGGAGTTGAACCCGTGACCTCAGGGTTATGAATCCTGCGCTCTAACCGACTGAGCTACCTCGCCATTATAATCATTCCCTGAATGCGGGTGCAAATATAAAATTAAAATTTATGGGTGCAAACTAATAATGGTTATTTTTTTTATTTTCGAAAACGTTTTTTTTTTGATTTTATATTCTATATATTTCCAAAAAATTTGTTCTAATCATGGATAATAAAATACGTTACGAACTTGAATTCCCTTTGAATTCTTCACCTCAATTATTGTATCAATATATCTCAACTCCTTCAGGATTACAGGAGTGGTTTGCTGATAATGTAAATTCGAGAGGAGAATTTTTTACTTTTATTTGGGATGGTGCGGAGGAAAATGCCAGACTTGCTTCCAAAAAAACCGGTGAGAAAGTAAAGTTTAAATGGGTTGATGATAATAAAAAAGATACAGAGTATTATTTTGAACTGAGAATCTTGGAAGATGAAATTACAAAAGATGTCTCTTTAATGGTGGTTGATTACGCCATAGAAGACGAATTGGAGGAGTCAAAACTTTTATGGGAAAACCAGGTTTCCGACTTAAAACACGTCATTGGTTCGATTTAAATAAATTTTATTGCAGTATATTTGTCCCGCTAAAAAACGGGACTTTTTTTATGGTAAATTTTAACGGTGATATCCTAGATTCTGAATTGCAATTAACATTTTCTAATCGCTCATTCCTCTACGGCGATGGCGTTTTTGAAACTTTAAAAGTAGTCGATAATAAAATATTATTTTTTGAAGACCATTATTTCAGATTATTGGCGTCCATGCGAATTATCAGAATGCAAATCCCAATGTCTTTTACTTTAGAATATCTGGAAAGCCAGATTTTAGCTTTGGTAAGCCGACAAAATATCTCAAATTCTGCTCGTGTCAGGTTGACAGTTTTTAGAAATGAAGGCGGTTATTACTCGCCGTTAGACAATTCGGTTTCCTTTGTTATTCAAGCCAGTGAATTGCAGAATAAGTTATATTCAATACAGAATGAATCATTTGAAGTTGATTTATATAAAGACTTTGTTGTTACTAAGCAATTGCTTTCCACCTTAAAAACCAACAATAAAATAATCCAAATCACCGCTAGTATTTTTGCCCAAGAAAACCAATTGGATTCTTGTTTGTTAATCAATGAAGATAAAAATGTTATAGAAGCAACCAATGGAAACCTTTTTATGCTGATGAATAACCAATTGATTACACCGCCAATTTCACACGGATGTTTGAATGGTATCATGCGAAAACAAACCTTAAAATTGGCAAAAGAGATTGAAAATGTTGAGGTAATAGAAAAAGAAATTTCGCCTTTTGATTTACAAAAAGCTGATGAATTATTCATAACAAATGTGATTGTTGGTATCCAACCGATAACAAAGTACCGCAAAAAAGAATTTGAAACTAAATTGTCTAATGCATTGTTAGTTAAACTAAATCAAGCGATATCAGTTTAGTTTAAGATAGGGTTTTCGGGAGCGTTGGACCAAATTAAGTATTCTCCGCCCAATTCGATGATTTTTTCTTTCCAAAAATGAACAGAAGCTTTGCCTAAGATTTTATTTTCATAAATATTCTTGGTTAAAATCCACGAACTCGACTGCATTTCAGTTTCTAATTGTTCAGAATCCCAACCGGTGTAACCAAGAAAGAAGCGAATATTTTTCTTTTTTAGTAATCCGTTGTTGATTAAATCTTTGGTCAACTCAAAATCACCACCCCAAAAAATACCATTGGAAATCTCAATACTATTCGGAATCAAATGAGGAACATTATGGATAAAGTATAAATTGTCTTGTTCCACCGGACCGCCGTTATAAATTTTAAATTTGGCATTAATCTCCGGAAGTAAGTCTTTGATGGTATATTTCAAAGGTTTGTTTAAAATGAATCCAACCGAACCTTCTTCATTGTGGTCGGCTAATAAAATTACAGATCTGTTAAAAGATAAATCACCTATAATAGATGGCTCAGCTATTAACAATTGACCTTTTTGTAATTTTTCCGAAATCATTCTCAGCTAATTTTTATTAAAGTTGGGAAAAAAAAATTAGATAACCAAAAGAATTTGTTAAAAACAAAAAAACCATCTCGATTGATTGAGATGGTTTTTGTATATCAGAAGAACTAATTTATTAGTTTACTGCTCCGTCTAATTCAGCACCAGCTTTGAATTTAACTACATTTTTAGCAGCGATTTTGATAGTTTTTCCTGTTTGAGGATTTCTTCCGTCTCTTGCAGCTCTTTTAGATACTGACCAAGAACCGAATCCTACTAAAGATACTCTTCCACCTTTTTTCAAAGTACCACCTACATTTCCTAAAAATGATTCTAAAGCTAGTTTTGCAGCAGCTTTTGTGATTCCAGCGTCAGCTGCAATTGCATCGATTAATTCTGATTTGTTCATAATGTTAGTTATTAATTGTTGGTTAAACATTCTGTTAATGATAACAAATTTAATAGGAATTCCTTACCGTGCAAGCGTTTTCGGGTTTTTTTCAAAAATTTGTTGATAAC
The DNA here is from genome assembly GCF_003634615.1 of Flavobacterium sp. 102. Lineage (NCBI taxonomy): Bacteria > Pseudomonadati > Bacteroidota > Flavobacteriia > Flavobacteriales > Flavobacteriaceae > Flavobacterium > Flavobacterium sp. 102. Next base: position 3,800,897 of record NZ_RBKX01000001.1, on the reverse strand, counting down.
TTCGGTCATTTGTTGATAAACCCAAGCGTTTCGTCGATTATTTTGAGTCAAAACGCCTTGAGACCTTATTCTGCTTGCGCTCTTTCAGAAAATGTAACACCATTTAATAGTTCGTGAGCCTGCATTTTTTTCTTTCCGGGCAATTGTAAACTTAGTATTTGGATATAACCATCTTTTACAGCGACTTTGATTTCTTTTTTGGTAGTGATGATTTGACCAACATTAAAGGAATGTGCTTCAGATATTATTTTGGCATCATAAAGTTTTACATTCCATTCTTCTCCGTTGTCTTTAAAAAAACACCAAGCTGATGGATAAGGCGATAAACCTCGAATTAAATTATGAATTTCATTGACTGATTTGTTCCAATCTACTTTGCAGTTTTCACGATTGAGTTTATAAGCGGTTTTGATTTCAGAATTATCTATTTGAATAGTTGTCTCCACCTTTCCTTTTTCTATTAAAGTCAAAGTCTCGACAACTGCGTTGCTGCCTAATTCCATTAATCGGTCATGTAATTCGCCTGCGTTTTCTTCCGAACTTATTGCTGTTTCTTTGCTCAATATCATCGCGCCGGTATCAATTTTATCATCAATAAAAAAAGTAGTCACACCGGTTTTGGTTTCACCATTAATGATTGCCCAATTGATTGGTGCAGCTCCACGATAGTTTGGCAAAAGCGAAGCATGAAGATTAAAGGTTCCTAGTTTTGGCATGCGCCAAACAACCTCAGGCAACATTCTGAAAGCCACAACCACTTGTAAATTGGCATTTAAACTTTGTAATTCGGCCAAAAAAGTTTCGTCTTTTAAATTCGATGGTTGTAATAATCTTAGGTTGTGTTCCAATGCATATTCTTTCACCGCTGAATATTTCAGCTTTTGGCCTCGACCGGCAGGTTTGTCAGTTGCGGTAATGACACCAACAACTTCGTGATTATTTTTGATAATGGTGTCCAAAATGCCGACGGCAAATTCTGGAGTTCCCATAAAAACGATGCGTAATTTTTCCATGCTTATTTTAAGGAATATAAATTATTCGAATTGATGCTGATGGTTTCGTCTTCCAGCAACTTCTGCAACGCAAAGATAACATCGTCTTTCGGAAGTTTGGTCAACTTTTGAATGTCTCTCGAATTGAAATCTTGTATTTTTAATAATTCAACAATTTTATCGGAAACGGTTTCCGGGTTTTGCTTCTTTCTATTTTTCGAAATACAATAGGAGCAAATACCACAATCTGCAGCGAGGCTTTCACCAAAATACTGCATCAATACTTTATTCTTGCACGATTTGGTGTCTTTACTATACTGTAGAACCGCTTGCAACTGTTCTGTTTTTAACTTGTTCTGTGCTTCCAAATATTTAGAAACTCGGTTAATGGTACGTTCATCTTCTCGAATTTCATTCAAAGTAATCGTCGCGTCATTGCTTTTAGCCATCATTTCGATGATGTTTTTCTCTTTTAATTTTTGCAAAAGCGAAAGCACTTCGTTCTCAGTATGATTAGATTTTTTGGCAATCAATTGTATGTTGAAAGCAGTTTGCATGTCATAAATGCCGGGATAAGTGCGCAACATCGTTAAGAGAATTTCTTCGTCATTCGGATTCAGACTCATATACCGAATCACTTCTTTGGACGGAATGATAAATTGCAACGTGATTTTCTCTGAGAATTCTTGTGATAAAGTGATTATACCTTGTCGGTCTAAGAACTGCAAAGCATTATAGGTTTTTAAAGTTGGAAAACTATATTTGGTGCAAAAGTGATTCAGGTTGAAACTAAATTGTTCGTCAATACCTTCGCCATAAGCGATTTGGAAATAATTGCATAATTTAGTAAAAACCAAATTCAAGAATTTTTTATCCGGTAAAACGCTGATAAATTGCGCTTCAGCGTGTAAAATATCGGATGGATTGTTTAATAAAACGGCAAAAGCTTTATCGCCGTTACGTCCGGCGCGTCCGGATTCTTGGTAGTAATTCTCTAGATTTTGTGGCAAATGCAGATGAATAATAGTCTTAACATTCGCTTTGTCAATTCCCATTCCGAAAGCATTGGTAGCGACCATCACCTGAACTTTTTCGTTCATCCAAAGTTGCATGTGCTTTTCTTTGTCTTTGGATGACAAACCGCCATGATAAAAAGTGGCAGTAAAACCAAGGCTTTCCAATTGATGAACGGTTTCATTGCACGACTTTCTATTGGTTACATAAATAATAGACGGTTGTGGGTTCTTTTGGAGAATTTGTTGCAGTAAATGCAACTTGTCCTCGGTTTCAAAAACCATATAAGCAATGTTATCTCGGTAAAATGACTTCGTGAAAATCTGAGGATTATCGAGTTTTAATTGCACCATAATATCTTCCTTCACTCTTGGCGTAGCCGAAGCAGTCAAAGCCAAAAAAGGCACTTTCGGAAAGTATTCTTTAAGTTGTACAATCTTCAAATATGCCGGTCGAAAATCATGTCCCCATTGTGAAACACAATGTACTTCGTCAATCGCGATAAGATTTACAGGAAGATTTTTAATGCGTTCCAAAATCCAGTCGTTTTGCAAACGTTCAGGAGAAAGGTATAGGAATTTGTAATTGCCAAACTGGCAATTGTCTAATAAATTGATTATCTCATCGGAATGAATGCCACCGGTTAAAGCGATGGCTTTTATGCCTTTGTTTTGTAAATTCTGTACTTGGTCACGCATCAGCGCAATCAGCGGAGAAATCACCAAGCAAATGCCTTCCTTCATCATGCCCGGAACCTGAAAACAAATCGATTTTCCGCCACCGGTTGGCATCAAGGCAAAAGTATCTTTGCCTTCCAAAACCGAAGCGATGATAGCTTCCTGTGGTTTCCGAAAAGCATCGTGTTTCCAATACTTGGTTAGGATTTCTAGGGCTGAATTCAAATTGTGAATGGTCAATTGTGAATGGTGAATTACAAACTAATTCAAATGTATAAAAAAGAATTGGAGTGCTGTTATACAAAAAATGTATTTATGCAAGCTGACTTAAGATATATTGGATGCGTTCTTCCACGGTTCCGCAAGGAACTTGAATGAGTTCGTAACCATATTTTTCATAGGTTTCTATCAAATGGTCGAAGATGAGTTTGGCTTGCTCAAAGTTTTCATAACGCGCTTCGTCACTTTCGTAGATTTCTTCCCAAGGCGGAAGTACAAAAATTTTGGCGTATTGATGTTCTCTGCAAGCATGGTCAAAAAAAGCCGGATAACTGTCGCCGATGTAATGCATGTAAGCTAAAATATCGGGAATTCCTCGGTCGAGGAAAACCAAATCGGCCACGTCTTCCGTAGCTTGTTGGTGTTGTTTTCTTCTGCCTTCGAGTAATAATTCGCTGAAGAGTAAAGGTTTTTCAAGAAACAATTGTTCGATGCCCTGTTTTTTGGCTTCTAAAGTTACTTGTCTTGAAATCTCAGGGAAACACGCGTAACCTTGTTCGATAAGTGCATCGATGATTGTGGTTTTTCCGGTGCCCGGACCGCCGGTTATGACTATGAGTTCCTTTTTCAAAATTTTTAGCAATAAGGGGCAAATTTATTGAAACAAATTAGAATACCGAAAGGGATTTTGGTTTTTATTTCGGTCGTGGCCAAAAGTGCGATTAGTTTCCTTTTTAGCCCTGATGGGAGCGGTTACCGTGTAAAAGCGGACAGCAGGAAAACGGCTTGTAAACCAACCCGAACCTTTCGCTACTGATTAAGATCGGCACAAGTCAAAAAAATAAATAAAACCGATGGAATTCTTCTCCAAAATCTGAAATCAATACTGTATATTTGCTTTTATTTTTTGATTAATGGATAAGAAAACCGAAGAATTTTATACCCGATTGCGAGAAGAGTTGAACAATACTTCAACATGGCCGACTGAATATTTGTATAAATTTATTGTGCCAACAGACCCTAAAAAGATTGAAGAAGTCGAAAATGCTTTTGATAATTTGGGCGCCGTAATCCAAACTACCCAATCTAAAACGGGAAAATACACCAGTCTTTCTGTAAACGTGATGATGGAAAGTCCGGAAAGCGTTGTCGAGAAATACATTGAAGTTTCTAATATAGAAGGAATAATTTCATTATGATGGCGGAGAAATATATAAAAGAGAATGCCAATGATGTCGTTCACCATTTGGAGTACAATGCCGAGAGAACGCATTTGATTATTCCGGAATATGGTCGTCATTTGCAAAAATTGATTGACCAAGCCACTGTAATTGCAGATAGGGAAGAGCGCAACAAAGCAGCCAAATACATTATTCAGGTAATGGGAAGTTTGAATCCGCACTTGCGTGATGTGCCCGATTTTCAGCATAAATTGTGGGATCAGATTTTTATCATGTCCGATTTCAGATTGGATGTTGATTCTCCGTATCCTATTCCGACCAAAGATGTAATTCATCTGAAACCGGAACGTTTGCCTTACCCGCAAAAAAATCCGAAGTATCGTTTTTATGGCAACAACATCAAATACATGATTGATGTGGCCAACAGTTGGGAAGAAGGCGAAATGAAAAATGCGTTGGTAAAAGTCATTGCCAACCATATGAAGAAATCTTATTTGAGTTGGAACAAAGACACGGTAACCGATACCGTGATTTTTGAGCATTTATATGAATTGTCCGAAGGTACTTTAAATTTATTGCAGAGCTCTGAAGAATTATTGAATACCAATGATTTGATGCGTACCAATAAGAAAATGTCGAACAAAAATATGCCGCCTCAAAGCGCAAAGATTAAGAGTAATAATAACGGGAAGAAACCGTTCCCGAAGAAAAATAATAACAATCAGAAATAAAGGTGCTGAGGCACTAAGGTTCTAAGGTACTAAGGCCTCAGAACCACAGAGCCTCATGACCTCAGAACCTTAAAAACACATATGGGAACTTTTAAAATTGAAGGTGGCATTTCACTGAAAGGAGATGTACAACCACAAGGCGCCAAAAATGAAGCATTGCAAGTTTTGTGTCCGGCATTATTAACTTCAGAAAAAGTTAGAATTACCAATATTCCGGATATTATTGACGTTAATAAACTCATCGTTTTATTGGGGAATTTGGGCGTAAAAATTCAAAAAAACGGTGTTGGTGATTACACTTTTCAAGCAGATGAAGTCAATATTGATTATTTAAAAACGGAAGCCTTTAAGAAAGAAGGTGGAAGCTTAAGAGGTTCGATTATGATTGTTGGGCCACTTTTAGCCAGATTTGGTTGTGGTTATATTCCAAAACCGGGTGGTGATAAAATTGGTCGTCGTCGTTTGGATACGCACTTTGAAGGATTCATCAATTTAGGAGCCAAATTCCGTTACGAAAGAGAAGACCATTTCTATGGCGTGGAAACCAAAACCCGTTTGAAAGGCGCTCACATGTTATTGGACGAAGCATCAGTAACCGGAACAGCCAATATTGTGATGGCAGCTGTTTTAGCTGAAGGAACAACTACTATTTATAATGCAGCCTGCGAGCCTTACTTACAACAGTTGTGTAAAATGTTGAACTCCATGGGTGCGAAAATCACCGGTGTTGGGTCTAACTTATTGACCATTGAAGGCGTTGAAAAATTAGGCGGTTGCGAACACAGAATCCTTCCGGATATGATTGAAATCGGTTCGTGGATTGGATTGGCAGCGATGACGCGTAGTGAAATTACCATTAAAAATGTAAGTTGGGATAACTTGGGTGTGATTCCAAGTGTGTTTAGAAAATTGGGAATCACTTTAGAAAGAAAAGGAGACGATATTTATATTCCGGCTCATACCAAAGGTTATACCGTTAAAACTGATATTGACGGTTCTATCTTAACTATTGCCGATGCGCCTTGGCCGGGATTTACGCCTGACTTGTTGAGTATCGTTTTGGTGGTAGCAACGCAAGCCAATGGCGATGTTTTAATTCACCAAAAAATGTTCGAAAGCCGTTTGTTCTTCGTGGATAAATTGATTGATATGGGTGCCAAAATTATGTTGTGTGATCCACACAGAGCGGTGGTCATGGGACATAATTTTCAATCGCAATTAAAAGCGACAACAATGTCTTCGCCTGATATTCGTGCGGGAATTTCCTTGTTGATTGCTGCGCTTTCTGCTAAAGGAACTTCTACGATTCAAAATATTGAGCAAATTGATCGCGGTTACGAAAGAATTGACGAAAGGCTCAGAGCTTTAGGGGCTAACATCGTTAGAGTTTAACAAAACAGATATATAAAGAGGCGCAAATTGTGCCTCTTTTCATTTTGAGCCTATGGAAACCTACATCATTGTATTGCTTTGTATTGCTTCTTTCTTTGCCGGTTTTGTTGATGCTATTGTTGGCGGCGGTGGTTTGATTCAAACTCCTGTTGCAATGATATTGATGCCCAACCTTTCGGTAGCTAGTATCATTGGCTCACTCAAAATCCCGGCATTTAGCGGTACTAGTTTTGCTGCTTTTCAGTATTTGAAGAAAGTCGATATGAACTGGAAGCTGCTGTCTATTATGGCGGTCTTGGCCTTTTGCTCAGCTTTTTTAGGTTCGGCGCTGTTGAATGTGGTCAGTAGTGATTTTATGAAACCGTTGCTGTTTTTTGTTTTAATCGGATTGGCGATTTATACTTTTAAAAAGAAAAACTTCGGACAACACCAAGAGAAAGTACATACCGTTAAAAGGCAAATGCTTTATGCGGTTATCATCAGCATATTGGTTGGTTTCTACGATGGCTTTATTGGTCCCGGAACGGGAAGTTTTTTAGTGTTAGGATTTGTTTCGATTTTAGGATTTGATTTTCTTCATGCTTCCGCGAATGCAAAAATGGTCAATCTTGCCACCAACTTCGGTTCGATATGTTTGTTTGTCTTGAAAGGCAAAATCATATGGGCTTTTGCGATTCCGATGGCTTTCTCTAATGCTTTAGGCGGTTGGATTGGCGCCAAATTGGCCATAAAAAAAGGAAACGACTTTATTAGAAAGTTTTTCCTTTTTGTAGTGGTATTGACGTTAATCCGTTTTGGATATGATGTTTTTATAAAATAATTACCATTCGCTGAAAACAACACTGTCATTTATGGTAAGACGAGTAATGTGCTTACAAGTGGTCCCGAATGGCGCTAAAGGTGTCCAACTTTTAGCATAAAACAGTGTAATTTTCTTTCCTTCAAAATCTTTTTTGGCTTTAGCCATTTCAAATCCGTTTTCAAAACCGCGATTGATATAGTAGGTAGTTTTGTGGTTTTCCAATTGAAAAACCACATCTTTAACACCACCTTCATAAACTGATTTTACGGTCCCGGAAACTTCAATGGAATTTTCTTTGGAAGTATCAATCGCCGTTGATAAAATAATAAAAAAGGCAACAACGAAAAATAGGATAAAAATATAAATAGCTTTTTTCATGGTTTTAGTTTTATGGTTATCTCTAAAACGAATAAAATCACTTTTTATTATTCATTTCATTTAAAAATTGAGACCAAACATCACGCCATCGCCTTGATAACCATTTTGATAGGTACGAACATAATCGATTCTCAAAACTCTGAATTTCCCAAAGCCTAAATTGCTTAAACCGGCAGAGAATTCTTGATAAGGATTTCTATCGGGAACCGCCAGGTTCTTAAAGCCTAAAACTAATTTTGATTGCAATTTGTTCAACAACGGAATTTTATTCATGATAAACCCTTTGTCGTTGTATTCCATATGCGTTTCAAAATAGCTGTCGTTGGTACTGGCTAAATAGTAAGGTAAAAAGTTAAATTGATTGGTATAAGAACTGCCAAATACCACATGGGTTTGGTTTCCGTTGAAATGATTATAATCAACAAAGGAGATTCCTTCTGCATTAAAGAACTTTCCGGCCTTAGTGTTGATGGCTATTGCGCCTTTGTTGCCCATAGTTAAATCATAGGTTATTCTGGTCGAAATTTTATCATAATTGTATAGGTTCTCACTTCCGCCTAATCCTTTTTCATAATTTAGGGAAACAGTTGGGTATTTGTCGTTCCCGAGATTGTATTTCCCGTCAGGACGTGTGATGTATTGTTGGCCAAATTTTATTCTGGCACCAACATTTAGTTTAACCAAATTATGTCTGTCAATCGCTGATGTAGTATAGTCAAAAGGAAGCAAAGGATTATTCGAAGTATATAAATCTTCTGATTTGATTACAGTATAATCTGTAGTGTTGAAGAGCGGTTTTCTTTCTGAATATTCAAGACCTAAACTCATGTTTAACCCATTGAACATTTCTCTTGAAAAATTAGCAGCGATATAATTCTTCTCATACAATTTCATAAAGTTGTTTTTGAAAAATAACGTACTTATGGAATTAATCAACTTTGAAATTGGCTCTTCGCGGTTGAACTGATTGACCGAATTCCCGCCAAAAACAGAAAGATAAGATTTTGATTTGTTGCTTAGTTTTGACGAAAAATAAGCCGTTGGTCTAAATCTCTCGTCTGAAAAGCCATACGCCAAAGACGAACCAAATTGGTAATAAGTGTTTTTGTCTTCGTTTCTTTTAAAGTAAGACAAACCAATACTGGTATTATAGCCTTGAACGGTGTTGAAAGAAGTGTTTAATAATGGTCCGTTGTAATTTATCGACCATTTTTTATAAGAATTAGAATAGCTGTAACCATTTAAAACATCCATCAAGCGGAATTTATTTTTTTTGGCATCAATTGAATCTAAATATACTTTTGACTTTTTCTTTTCTTGAAGCGCATCTTTCTTAATATAATCGGTGGTTTCTTCAGAAGTTAAAGGCACGGGACGAATGGTGTTCCAAAAAACATCGTCTTTTTTATTGGCATTTTCTTCAAATCGGATAACTTCTGCTGTAAATGTTTTCTTTTCAAATTTTTCTGGAAAGGCGAAATTTGAAAACACATAAGTAAATCTTCCGGAGATGTTCACGCCTAACATTCCGGCATCAAAATCTAAAGTTTGTGTATTTTTTGCCCAGATTCTTGAAGTGCTGTTGTAGCTGAAATTTTGTTTTAAAGTCAAAGTATTTAATGCAGGATTTTGAATTTGCTTACCGGTAAAACTGACATCAACTGCATAGATTGCATAAGTATCATCGACTATATAAATGTAGCCCGACATTACGGGTTCAGTTTCTCTGCGTGGAATGATTTTGATTTTGTTAATCTGTTGGCGATTTTCTGTAAAAAACGAACCTTCAAATTGGTATTTGTAATAATTGAACGCGTTATCTGCTATAGGGGAAACTACATTAGTATCAAATTCTAAATAATTTTCATAAAAATCAAAATTGGCAGACGAAGCATCGTTAAAACTAAAGCCGTTGTCATTACCGCTGACTTTGGAAGCCAAGATTTCTTCCTTCATTTTATCCGGTTTTTGAAAAGTAACTTTGGAAACGGTTTCGGATAAATATAAAATACCGCTTCGTGTAGAGTCAATTACCTCGTCAAAGAAATCGAGTTTTTGCCCTAAGATTGTTTTGGGTAAATTTTTAACTCTAAAAATACCTCTCGAATAAAAATCGGCAGTATATCTTGCTGTTTTAGCAGAGTTTTCTTTTTTGTTTTTGATGGCATTCCTAATGATTTCATTTGCCGGATTGTCTTTTGGATTGATGACTACTTCATTTAAAATGAAATTTTCTTCAACCATTACAATCTCTAAAACGACAGGTGTTTTATCAATAGTAATTGTTTGCTTGTTGGTCTTAAAACCTAAATACTGAAAAATAATAGTGTGTTGTTTTCCTGGCGTTTTCAGATTTAATTCAAATTGCCCTTGGTCGTTACTGGTGGTTCCGTTATAGGTGTTTTCCTCGAAGATGTTTACAAAAGGCAATGGATTTCCTTTTTCATCGGTGACTTTTCCTTTGACTTGGGACAAAGTAATTGTAGAAATAAATAAAAATAGGGCAGAAAGTAGTTTTTTAGGCATGTTAAAGATAAATTTTAGAGTTTATAAGAATGATTGCAAAGCCAATTCGTAACTTTTTAACCCGAAACCAATGATAATTCCTTTAGCATTTGGAGAAATAAAAGATTGATGGCGAAAAGTTTCTCGAGCAAATGTATTAGAAATGTGTACTTCGATTACCGGTGTTATGATAGCTTTAACAGCATCGCCTATACCAACCGATGTATGTGTGTAAGCTGCCGCATTGAGAATAATGCCGTCATAGGTAAAACCTGTATCCTGAATTTTATCGATGAGCTCGCCTTCAATATTACTTTGAAAATAGTCCAAATCGATCATAGTGTATTTACTTTTCAATTCTTCAAAATAGTTTTCGAAGGTCTTGTTTCCATATATTTCCGGTTCGCGTTTTCCTAATAGGTTGAGGTTTGGTCCATTTATTATTATAATTTTCATACAATTTGATCTTTTTGTAAATGTATAAAGAATCTTTAACAGTGAAAATTAATGTTTTTTGATGATTTTATGTTGAGGTGCAAGCATTAAAAGTGGTTTTTTGTGTTTTTCTATTAGTGCTCTTTTTTTTAAAATCTTTATGAGATGGCAACATTTCCTTGTAAATCAATAGTGTAGCCTGTTAAAATTGTTAACAAAAATGTTAATAACTGTAAAGAGGTCTTTGGCTGCTTAAAAAGGATTAAGAATAATTTAGTCTCACTAATTTTAAAATTAATAAACATGAAAAAAATTATTTTAACTGTTGCTGCAATATGCGCTTTTGGGTTTGCTAATGCACAAGACAAAAAAGAAAGTTCAGAAGGATTTGCTAAAGGAGATTTGTACCTTTCAGGTACTTTCAACTTTTCAAGTGAAAAAACTGGAGATTTTAAAACTGACTCTTTCACAGTTGCTCCAGGTTTAGGTTATTTCATTTCTGATAACTTAGCTATTGAAGGATCGTTAGGGTTTACATCAGGAAAAGATGTAGTTGATATTTTTAATGATGGAGATTTGTACGAAGTTAAAAATTCTGGTTTTGGTATCAATGCTGGAGTAAAATACTTCTGGACACCTGCAAGTAAATTCTCTCTTTCTGTTGGTGGAAACATCTCTTATGCTTCAGTTAAATCAGAAGTTGATGGATTAGGTGAAAGTACTTCAAAAATCATTGGTGTTAATGTTCCTGTAGGTTTACATTATTTTGTTTCTGATAGTTTTGCAATCACTACTTCTTGGGGTGGTTTTGGTTATTCATCTAACGATAACGGAGGTGATGGAGCTGAAAAAACTACTGGATTTGAATTAGGTCTTGATATGTCAACTGTTAGCTTTGGTTTACTTTACAAGCTTTAATTTACACTCACTTATTCACAAAACCACACTTTTAAGTGTGGTTTTTTTATTTAATAGCTGATTGTCAGCGATGTAAATATTTTTTATTTGTTAACAACATTGTTGAAAAGATAGGGTTGGTATTATTACGAATGAAAAAGATTACTATAAATTTGTTCATATTAATTTTAAAATTAAACAAACATGAAAAAAGTTTTATTAACTATGGCTGCTGTATTTGCATTTTCTTTTGCAAATGCACAAGACAAAGGTGGTTCAAGCGACATGAGATTTGGTGTTAAAGCTGGTTATGCCAACACTAACTTTGGTGGAGATGCAGATACTGATGCTGCTTCAAACTTCTACTTAGGTGGTTTAGTAGATTTTACTATTTCTGAGAAATTCCACGTTCAACCAGAGTTATTATACTCTATGGAGGGTGCTGATAACCCAGAGACTGGATTAAATTTCGTTAGAATACCGGTTATGGCTAAGTATTACATAATGGAAGGTTTAAATCTTCAAGCTGGACCTCAATTTGGTTTTGTTGCAGGAGGAGATGCTATCAAAGATTCATTGAAATCATTTGATTATGGTTTAGGAATCGGTGCCGGTTATGAATTGGAGTCAGGATTATTCTTTGATGCTAGATATAACCTAGGTTTAGCTGATTTGAACGATACTGGAGGTGATGCTAAAATTTCTACAAATTCATTTAATGTTGGTTTAGGATACAGATTCTAATCAGTTTTAAAGATTATATTTTAAAACCTCTCGTTATGAGAGGTTTTTTTATATCCATACATTTCGTTTATTTGTAATATGAACTGGAACAGCTATATCAAGAGTTTTCAATCTTATTTAAAAATTGAAAGAGGCTTGTCAAAAAATACAGTGGCCAATTATACTTTTGATTTGGAAAGATTGTGCGCTTTTTTAAGTGCTGCTAATATCAATGTTTCTCCCGAAAAAATTAAGGAAGAAACCATTCAACAGTTTATTTATGAAATCTCTAAAGAAGTCAATGCGCGTTCGCAAGCCCGAATAATTTCAGGATTAAAGAGCTTTTTTACGTATTTAATTTTTGAAGATTTTCGTTCTGACAATCCGATGGAATTGATTGAAGCCCCAAGAATAGGCAGAAAATTACCGGATACCTTATCAGTGGAAGACATTGATAATTTAATTGGTGCCATAGATTTGGCCACGCCCGAAGGTGAACGCAACAGAGCGATGCTCGAAACTTTATATGGATGTGGCTTGCGTGTTTCCGAAATAATTACTTTGAAGATATCTGACTTGTTTTTTGAAGAAGGCTTTATTAAAATTACAGGTAAAGGCAACAAACAGCGATTTGTTCCGATAGCCCAATCTACCCAAAAGTTTATCGGACTCTATAAGCAATCAATTAGAAATCATATGGTTGTTGCTAAAGGTTTTGAAGATACTTTGTTTTTAAATCGAAGAGGCAAACAACTTACGAGAGCTATGGTTTTTACTATTATAAAAACTTTAGCCGTTAAAATCAATTTAGTTAAAAATATAAGTCCACATACTTTAAGACATTCTTTTGCTACCCATTTACTTGAGAATGGTGCTGATTTACGTTCGATTCAAATGATGCTTGGTCATGAGTCAATTACGACGACTGAAATCTATGTTCACTTGGATAGGAGACATTTAACACAAATCATCAATACATTTCATCCGAGAAAAGCGTAGTTTATCGGTTTTTTTGTTTAATATTGCAAAGTCTAAGACAATAATCCCCAAATCTGTTTTTAAAATGAAGTTCAACAACCTATTTGTTGTGGATGATGATAAGGTACACCACTTTATTATCAAGAAGTTGCTCGAAAAAAATAATATTCAGGTCAATCCATGTTTTTTTGAGAATGGACTAGATGCCTTGAGCGATTTAAAAGCCAAACTTAATGAAACCGAAAACCTTCCTGATTTAATCTTATTGGATATTAATATGCCTGTTCTCGATGGTTGGCAATTTTTGGAGGAATTTAGTGAAATAAGAAAAAATGTCTTAAAAGAAATCACCATTTATGTTGTAAGTTCTTCTGAAGATTATTTCAATTCTGATAAACTCGAACAATTTAAGAGTTTAATTGCGGAATATTATGTGAAGCCGATGACTGGCGATGTGATTAAAAAGATATTTACCTAATAAAAAAGGCGACCTATAGACTGCCCCCAAAAAGTTAGACACTTATTGGGGGCATTTTTATGAGTAGAAAAATCAAGTATGACATTGACTTCAAGAAGTCAATCGTTGAGAAAGTTATTAATGGAAAATCTGGTTGTAAGTCAATAGCGATTGAGTTTTCCTTGCAACATGGTATGGTTAGGCGTTGGGTTTCTTTTTACCACAAGTATGGTATTGAAGGACTTAAACCAATAAAAAACAGCTATTCTGCTGAGTTTAAACTAAAGGCTATTAATGAGATGAGAAATAAATACTTATCTTTATCTGAAACCTGTATCCTTTTTAAAATTCCTAGTATTGGTTCTTTGATGAAATGGATAGCGATTTATGATAGTGAGGGTTCAGCAGGTTTAGCATTAGAAAGAAGAGGAAAACATAAAGCTATGCCTAAAAAATCTAAAAAAGCCTTAACCCGAGAGGAAGAACTACTGGAAGAGTTAGCCGATTTAAAGGCAGAGAATGCCTATCTAAAAAAGCTTCATGCCTTAGTTCAATCAGAAAAAGAGAAAGAAGAAAAACGCAAATCATCCAAGAACTAAGGCAACAGCATGGATTAGCCACGCTACTCAAACATGCTGGGATGGCCAGAAGTACTTTCTATTACCATCGAAAAGAGCTAGGTAAAGAAGATAAGTATAAATCTGCTAAAGAGGAAATTAAACTTATATATCATCAGCACAAAGGTCGCTTCGGATATAGAAGAATATTGTTAGAAGTTAAGAAAAGAGGATATGTAATCAATCACAAAACGGTTTACAAACTTATGAAGGAGCAAGGCCTAAAGAGCCTGATTAGAGGCAAAAAGTATGTCTCTTATAAAGGGGAACTAGGTAAAATAGCGCCAAACTTACTTCAGAGAAACTTCAAAGCAGCACAGCCTAATGAAAAGTGGGCTACTGACATAACCGAGTTCCGGGTTAAAGAAAAGAAACTTTATCTATCGCCGGTTATTGATTTGTTTAATGGAGAGATTATTAGTTATACAACTTCGGAGAGCCCAAATATCAAACAGGTTATAGATATGCTAAAAAAATGTAAGCGTAATAAAAGTGATAAAACATTGATATTGCACTCAGATCAAGGTTGGCAATACCAAATGAAAGCATATCAATTTATGCTTAAACGAAAAAACATAAGTGCTAGTATGTCCAGAAAAGGAAACTGCCTAGATAATGCAATTATAGAGAACTTCTTTGGAACGCTAAAATCTGAACTGTTTTATCTTAAAAAGTATGATTCTATAGCAGAATTAAATAAAGATATTATAGAGTATATAAAATACTATAACAACGATAGAATAAGGCTTAACTTAAATGGAATGAGCCCGATACAATACCGAGCTCATTCAAAAAATCTTAATTAATTTTTAACCGTCCAACTTTTGGGGTTAAGTCCACTATTGGTCGCCTTTTTTATGCAGTACTTTTAATTATTTAGCGATATTCACCGCTCTTGTTTCTCTGATTACAGTGATTTTTACTTGCCCCGGATAAGTCATCTCCGTTTGAATCTTTTGTGAAATTTCAAATGATAGGTTAGAAGCCATATCGTCACTTACTTTTTCACTTTCTACAATCACACGTAGTTCGCGACCGGCCTGAATTGCGTAAGCATTCTTAACGCCGGTAAAGCCAAAGGCAATGTTTTCCAAGTCTTTTAGTCTTTGGATATAAGAATCAAGTACTTGACGTCTTGCGCCTGGTCTTGCGCCTGAAATTGCATCACACACCTGAATAATCGGAGAAATCAAATATTTCATTTCAATCTCGTCATGGTGCGCTCCAATCGCGTTGCAAACTTCTTCTTTTTCGCCATATTTCTCAGCCCATTGCATTCCTAATAGGGCGTGTGGTAAATCACTTTCTGTATCTGGTACTTTACCAATATCGTGTAGTAAACCGGCGCGTTTTGCTAATTTTACATTCAATCCTAATTCAGCGGCCATGATTCCGCAAAGCTTGGAAACTTCACGCGAGTGTTGTAATAAGTTTTGTCCGTATGAGGAACGGTATTTCATTCTACCAACTACTTTAATCAATTCAGGATGTAAACCGTGAATTCCTAGATCAATAACTGTACGTTTACCAACTTCAATGATTTCATCGTCGATTTGTTTCGTCGTTTTGGCCACTACTTCTTCAATTCTCGCCGGGTGAATTCTGCCGTCAGTTACCAATTTGTGTAATGACAAACGAGCAATTTCTCTTCTCACCGGATCAAAACACGATAAGATAATTGCTTCCGGAGTATCGTCAACAATAATTTCAACACCGGTAGCGGCCTCTAAAGCACGGATGTTTCTTCCTTCACGACCAATGATTCTTCCTTTAACGTCATCTGATTCGATATTGAACACCGATACACAGTTTTCTACTGCTTCTTCCGTTCCAACACGTTGAATGGTATTGATGATAACTTTTTTAGCTTCTTGTTGCGCTGTTAATTTAGCTTCTTCAATGGTGTCTTGGATATGCGACATCGCTTTGGTTTTGGCTTCCGCTTTCAAGCTTTCTACCAATTGCTCACGAGCATCTTCAGCAGACAGACCTGAAATCACTTCCAATTGCTCTACCTGACTTTTGTGTAGTTTTTCAAGCTCTTGTTGTTTCTTGTCTAACAGCTCTATTTTACTATTGTATTCATTTGTTTTGGCTTCGTAATCGTCATTGACTTTTTTGGCTTTGGCCAATTCGCTCGATACTTGAGATTCTTTATCGCGTGTTCTCTTCTCTACTTCGGCTATTTTTTTGTCTTTGTTTAAAATCTCTTTTTCATGCTCTGATTTTAATTCTAAAAACTTCTCTTTGGCTTGAAGTAGTTTGTCTTTCTTAATGTTTTCAGCCTCAACGTTAGCATCTCTTAAGATAGAGGTAGCCTCTTTTTTAGCGTTTTTAATCATATTAGAGACGTTGCTTTTTTCTAGGAATTTTGCAATTCCAAAACCTCCGGCAACGCCAACGATTAACGCAATTATAGTTAATGTAATTTCCATGTTTTGATTGTGTTTATATATAAAAAAAGCCTACATTAGGTGAATGCATAAACTCGTAAGGACAAGTTTTGAGCTAACTCGTTGGTCAAGGATCCACGATAAAAGTGGCGTGCTTTAGTAACGATGATTTGCTCATTCTAAATTGTTAGTGTTGAGTTTACCAATTAAAATCTAATGTAGGCGGTATTGTAATCTATGTTAAGAACGTTATTTTTTATCGAGATAGTCGAACAATAAATCATTAATTTTTTTTAATCTGTCCAGAGTTTCTGTACCGTCAATGGAATTATCCACTTGCTTTTGTTCTACTTGCGAGGCAAATTGTAAAGCGCACATGGCCAATACATCTTGTTTGTCGCGAACGGCATAGTTTTCTTCGAATTGCTTAATCATCGCATCAATTTTTTTGGAAGCACTTCTCAGTCCTTCTTCTTGCGAAAGATCTACCGTTAACGGGTAAACTCTGTCGGCTATTGATAACTTTATTTTAAGCTTATCCTCCATATTTTAGTCTGATAACTGCGCTATACAGTAATCGATCTCTCTGATTAATGAATTTATTTTAAGCTTTGTATCTCTTTTATTTTCTTCACCGCCTAATAATGAATTGGCCATTTTGAGGGATTCACATTCTGATTTCAATGCTGTGATTTCGTCAGTTTTCTTTTGAATCAATTTTGAAGCTTCTTGCAATTCTGTTCTTAATGCCATAGAATTTTTCTCCAAACTGTCTATTTTCATAAAAAGTTTTTCAATCCTATTTTCAACAGAATCAATTATTTCTGCAATTTCACTCATAAATTACTTTATTCATTACTTACTTTACAAAGTTAGGATTCTATTTTGTTTGCACAATATTTTTGACAATTATTTATTCCTTGTTTTTAAATGAAATTATAATATTTTGTTTTTTAACGAGTTATAAATTAAAAATCACGATTGTAAATTTTAACTCACTTTTTTGTATCTTAGCTAAAACAACTTTTGGATGAAATATATCTTGTTTTTGTGTTGTTATTCAACTTTGGTTTTAAGCCAAAATCAGTATCCAAAGGACTATTTTCGTTCTCCTTTGGATATTCCTTTGCAGCTTTCGGGCAACTTTGGCGAATTAAGACCCAATCATTTTCACTCAGGTTTCGATTTTAAAACCCAAAAAAAAGAAGGATTCAATGTTTATGCCGTAGCTGATGGTTATATTTCCCGAATTAAAATAGCCGAAAATGGTTATGGGAAAGCCATTTACATTACCCATTCTAATGGTTATACCTCTGTTTATGGACATTTACAATCGGGATACGGTGAAGTTGAAAAGTTAATTAAAAGCGAACAGTATAAAGCGAAATCGTATGAAATTGATTTAACATTTTCTTCCACGGATTTATTAGTCAAAAAAGATGATGTTATCGCAATTTCCGGAAATACAGGCGGTTCTGATGGTCCGCATTTGCATTTTGAAATTCGCGACACCCAATCCGAGAAAATTATCAATCCGATGTATTTCGGCTTCGATTCGGCAATAACCGATTCGAAAAGACCAATTCTTAACAGCTTGTTTGTTTATCCTTTAGACAATAATTCGATAGTCAATCAATCAAAAAGACCAATTGCGGTCAGTATTTCACAACAAGCAGACGGAAGTTATATCGCCGAAAAAGTGTTGGCGACAGGGAAAATCGGTTTCGGAATTACCACTTTTGACTATGATGATGTTTCCTGGAATGCAAATGGAATTTTTAGAGTGCAAACTTTTCTGAACGGCAAAACCAATTTTAGTTACAAGTTTGACACTTTTGCTTTCGATGAAACGCGTTATGTCAATGCGCTAATTGATTACAGTCGCTATAAAAAGTTAGGACAACGCGTTCAGAAACTGTTTGCTGAAAATGCATATCCACTGAGTATAATCCAATCCGGAACCAATGGAGGAATCATTTCAGTTACTTCCAATGTAACTCAAAACTATAAAATTGAAATAGCCGATTTTAGCGAAAATGTGACTAGAGTTTTTATCCCGATTGACTATTCACCATTACCTTCTAAAGTATACGAAGAGCCAATTACATCCAAATATTTAGTCAAAACCAATAAAGAAAATGTTTTTTCATTAGAAAATGTCACTGTTTCTATTCCGGCGAATGCTTTTCTAAAAGATTTCTACATGGATTTTGAAGTCAAAAACGGATTGTTGCATTTGCATGATGATTTGGAACCGGCTTTTGCCAATATGACGATAACTTTTGAAGACAGTATTACTGCCGAAAAAGAAAGACAAAAAATGTTTATCGGTTCCATTGATGGTAAAAAAATCTACTATTACCATACTAAACGCTACAAAAATTCGTTTACTGTTTATTCCAAATATTTGGGAGATTACAAATTATTCAAAGACAGTATGCCGCCAAAAATCAAAATTGATAAGAAAATCGGTGGTAAATGGATTAGCCAACAAAACGAATTGATATTCACGATTTCCGATGATTTGTCAGGCATCAAAAGCTACGAAGGCACGCTCAACGACAAATGGATTTTATTGGAATATGAACCCAAAACTAAAAAACTGATTCATCGCTTTTCAGATGGTATAGTAGCCGAAGGGAAAAACGATTTAAAAGTCGTCGTTAAGGATAATGTTGGAAATTCTACTATCTTTGAAACACATTTTTTTAGAAGTCAAAAACCTTAATTATATCCTTTGAGAACAAATCAATTCCTTTTTACGCTCCTTTTTTTAGCGTTCAGTTGCATCACTTTTGCCCAAAATCAAACGGCTAAAGTCGCCGGAGTCGTACTCGATGAAAATAACAGACCAGTTGAAAATGTTAACGTAAGTTACCAAACCAGATCAGCGACTACCGATGCAAACGGTTTCTATGAAATATCTGTTCCGGCCAATCAAAAAGTGGTCTTGGTGTTTACACATACATCGTTAAAAAGTATAACAGCAACTTTTCAATTAAAACCTGCCGAAAACTTAGAATACCATGTAGTAATGAGTGAAAAAGCCGAGCAACTAAATGATGTGGTAATTACCAGTAGTAAAAGACGAGTTCAAGGAATTACCTCAATCGAACCGGAAACTATTCGTAAAAATCCTAGCGCCATGCCCGGAGTAGAAAGCGTTTTGAAAACTTTTGCAGGCGTAAATGCTAACAACGAATTAAGTTCGGGTTACAACGTCCGTGGTGGAAATTACGATGAAAACTTAGTTTATGTCAACGAAATAGAAGTCTATCGTCCGTTTTTAGTGCGTTCCGGTCAACAAGAAGGATTGAGTTTTACCAATACCGATATGGTCCAAAACGTCGATTTTTCTGCCGGTGGCTTTCAAGCGAAATATGGCGATAAAATGTCTTCTGTTTTAGATATTACTTACCGTAAACCAACAAAATATAGCCTGACAGCCGAAGCCAGCTTGTTAGGCGGAAGTGTAACCGGAGAAGGTATTTCGAAAAATAAAAAATGGTCAGCCATAACCGGAATTCGTTACCGCGACAACTCACTTTTTGTAAACAGTCAGGAAACGCAAACCAATTTCCGACCAACTTTTATGGACGTACAAACCAACGTTAATTTTAGTCCAAATAAAAGATGGCAATTCAGTTTTTTAGGAAATGCATCGCAGAACAAATACAATTACCAACCGTTGACGCGTCAAACCAATTTTGGAACCATAGATGAACCGATTGCGTTGCAAATATTTTATGATGGTCAAGAAAAAGACAAATACCAAACGCTTTTTGGTGCACTAAAAACCACTTTTGTTAAAGACGAAAACAATAATTTCAGATTAATTGGTTCGGTTTATCATACACAGGAACAAGAGTATTTCGACATTTTTGCAGCTTATTTTTTAGGAGAAGTCGATACCAATATCGGTTCAGAAACTGTAGGCGAAGTGACGTACAGTCAAGGTGTCGGAACGCAATTAAATCATGCTCGTAACGATTTAGATGCCTTAATTATTAACGCAGAAGTCAAAGGAACCCATTTCGTAAATAACAAAAAGCACCAAATCGATTGGGGTTTTAAATACACTCGTGAAAATATTCGCGACAGAATCGTAGAATGGGAAGTAATTGACTCAGCCGGTTTTTCTTTAAATCCGCCCGATTTTGATTTCCCAAATGACCAACCTTATAATCCTTATGTTGGACCTTTAGTACCATATCAAAACGTTAGAGCAACTAATTTCATCGACATAGACAGATTTTCAGGGTTTGCCCAATGGAATACTAAAACTGAAATGGGTAACAGTCAACTATGGATTACAGCCGGTGCGCGTTTTCACAATTGGACAGTATCAGGTGATGGTATTTCAAATGCGAAAAGCCAAACCGTTTTCAGTCCGAGAGCACAATTTGCCCTTAAACCGGATTGGGACAAAGACATGATATTCCGTTTTGCTGCCGGTTTGTATCACCAACCGCCATTTTATCGCGAGTTGAGAGATATGGATGGCAATGTAAATCCAAATGTAAAAGCACAGCAATCGATTCATTTCGTGTTGAGTAATGACTATAATTTCAAAATGGCAAAACGTCCTTTTAAATTGGTTACCGAAGCCTATTACAAAACTATGACGGACGTAAATACTTATACTTTGGAAAATGTTAGGATCCGTTACCGCGCCAATAATGATGCGGAAGCGTATGCTTATGGTTTAGATATGAGATTAAACGGAGAATTCGTTCCCGGAACAGAATCTTGGTTGAGTTTAGGTTATATGAAAACGGAAGAAAACCAAAATGGCAGAGGCTTTATAGCGCGTCCTACAGATCAAAGATTGAAAGTTGGAATCTTATTCCAAGATTATATGCCGAATTTACCTAATATGAAATTGTATCTGAATTTGGTTTACAACACCGGTTTGCCGGGCGGTTCTCCATCTTATGCAGATGCTTATACTTACCAAACCCGTTTGCGTGATTACCGTCGTGCCGATGTTGGTTTCTCTTATGTTTTAACCGAAAGAAACAATGAAAGACCGGATGGTCATTGGCTGAAAAAATTCGAGGACTTGTCCTTTGGTTTTGAAATTTTCAACTTGTTCAACAATCAAAATGCCATTACCAATACTTGGGTTCGCGATGTTTATACCAAAAATCAATACGGAATTCCAAATTATATGACTACGCGAGTTTTCAATATAAAGCTGACCGCAAAATTGTAGAAATAATTCACTATTTTTGATTACAAATTATTTTGAGATGAAAAATTATCCTTTCTATATTTCCTTGATTTTAGTGCTGACTTTGGTAAGTTGCAAAAAAGAAGAAGCGCCAAAACCCAAAGTGATTTATCAAGATCCTTCAAAAGTTAAAACCGAAGTTCCTGAAGATACCAGTCAAATTGAAATTGCCGATTTACCTATCAATATGGATGGAACCAATTACTTGATTTTTCCAATCGGAACGATTTCTAGTGACAAAAAAGGCATAAAATCTTCTTATGATTCTAATACGGGTTATACGGTTTCTAATTATGGCGAATACCAAATTACCGGTTATTTGCAGAATTTGAAGTTTCAAGAAATAGGGCAAGACACGATTTATGCCTTGACCGAAAAAAATGTGTTGATAGAAACGGCTACTTATTTAAAAGGCATAGCCGACAAAACCAAAAAGCAACTGATGGTTTTTACTTTAGCGGATTTAGACACCAATAAAGACAATAAAGTCAACAATAACGATATTAAATCACTTTACTTGAGTGATATTTCAGGAAAGAACTTTACTAAAATCTCTACTGATTTTCAAGAATTGATTGATTGGAATATAATTGAATCCAGAAGCAGGTTGTACTTCAGAGCTATTGAAGACACTAATAAAAATGGTGCCTTCGACAAAGAAGATACGCTTCACTATTACTTCGTCAATCTTTTGGACAAAGAATGGAAAGCCACAGAAATCAAGCCTTTGCTTTAAAATCCTATATTAGAATATCGCTCTCTAAATCGGATTTTTCAATCTCAAAATCAAACCCTAATTTGGAGACCAATTCAATCACCAACTTTTTATACCAATTTTCCGATTTGGGATGAATGTATATTTTCTCAATCATTTGATTGATATCCACGTCAATTTTTAAACCGTCATTGATTTTAATGTCCTTGTCGGATAAATCGGCAATGATTCTGACTTCGCCTTCGTATTGAAAACTTTTTCGCTTAAACAGGAACGGAAAAAACATATCGTCAAACGGAATATATTCCTTTTTGTAATCGATATAATTGACTTCGCCAATGTATTGTTTGAAATCTTTTTCGGCTTCCAAAGCTTTTTGCAAACGACCAATCGTAGATTGAATGGCTAAACCTTCACTATTTTGGGTAAAAATCTGCCACATGGCAAACGATTCGTATTCGTTGATGTGCCAACTGCTAACCACCACTTTTTCGCGGTGTGATTTGTAATACGCTAGGAATTCAGGATTGTTTTCGGAAAGTTTTTTGATTTCTTCAAATGTTGGTTCGCTAAAAGTACCTTCGTATTGGTCTTCAAATTTGTCCGAGCGAGACATGAACAATTGTCCGGAAAGCAATAAGTCGAGAAATTTCGACAAGTCCAAATATTTCCAAACCACCGTATCAGGATCTTCAGGTAGTTTGATATTTGGATTGTTTACATACATAAAATCTATTCAAAAGATTGCATGGTTACTAATTTGGAATAAGTTCCGTTTTTGGCCAAAAGTTCGTCATGTGTTCCTTGCTCCACGATTTCTCCTTTTTGCATTACGACTATCATATCGGCTTTTTGAATAGTCGAAAGTCGGTGCGCAATAACTACTGAAGTTCGGTTTTGCATCATGTTTTCCAAAGCTTGTTGGACTAATCTTTCACTTTCGGTATCCAAAGCTGAAGTTGCTTCGTCCAAAATCATAATCGGTGGATTTTTTAAAACCGCACGAGCAATGGACAAACGTTGTTTTTGTCCACCCGATAGTTTGTTTCCGCTGTCGCCGACATTCGCATAAATTCCGTCCGGTAAATCTTTTACGAATTCGTAGGCATTGGCAATTTTCAAAGCTTCTATGATTTCTTCATCAGTGGCGTCTAATTTGCCCAAAGCAATATTGGCCTTAATCGTATCGTTGAACAGAATAGAATCTTGTGTTACCAAGCCCATTAAACCGCGTAGAGAATGTAAATCCATGTCTTTGATGTCGACATTGTCTATCGTTATTTTACCTTCATTTACATCGTAAAAACGCGTCAATAAATTGGCAATCGTACTTTTTCCCGAACCGGATTGACCAACTAAGGCGACGGTTTTTCCTTTTGGAACTTGAAGCGAAAAGTTCTTTAAGACGTTTTCGTCTTCGTATCTGAAATTGATGTTTTCTAAGGTGATTCCGGATTCAAAAGTCGATTTCTGAACCGCATTTTCTTTGCTTTCAATCGGGTTTTCTTGTTCCAAAATTTCTAAAATTCTTTCAGCAGCCGCTTCTCCTTTTTTGACACCATAACTGGCTTTTGAAATCGCTTTGGCCGGTGTTAAAATGTTATAAGCCAATCCCATATAGCCAATAAATTTCGCGCCCGAAAGCGTTCCTTCCACTAAAACCATGCTTCCACCGTAAACTAAAAGTACCGCAATGATTAAGATTCCCAAGAATTCACTTAAAGGTGAAGAAAGGTTTTGACGGTTTAGAATTTTATTGTTCAGGTGAAAAAATCTATCGGTTGAATTAGTGAATTTCCCTTGGAATACTTTTTCACTATTGAAACCTTTAATAACTTTTAATCCGCTTAGCGTTTCTTCTATAATGGATAAAAAATAACCTTGTTCAATCGCCGCTTTATCTGATTTTTTCTTAAGTGATTTACCTACTTTGGAAATGATAAAACCGGATATTGGAATAAATATGAAAACAAACAGCGTTAATTTGACACTGATAAAAAACATCGCGCCAATAGTAAATAAGATGGTCAAAGGTTCGCGGACAATTAATTCTAAAACCGACAAAAAAGAATGTTGGATTTCTAAAACATCCGAGGTCATTCTTGAAATCACATCGCCTTTTCTTTTTTCTGAAAAATAGGAGATAGGCAACTCTACTGATTTCTTGTACATTGCATTTCGAATGTCTCTTAACACGCCATTTCTGAGAAAAGTAATAAAATACATCGCCCAATAATTACACAAGTTTTTCAGTAAAAACAACGTAATAATCAGTGTAATCATGATTAATAAAGTGTATTGTTGGCCTTTAGTTTCGTTGAAATGGGAAATGTAATAACCCATATAATTCTCCACAAAACTACCAATGTGTTCTATACCTTCAAAAACCGGTTTTGTAGTGATTTTATTGTCTTCTTTAAAAAGTACGGACAGCATCGGAATCAGTGCCACAAAAGAAACAGCGCTGAACAAAGCGTAGAAAACATTAAAAAAAATGTTTAAGTAAACGTACTTTTTGTACGGACGGATAAAAGGAAATATCTTTTTGATGCTACTCATTAGTTCAACTGCATTTCAGAAATGATAGTGGTAATTTTTTGGTCCAAATAAGCTTCGGCAGCCGGAATTTCTCCTAGATTTTCTATAGCGGTATTGACGCTGAAATAGAATTTTATTTTCGGTTCCGTTCCGCTTGGACGGGCACAAATTTTTGAACCGTCTTCTAAATAATAAATCAACACATCTGATTTTGGAATTAATAAGCTTTCCGTTTCGCCGGTCAACAAATTTTTTGCCGTAGAATTTTGGTAATCTTCTACCATAATAACCCGTTGTCCATTGATTTCAGAAACCGGATTGTCGCGCATGTCAATCATCATTTGTTTGATTTCATTCGCGCCTTCGATTCCTTTTTTGGTAATTGAAATTAGGTATTCTTTGTAGAAACCAAAATCCACATACATTTGTTGCAAATATTGGTAAACGGAACTGTTATTTTCTTTAGCCTGTGCTGCAATTTCACACATTAATAAAATCGCACCAACAGCATCTTTATCGCGAACGGCATCGCCAACCATAAACCCAAAACTTTCTTCACCACCGCCAATAAATTGTAAATCAGGAAAATCTTTGATAAACTTGGCAATCCATTTGAAACCGGTCAAACCGACTTTGCATTCCACGCCATAAGCTGAAGCCAATTCGAGCATCATTGGTGTTGAAACGATTGTAGAACCGATGAATTGTTTGCCGTCAATTTTGCCTGCTTTTTTCCATTGTTCCAATAAGTAATTGGTCATAACAACCATCGTTTGATTTCCGTTAAGGAGAATCATTTTATTGTTGTTGTCTCTAACGGCAACGCCCAAACGGTCGCTGTCAGGATCAGTTCCAAAAACGATATCGGCATTTAATTTTTCTGCCAAAGCCAAAGCCATGGTCAACGCTTCAGGTTCTTCGGGATTGGGTGAAACTACGGTTGGGAAATCACCATTAGGTTCAGCTTGTTCCGGAACAATATTTACATCCGTATATCCAGCTTTTGCTAAAACATTCGGCACCGATTTTATGGAAGTTCCGTGTAACGAAGTGTAAACGATTTTCAAATTCGCTTTTGCATTTACCGAAGTGTTAAAACTTGCATTCGCAACAGTTGACTCTACAAATGCATTGTCAATCTCTATATCAATGTATTCGATTAAATTATTATTGGCTTCGAATTTAATTTCGCTGTATTTTAAGTCTTCAATCACTTGAATGATTTCTTCATCTTGTGGCGGAACGAGTTGTCCACCATCTTGCCAATATACTTTGTAACCGTTGTATTCCGGCGGATTATGAGAAGCAGTTAGTACAATTCCGGCATGACATTTTAAATATTTTAAAGCAAAAGACAATTCCGGAGTAGGTCTCATTTCTGAAAACAAATACACTTTGATGCCATTAGCCGAAAAAACATCGGCAACCACTTTTCCTAAAGTGTCACTGTTGTGACGACAATCATAAGCAATTACGACTTTTAAGTCTTCGCCAGGGAATGATTTTTTTAAATAATCGGAGATGCCTTGCGTATTTTTACCCAAAGTATATTTATTGATTCGATTGGTGCCAACACCCATAATTCCGCGCATTCCACCGGTTCCGAATTCTAAGTTTTTATAGAAACTCTCCTCCAAATTTTTGGGAGAAGTCGTCATCATTTCTTTGATCTGGTTTTGGGTGTCAACGTCAAAAGTTGGTGTCAACCATTCGTTTACTTTGTCTAAAATAGCTTGTTCGATATGCATGGTAATTGTTTTATTATTGAAATGAAGTCGTTATAGATTCACTTCGCTTGAAATTTTATAACGCTCTTCATTGTTTTTGGTTCGAAGTATAATTTCGCCCAAAAATCCGGCTAAGAATAATTGGGAACCAATAATCATTGAAGTTAAAGCAATATAGAAAAGAGGGTTTTGTGCTACTAAAATGGTCGGTTCATGAAATACAAATAATTTCATCAGTTTAATTCCTATGATTAAAAATGTAGAGATGAAGCCAATGATAAACATGACAACACCTAGTGCTCCGAAGAGATGCATCGGGCGTTTGCCATATTTTGAAAGGAACCAAATCGTTATCAAATCTAAAAAGCCATTGATGAATCGGCTCATGCCAAATTTAGATTCGCCATATTTTCGCGCTTGGTGAATGACCACTTTTTCCCCTATGTTGGAAAAGCCTGCATTCTTGGCCAAAACCGGAATATAACGGTGCATTTCTCCCGAAACTTCGATGTTTTTAATGACAACACTTTTGTAGGCTTTTAAACCGCAGTTAAAATCATTCAAATAGACCCCGGAAGTTTTTCTCGCTGCCCAATTGAATAGTTTAGAAGGTAGGTTTTTAGCAACCACCGAATCATAACGTTTCTTTTTCCAACCGGAAACTAAATCGAAATTTTGATTAGTCACCATATCAAACAAACCCGGAATTTCGTCCGGGCTGTCTTGTAAATCGGCATCCATCGTGATTACGACATCGCCTTTGGCTTTGGCAAAACCCGCATGCAAGGCTTGTGATTTTCCAAAATTTCTGAGGAAACGAATGCCTTTTACATTCGGGTTTTCTTGGGAAAGTTTTTCAATAATTGTCCATGAATTATCCGTGCTTCCATCATCGATGAAAATAACTTCATAGGAATAATTGTGGGTTGTCATGACTTTGACAATCCATTGGTGTAATTCGGGTAAAGATTCCTGCTCGTTAAGAAGCGGAATTATTATGGATAGATTCATCTATAATCCTTGATTCGATTTTGATTTGAAAATGGCTGCTAAAATTAAACCGAAAATCGCTTGAAATACTAAGCCTATAGCAAAACCAAACATTAGATTGCCTAATGAATAGTTGTCGGTTTCTGCCATTTTTTGCATGGTTTCATTGATTGTTGCTGCCGGTGTACCAAACTTTTCCATCATTTCTTGTGTATACTTTAAAGTAATTTCTTTGATGGTTTCTTTGGCTTGGGTATCGATAAAATTGAATAAAACATAATTGTAAACGGTTGAGATAAAAGAGCCAATTACTGCGGCAATAAAATACACTGTAAATGCCTCTTTGAAGGTGATGTTTCCACCTAATTGTTTTTTTGTTTTGGATACTAATACCACTCCAATAACAATTGAGATTACGATTGCAACTATACCAATCCACCAACTTGTGAACAGTTGTAAGTCAATTACATAAATTGCCGTTGTAAAAAGAACTGAAAAAAGTCCTAAGATAATTCCAAAATTGATTCCGTTTTTCTTAATAATTTCATTCATGGTTTTTAGGTTTTAATTAATTAACAAATATAGTAATTCCGCAATTACTTACCAGTAAGTTTAAAACAATTAAAAAAAGTTACAGTTCGCTTTGATTTTTGTAAAAAAGTTGTATTTTTGCACTCTCAATTTAAAAAAGAAATTAATAAAAGTTGTAGCCAGTTTACACCTTTCAAAGTGAAAGCTTCAAAACGAACTACTTCAAAACAATAAAAAGATTTATCATGAAAAAAGGAATTCACCCGGAAAATTACAGATTAGTTGCTTTCAAAGACATGTCAAACGAAGATGTTTTTATCACTAAATCAACAGTAGAAACTAAAGAAACTATCACGCACGAAGGTGTTGAATATCCAGTTTTCAAAATGGAGATCTCTAGAACTTCTCACCCTTTTTATACAGGTAAATCTAAACTTATCGATACTGCAGGACGTATTGATAAATTCAAAACAAAATACGCGAAACACGCAAAATAGTAGTTTCAGAGTTCAAATTTTAGGAAGACCATTCACGAAAGTGAGTGGTTTTTTTATTGAATAAACTTTGCCTAGGCTTTGTCGAACGGATTTTTTTTATAAACTTTGGACACACAACTGATAACAAACAAAATGAACTACATACTTTTTGACGGAACTGTTCGCAATGCTCTTCTCCCTTTTACTTTTACACGTCCGGTTGCCGATATTCGTGTCGGGATTTTAACCATACGTGAAAAATGGGAAAAACATTTGGGTTACACCACGACTACTTTAACCGAAGAATACCTTTCCGAAAAGTTTCCAATGGTGGAAATGGAAGAGAACGTCATGATTAATGCTTCTTTTTTACCAAACGATGTTTTGGCAGAAATGGTAAAAAGTCTCGAAAATAACCAAGCTATTTTTCAAGGTGAAGAAGTGGTTGCTTTTTTTACCAATGATACACAGGAAGAAGTCGATTTTGATTCCTATGAAATCATTGAATACAACGAAGAAGGCTTAAGAATCGAGCACACTTGGGATATTTTTGCCAAAAATGACGCAGCTTTGAGAGAAGATTTCGAATTAATCACTGAAGACAGACATTCCCAACCGATTCCAAAAAGTGTCAATGTCATTTCGCCCGAAAATATTTTTATTGAAGAAGGAGCAAAGCTTGAGTTTGTAACTTTAAACGCTTCAACCGGACCAATCTACATCGGAAAAAATGCTGAAATAATGGAAGGTTCAGTCATTCGCGGGCCATTTGCGTTATGCGAATCGGGTCGAGTGAAATTGTCCTCCAAAGTGTATGGAGCGACAACCGTTGGCCCACATTCTGTAATAGGCGGTGAAGTGAGCAATTCGGTTTTAATGGGTTATTCTAATAAAGGACACGATGGGTTTTTAGGTAATTCTGTTTTAGGCGAATGGTGCAATATCGGAGCAGATAGCAATAATTCCAACCTGAAAAATAACTATGAAGAAGTGCGTTTGTGGAGCTACGAAACTGAAGGATTTGCCCGAACCGGTTTGCAGTTTTGTGGTTTAATGATGGGCGATCACAGCAAATGTGGCATCAATACGATGTTCAATACAGGAACGGTGGTTGGTGTTTCGGCTAACATTTTCGGTTCCGGATTTCCACGTAATTTTGTGTCGAGTTTTTCTTGGGGCGGCGCTTCGGGTTTCACAACTTATTTGACTTCAAAAGCTTTTCAAACGGCTAAAATTGTGATGGCTAGACGCCAAGTTGAATTCAGTGAAGAAGACGCGAAAATTTTGGAACACGTTTTTGAAATTACAAAAAAATACAGGAAAGAGTAAATTTGAACTCGATTATATTTACCGTTAATTCGCAAATTGAAAATAAGTAATTTGCGAATTAACGGTTTTTAATTTTAACTGTTTTATTAATAGAAATTTAGTTTGTAAATTTGCCCACTCAATTTTTTGACAACGATTTCATCAATTGAGCAATCTTATGGAACAAAAAAAGAAAGTCGCCTTTTATACTTTGGGGTGCAAATTGAATTTTTCCGAAACTTCTACCATTGCGAGAAACTTCCAAGACGAAGGTTTTGACCGCGTCGATTTTGAAGAAGTTGCCGATATATACGTGATTAATACCTGTTCGGTAACGGATAATGCTGATAAACAATTCAAGCAAGTTGTCAAAAAAGCCATGAAGCTCAACGACAAAGCATTCGTTGCCGCTGTAGGTTGTTATGCCCAGTTGAAACCTGAAGAATTAGCAGCAGTTGATGGTGTTGATTTGGTTTTGGGTGCGACAGAAAAATTCAAAATCACCGATTATATCAATGACTTGTCCAAAAATGATATGGGCGAAGTGCATTCGTGCGAAATTGAAGAAGCTGATTTTTACGTCGGCAGTTATTCCATAGGCGATAGAACGCGTGCTTTTTTGAAAGTACAAGACGGTTGCGATTATAAATGTACGTATTGTACAATTCCGTTAGCCAGAGGAATTTCTCGTAGTGATGCTTTGGAAAACGTCTTAAAAAATGCGTTCGAAATTTCACAACAAGGTATCAAAGAGATTGTTTTGACCGGTGTCAATATTGGTGACTATGGCAAAGGCGAATTTGGCAACAAAAAACACGAACATACTTTTCTTGATTTGGTCAAAGCTTTAGACGATGTTGAAGGTATTGAAAGACTCAGGATTTCTTCTATTGAACCCAATTTGTTGAAAAATGAAACCATAGAATTTGTATCCCAAAGCCGAACATTTGTCCCACATTTTCACATTCCATTGCAAAGCGGAAGCAATGATATTTTAAAGAAAATGAAACGTCGTTATTTGCGTGAAGTGTATACCGAAAGGGTTTCTAAAATCCGCGAAGTGATGCCTCATGCTTGTATTGGTGTTGATGTGATTGTTGGTTTTCCGGGTGAAACGGATCAACATTTTTTGGAAACTTATAACTTCTTAAACGAATTGGATATTTCGTATTTGCACGTGTTTACCTATTCAGAAAGAGACAATACCGAAGCTGCTGAAATGGATGGCGTTGTACCTGCGAATGTGCGTTCGAAAAGAAGTAAAATGCTTCGCGGTTTGTCAGTAAAAAAACGCCGTGCTTTTTATGAAAGCCAAATCGGAACCAACCGAACGGTTTTATTCGAAAGCGAAAACAAAGAAGGCTACATTCACGGTTTTACCGAAAACTATGTGAAAGTAAAAACACCTTGGAATCCTGAATTAGTCAATACTTTACACGAAATCAATTTGTCTCGAATCGATGAAGACGGAAGCGTTAGAATGGAGTTCTTAAACGTTGAAGCTTAAATATAAAAACCCTGAAAACTAATTTTCAGGGTTTCTTTTTGAAATTTAATTTACGGCTTCTACCAATCGGATAAATTCGGCTTTGTAACCTTCATCATCATTTCTCAAACCGGATTTGGCTAAACTTTTAATTTCATCAGAGGATTTATTCGAAATCAATTTGGAATCTCTCAGTTTCAATCCAAACCAAGCCACGGCGGAACTGAATTTAAAATCGGCAGTAGTGCTTTCCAAAGCAATTGCTTTGTCCGCAATCGTCTCAACCATTTCAATGCTTTTTTCGCCATCCGGTTTTTTGTAACGGAATTTAATCGTCGCCAATTCCTCAGCATAATTGATATCAGATTCTGTCTTAACTTTGGTGTATTTCAAATCCGAAGGCACATAATCGCTGTCAACGCCAACCGGAATGATTTCATACAAAGCTGTTACCGTGTGTCCGCTGCCTAATTCACCGGCATCAATTGCATCGTTTTTGAAATCTTCTGCTTTTAATCTTCTGTTTTCATAACCAATCAATCGGTAAGCCAGAACATGTTTTGGATTGAATTCGATTTGGATTTTTACATCTTTAGCAATAGCAAACATAGAACCCTTAAATTCTTTCCCTAAAAAGCGATTCGCTTCCTGAATGTTATCAATGTAAGCATAATTGCCGTTGCCTTTGTCTGCCAAAATTTCCATTTTACTGTCTTTGTAATTGCCCATTCCATAGCCTAAAACGGTTAGAAAAACACCCGATTTTCTTTTCTCTTCAATCAAATCTTCCATGTCACCATCTGAAGAAGCGCCAACATTGAAATCGCCGTCAGTGGCCAAAATCACTCTGTTATTTCCTTCTTTAATAAAGTTTTGCTCCGCCAGTTTATAAGCCAAGTTTATGCCTTCGCCACCTGCCGTACTTCCGCCAGCCATTAAATCGTCAAAGGCATCCATAATTTTTCCTTTTTCGTCACCGGAAGTTGGCTCTAAAACCACACCGGCTGCACCGGCATAAACCACGATCGAAACTTTGTCTTTGCTGCGCAATTCTTTGACCAAAACTTTCATCGATTCTTTGAGCAATGGCAATTTGTTTTCGTCACTCATCGAACCGGAAACATCCACCAAAAAAACCAAGTTAGACGCCGGCAAATTATCCGTTGGAATATTTCGACCTTGTAAACCTATTTTTAATAATTTATGTTTCGAATTCCATGGACTCGTGCTGTATTCCGTATTGATAGAAAACGGATGCTCACTTTGTGGTTGCTGATATTGGTATTTAAAGAAGTTGACCATTTCTTCGATGCGAACAGCGTCTTTTGGAACTTCTTGGCCGTTGTTGATGAATCGACGGATATTGGTGTAAGCGGCATTGTCAACATCGATTGAAAAAGTGGATAACGGAGCTGTTCTTGGTGATTCGAAAGGATTTTCTATGAGTTCGGCATAGCTTTCGGAGTTTTCATTTACGGTAACTGAATCCCTTGCACTATCAGTCAAGTTTTCTGCGTCCGATAATTCAACAGTAGTAGAGTCTGCAGCGGCTTCTCCTCGATATGAGCCTTCTTTGCAACCGGCAAAAATAAGCATAAGAAGTACCGCTGAAAAAAAATGATATTTTTTCATTGTAAAAAATGTTTAGAAAATTAATAATGATTTTGTTTCTTAAAATAACCTCCTGAATTCCGGATTGCTCAGAAATATTATTCTTCAATTTTGGTGCATTCAAATTTGATGCCAAAAAATTAAGCCAATCTTAAGAATTGCTATTTTATGCCTAAAATCTTAGTATTTATACTGGAATCTAATTTTGGTAATTCTGAAAACATCAAAGCTGTATTGCTCAATGAACTCAAATTTGTGTCGCCCGAGTTGTTGGAAACTAATAATTCTGTCGGCTGAAATTTCATAATACATATTGCTGCCTTCCATCATCAGTTTTTGACCATTTTTGCGATAGGCTGATCGAATTAATTCAAATTCTGACAAATTCCAAGTAGTGAGATTTGCATCGAGTGTTTCCATGTCGGTGCACAAGCCTTCGGTTATCTCTGTTTTGGAACCATAATATTTATCGATTTGCTCGAAGAAAGTTACAATCTCTTGGCGGAAGTCTTCTGTATTCATCCGATAAATATAAATAAAATCCACAAAAAAAGCCGTCTGGTTTTCTAGACGACTTGTGTTAAAGTTATTTTGTGTTAGATTTTTATTCCCGGAGGCAATAAATCTCTGTACGTAGTGTTCTTTCTAAAGAAAAGTGCGATTTTTGGTAAAATCGGAACCACTTTTAGTTTTCGTTCGTAAGCAATTTCCATGATGTTTTTCAGCAAATCATTGATAAACTCCTCGTCATTAAAGCCGTCAAAAGTATTAATTCTCGTCAGGAATATTTTCTTTTCTTGAAAGGAATATTCAACAGAAATCAATTTCCCACCTACCAACGTTTCAAATTGTCGAGCAAAAGTGTTGTCTTTAATTTCCATTTTATCTGAAATTAATGTTGTGTTCATAATCAAGTGAAATAAAAGGATTATTTTTATGCAAATTTACTAATAATTAACGAGTTTACAGTTAAATAATGTCTAAAATCCACGTTTACTTCATGCCAGGCATGGCAGCCAGTCCATCCATTTTTGAACGAATCCAATTGCCCGAAGACACTTTTGAAATGCATTTGCTTGAATGGGAAATTCCAAATAAGGGAGAAAGCTTAAGTGCTTATGCTGAAAGAATTGCTAAAAAAGTGCAGCATGAAAATCCAATTTTAATCGGCGTTTCCTTTGGTGGGGTTTTAGTTCAAGAGATGAAGCAGTTTTTAAAGCCTCAGAAAGTCATAATTATTTCGAGTGTAAAATCTAATACGGAATTCCCTAAAAGATTTAAGGTAGCAAAATCGACTAAAGCCTACAAACTCATTCCGACCCAATTATTTGAAAATATTGAATCTTTAGTCAAATTTTCTTTTGGTTCTTCAATAGTCAAACAACGATTGGCTTTGTATGAAAAGTTTTTGGCGGTTCGTGACAAACGTTATTTAGATTGGGCTATTGAACAGATTATCAATTGGACCCGAATTGAAATTGATCAGGACGTCATTCACATTCACGGCGATGCAGATGAAGTTTTTCCGCCTAAGAATATTAAAAATTTCATTCCGGTAAAAGGCGGAACCCACATTATGATTTTGAATAAATACCGATGGCTCAATGATAATTTGCCTAAAATTATGTTAGAAGATAAGGTGTAGCGGCTCAATTTTTTGTAGCTTTACTATAATATAGTTGTAGTTTTACAACATTAAAAATGAAATTCATGAAATCACTTTTAGTGAATCAATAATGACCACTAAAAATAAAATCCTTCATTATGAAAACGAATAAAGCCTTATTATCCGTAATAACCGTTGTCCTGCTATCAGGAATTCTTGTTTTTGGAATTTCGGGCGACAATAAAGAAAAGCTGTTGCGAGAAGGCACAGCGATGTATTTCCCTATGGAAGTTGATTTTGCCGGCGAGAAAGCACCACTTCAGATAACAGATGTTCGCGAAAGATTAGATAGAGAATTACTCATCAATGCTAATCTTGACGCAACCACTGCGTTAATTATCAAAAGAGCGAATCGCGCTTTTCCTATCATCGAACCGATTTTAGCCAAATATGGCGTGCCGGATGATTTTAAATATTTAGCCGTAATCGAAAGTGGTTTGGTCAATGCAGTTTCTCCTGCCGGAGCACGTGGTGTTTGGCAATTTATGCCCGATACCGCCAAAGAAAAAGGAATGGAAGTTAACGATGTGGTGGATGAAAGATACCATTTAGAAAAATCTACAGAAGCCGCGTGTCGTTATCTTTTGGTAGCCAAAGATAAATTTGGTTCTTGGACATTAGCAGCCGCTTCTTACAATGGAGGAATGTCCGGAATCAACAAAAAAATTGAAGAGCAAAAAGTAAGCAACTATTATGATTTGGCACTTACCGAAGAGACATCACGTTATGTTTTTAGGATTTTAGCCTTAAAAGAAATCATGAAACAGCCAGCAAAATATGGGTTCAGTATTTTTGAGAGCGATTTGTATGCGCCAATTCCAACAAAAAGAGTCGCCGTTGACAGTACCATTACTGATTTAACCGGTTTTGCCATTTCACAGGGTATCAATTATAAGATTCTTAAAATTCATAATCCTTGGTTGAGAGATAAGAAGTTGGTGAATCCTAATAAGAAAAGATACGAAATTGAGATTCCGTTAGCAGGATATTAAAGGAGTGATCAGTGTTCAGTTTTTAGTGTTCAGTAAAATTTATATAAAAAACGTCCCGAGAATTTCAGGACGTTTTTTTATTTCTGGAAATAACTGTCAACTAATCGCTGAACACTGAACACTAGATTTTCTTCATTTGCTCTTTCATCATCTTAATCTGATCGTTCAGCATATTCTGTTTGTCCAGTTTTTTTGCTTCGTTTAACAAAGCGGTAGCTTCCATTTTGCGTCTTCTTGACATGGCGATTCCGGCTAAATTCAACTTAGCTACGGCTAAATCCATATCCATACTCAGTCCTAATTCAATCGCTTTCTTGAAGAATTTCTCTGATTGGTGCAAATTAGTTTGCGATGTCATTAAACCGTGAAGGTAATTGTAATAACCTTGTTGTTTTCTCACCAAAGCCGTTTCCGGATTTTTGATTTTGTCCAACCAAACTTTCGCGCCCGGAAAATCTTGTTTTCTCAGCTTTAAGAAAGCCAATAAGATAAATTCGTTTTTATAATATAAAAAGATAGGAATGGCGGTCAATAAAATCAAGAAAATACCGTTCCCGATATTACCTTCCGTAAATTGCCAAATACCTGCTACGACCATCAACGCCGCTATAATTAATTTAATAAATCTGTGAAACATGTCTTTTAATTTTTAGTGGCACAAAGGTAATAAAAGGATTTGAAAATATTTTTATAAAACTACTTGCCAGAAAAAAAAAGGTTTGTATATTTGCACTCGGTTTTAAAACAGCCATATACCATAGAAATTAAACAAGATTTTAAAGATACAGAGCAATGAGCAAAAGAACGTTTCAACCATCGAAAAGAAAAAGAAGAAATAAACACGGATTTATGGACAGAATGGCTTCTGCAAATGGAAGAAAAGTCCTTGCGCGTCGTAGAGCAAAAGGAAGACATAAATTGACTGTATCTTCTGAACCAAGACACAAAAAATAATGATTAGCCACTAATCAATATCAAGCCGTTACTTTTATTAGTAGCGGCTTTTTTTTAAACCTGTTCATAAATATTGATAATTTTTAGGAGCTATTTCCCGCTGTTCGTTACAATCTTTTTATTTTTATACTTCGACTGCGCTCAGTATGGCAAATAAAAAGGATTTTCACTACCATCGGGGCTAGTTAAGCATAAAACACAACATAATACAACACAACAAATTAATCTAACATTCTAAGAAGTCTAACGATCTAAAAATCTAAGAAGTCTAAAAATCTAACTACAATGCCTAAAGACAACTCCATCAAATCGGTTTTAATTATTGGTTCAGGACCAATCGTTATCGGACAAGCCTGCGAATTTGATTACGCCGGTTCTCAATCTGCTCGTTCACTTAGAGAAGAAGGAATCGAAGTAATCCTAATCAATTCCAATCCGGCCACGATTATGACCGATCCTTCCATGGCCGATCATGTTTACCTATTGCC
Organism: Flavobacterium sp. 102; assembly: GCF_003634615.1. Classification (NCBI taxonomy): domain Bacteria; kingdom Pseudomonadati; phylum Bacteroidota; class Flavobacteriia; order Flavobacteriales; family Flavobacteriaceae; genus Flavobacterium; species Flavobacterium sp. 102. The sequence goes on along the minus strand of NZ_RBKX01000001.1, from coordinate 3,763,791 downwards.
TTTAACCACCAAATCGATTATTCAGATTTTAAAAAATCATCCACAAATTGATGCGGTTTTACCAACCATGGGCGGACAAACCGCGTTAAACTTGTGTTTGGAAGCCGACGAAAAAGGCATCTGGCAAGATTTCGGTGTGCGATTAATCGGTGTCGATATCAACGCCATCAACATTACCGAAGACCGTGAGCAATTCAAACAATTGTTGGCCAGAATTGATGTGCCAACCGCACCGGCCAAAACTGCAACTTCATTCCTAAAAGGAAAAGAAATTGCACAAGAATTTGGTTTTCCATTGGTAATCCGTCCATCGTTTACTTTGGGTGGAACCGGAGCGGCATTCGTACACAAAAAAGAAGATTTTGACGATTTACTTACCCGAGGTTTAGAAGCATCACCCATACACGAAGTCTTAATTGACAAGGCTTTACTCGGTTGGAAAGAATACGAATTAGAATTACTGCGCGATCAAAACGACAACGTAGTAATCATCTGTTCGATTGAAAATATGGATCCGATGGGAATTCATACCGGAGATTCAATCACGGTTGCACCCGCAATGACATTATCAGACACGACTTTTCAAAGAATGCGAGATTATGCCATTTTGATGATGCGTTCTATCGGAAATTTTGCCGGAGGTTGTAACGTGCAATTCGCCGTTTCACCGGATGAAAAAGAAGATATCGTGGCCATTGAAATCAATCCGCGTGTCTCTCGTTCTTCTGCTTTAGCATCAAAAGCAACCGGTTATCCGATTGCGAAAGTGGCGACAAAATTGGCTTTAGGATACAATCTTAATGAACTGCAAAACCAAATCACCAAATCAACTTCGGCTTTATTCGAACCAACTTTGGATTACGTAATTGTAAAAATCCCGCGTTGGAACTTCGACAAATTCGAAGGCTCAGACCGAACGTTAGGACTTCAAATGAAATCGGTTGGGGAAGTGATGGGCATTGGGCGTTCGTTCCAAGAAGCGTTGCACAAAGCGACTCAGTCGTTAGAAATTAAGCGTAACGGAATCGGAGCTGACGGAAAAGGCTATAAAAACTACGAACAAATTATCGAGAAACTGACTTTCGCAAGTTGGGATAGAGTTTTCGTGATTTATGATGCCATTGCGATGGGAATTCCACTAAGCAGAATCCACGAGATCACTAAAATCGACATGTGGTTTTTGAAACAATACGAAGAGTTATACTTATTGGAAAGAGAAATCTCCAATTACAAAGTTGACACTTTACCAAAAGAATTATTACTCGAAGCCAAACAAAAAGGTTGCGGTGACCGCCAAATTGCACACATGATGGGCTGTTTGGAAAGTCAGGTTTACAAATTGCGCGATGATATGAATGTGAAAAGGGTTTACAAATTGGTTGACACTTGTGCGGCCGAATTTAAAGCTTTAACACCTTATTATTATTCAACATTCGAAGCCGAAATCCAAACGGCAACCGGAGAAAGATACGTTCACAACGAAAGCATTGTTACACCAAAAAAGAAAGTCGTGGTTTTAGGGTCAGGACCAAACAGAATCGGGCAAGGAATTGAGTTTGATTACTCTTGCGTACACGGCGTTTTAGCTGCTAAAGAATGTGGTTATGAAACCATCATGATCAATTGTAATCCGGAAACGGTTTCAACCGATTTTGATACGGCAGATAAATTATACTTTGAGCCGGTATTTTGGGAACACATTTATGATATAATCAGACATGAAAAACCGGAAGGTGTAATCGTGCAATTGGGCGGACAAACTGCTCTGAAATTAGCCGAAAAATTAGACCGTTACGGCATCAAAATATTAGGAACTTCTTTTGATGCTTTAGATTTAGCCGAGGACAGAGGAAGATTTTCAGACTTGTTGACCGAGTTGAAAATTCCTTTTCCAAAGTTTGGCGTAGCCGAAAATGCGGATCAAGCCTCAGCTTTAGCGGATGTACTTGATTTCCCGTTGTTGGTTCGTCCTTCGTATGTTTTAGGAGGGCAAGGCATGAAAATTGTCATCAACAAACAAGAGTTGGAAGAACACGTTATCGATTTATTGAAAAATATTCCCGGAAATAAACTGCTTCTAGATAATTATTTAGACGGAGCGATTGAAGCCGAAGCGGATGCGATTTGTGACGGAGAAAACGTCTACATTATTGGAATCATGGAACATATCGAACCTTGTGGTGTTCACTCAGGTGATTCGAATGCAACCTTGCCACCGTTTAACTTGGGCGAGTTTGTAATGCAACAAATCAAAGACCATACGAAGAAAATTGCGTTGGCTTTGAGAACTGTTGGTTTAATCAACATCCAATTTGCCATCAAAGACGATATCGTTTACATCATTGAAGCCAATCCGAGAGCGTCGCGTACAGTGCCATTTATCGCGAAAGCTTATGGCGAACCGTATGTAAATTATGCCACGAAGGTGATGTTGGGCGAAAATAAAGTCACCGATTTCAAATTCAATCCTCAATTGAAAGGTTATGCGATTAAGCAACCGGTTTTCTCCTTTAGCAAATTCCCGAATGTCAATAAAGCACTTGGGCCAGAAATGAAATCTACGGGAGAGAGCATTTTGTTTATAGATGATCTAAAAGACGACCAGTTTTATGAGTTGTACTCACGAAGAAAAATGTATTTAAGTAAATAAATAAAAAATCCCGAGTTATCGGGACTTTTTAAGGTTAGTTTTTAACTAATTTATAAGTTGCTTTTCCTAATTCAGTATTGATAGTCACGAAATAGAATCCGCTTTGAAAAGCACTGATGTCTATTGGTTTTAAACTTACAACAGTATTGCTTTCCAGGTGTTTTCCATTGAGGTCAAAAATTTGATATTGGGCATTCATTTCGGTTTGCATGGCAATGGTGAAATAACTTGAAGTTGGATTCGGATACAAAGCAAAATTGCCTTTAACATTATCCGTAATAGACAAAGCAACCATTTGAGTTGTGACTGTATTGGTTATAATTGGCGGGTTGTAATCAAAATAAATGTCAGATTTTGAACTTGCAACATCACCAATGGCAAAATTGCTTTTGGGTTTAATTCGGTAAACCATCCATCCATGACTTGCTGGTTCGTTTGCGGATTCATAAGGTAAATCAATATTGGAAAAGGTATAGGTCAAGTCATTTCCGGTTCTGATTTGAATATTGGCTTCATGACTGGAAGCAATTGGTTCAAATGTATTCCAATCCAAATCGGTATCTAACGTTTCTTTGATAACTACAGTAGTTGCATTAGCAGTTCCGGAGTTTTGAAAACGAGTCAGGTAAGTCAAGTAATTATTGGCTTCAGCCGTAGTAATATAAGCGCCTTCGATTACGGTTTTGTCATTCGGATCAAAGGAACTTCTGACCGTTTGATTCCAAGAAAAAGTATTATTGGCAGGAGTATTATCTCCGACAATTGGATTAGAGACTACAGTAAAATTTAATAAATCATTGATGTTTACAGTGGGTGGTGTAAGAACATTTAAAGTCAAATGAATGTTATGGTGTTCAAACGGCTGAAGGTTGGTGTAATTCCATGTTAAAGTATTTGTTGTAGCATTGTTTTGACTTGGAGTGGCATTGGCAAAAGTCAATTTACCACCGTCAAAAGTCAATTGAATGCTCCCGCTCAAATTGGTTGTGCCATTGTTCCAAAAGCTAATGTAGTAGCCTGCCGTATTTCCCGGAATTGCCTCGTTACTATTGTGCATTGAAACACTTAAATCGGCAAAATCTGTAATAGCACTAAAGCAGAAATCATTGTTATTATAATTAACGGGCACACCTGAATTATAAGTTGTGGTTGCTATTGAAATGGGATTAGAAGTAAAATTGGGGTTTAAATTAGTCGTAGCCGTTGTGGTATAATTTCCATACATATTTGGGATTATAATATGATAGTCACCACTAGTGTTGGTGTATGTTGTATAGTTATAAGTCCCATCGGAAGTGTCAACTCTTCGCTGTGGTAAATTGATACCGGTATTACAATTGTCATTATTGTTATTGAATTTTATATTTCCTGATATTTTATGTGGTTGTAAATTGCTTATCTTAGTGATAATATTGGCATTATTAGGATTGGGGCAGCTATAACAAACGGATTCATCTTCGAATTCAAGATAAGTTGAGCCCCAACATTGAGATTGGTATATTACATGTGAAGAGTTATAAACATAACCCATATTTATTTCGGCTTGAGTAATATAATGAATGCCTGTTGCTGAAACTTGACCTGACGAATAAATCATGTCTGAAATGATAGCATTGTCATCGTAAAAAATAGGGTTGACGAATCCCTGAAATAGATAGGTATAATTGATAACATCACCAACGTCAACTATATTGTTACTGTTTAGATCATAATAGGTTCCGTTTTGAGAAACTCCAGTGATATAATCCTGATAATAACTGCTTGTAGGGATGTCATTATAATAAGAACCATAAGAAAAGTTTCCATTCACGGTTTCATATTGAAAAGGATCTGAAGATAAATCGGTTATTTCACTTCCTCCAGTTGTTGTAGCATGAACAATGGTTTGGCTTACATCATAACACATGGCATCTTTATGTCCATACAGATAACTAATTTCTTCACCGGGAGCTAAACTGGCAATAGGAGTGAAGTAGTATGTAATAGGAGATGTACCGGGTGCTTCTGTTATGTATATATTAGTTAAGGTCTCGGTGCCAATGTTCTTAATGTAAAAAGAAAATTGAATAGAAGATGGACCGCCTCCAAAACCTCCTGTCATCTTTAAACCAATCGCCGGACCATCAACGGTTTTGTTAGGCTTAGCAATAACTAAAGAAAAACTCAATAAAAAAAGGAATAGTAGTTTTTGTTTCATTGGTGTTGGTTTAGTTGGTAACTGTTTGATAGCGATAAAGATATAAAATAAAGTGTAAGTTTTTTACTTTTTTTTCTCTTCTTCTTCCAAATCACTCAAATGCAAACGCAAAGCCGTAACCGAGATGCTAATTTCCCAAAACGAAATACCCAATGAAGTCAATAAACACAATAAACTGGCGGCAAAAAGATAAATCCCTGCCGTTTGTAATTCAACAAACAAACACAACATCGCAAACACGGAAAGAAACAAACACAAAACCCCAAAAAGTTGCATATAGCGAATCAAAGAAAGTCTCAAGTTGAGGTTTCTGATTTGCAGTAAAATGCTTTTGGTATGTACTTCGTCATAATGTTTTTTCAAACTGCGCACAATTTGCGCAATGGTCAAAAACCGATTGGTATAAGCCAACAATATCAAAGAAGTTGCTGAGAATAATAGGGCCGGAGTTTCTATGTTTAGTGTCATGGTTATTATTATTTATAAATTACAGTGCCAACTATTTTTGAGTTGTCAATTAAGCCAATATAACGCGAATCTTCAGCGTTGTCTCTGTTGTCGCCAAGAACAAAGATTTTTCCAACGGGTATTGTTATCGGGCCAAAATTATCTTTATTCCAATCCTTGTGGTGTACTTTTTTGATATGTTCGTCAGCTACTCCTTTTTTATGAATAATTCTTGAAGATTCAATATGTAATTCTTTTGCAATTTGGTCACTTAGAAAAGCGTAAACAGTGTCATTTTCCTCCATTTGCATCATAATGTGAGATGGAATTCTACCGTATATCTGATTGTCTACAAACTTTTTCGAAGGCATTTTGTAGCGATACATTAAACTGAGCTTTTCATCTGAATTTTTATTATTAACATATAAAATGCCATCTTTGATTTCAACTTTGTCATTTTCCCGGGCACAAAGACGATGCACTACTGTTAGCGTATCATTAAGCTTCAGCATTATGAAATCCCCAACTTTAGGAGTGAAAAAGTTACTTGATATAATTCTGGAATTAGCCTTAATATTCGGTTCACTCGAAATTCCATTGACTGTAAATACATTTAATACTCCTGTAAGATTGAAAATCTTCATTAAAACATAAAAAACCAAAAGAGTGATAAATATAATTTTTAGTGCTTTTTTCATGTTGAATATTGTTTAAGCATTATCAAACATACAAAAAAACCTGCAAGCTTTCACTCACAGGTTTCTAATTGCTTATCTCTAATCCCTTTTTACTTAATCAACTCAAAACTTCTCTTCACAAAAGCCGTTAATTCTTCGCCTTTTAGTAAACCTTGAGAAATCTTGGCCAAGTCTAAAGCTTGTTTTACCAAACTTTCTTGAGCCGATTTGTCGGAAGTATTTAAAATGGTTGTCGCCAAATCTGAGTTGGTGTTTACCACCAAGTTATACATTTCCGGGAAATTGCCCATACCGAACATGCCACCGCCACCGGTTTGACTCATTTCTTTCATTCTTCGCATAAATTCCGGTTGCGTGATGATGAACGGTGCTGCGTTGCTGTCCAACGGCTCCAGTTGAACAGAATAATTGGTTTTTGGTACAATTTCTTCTAAAACTGTTTTCAATTGGGTTGATTCATCTTCCGATAATTTCGAAATTTGAGTGTCTTCCTTTTGAATTAATTTGTCGATATGGTCAGAATCTACACGAGTGAAAGTTAGGTTCTCGTTGTCAGATTCTAATTTTTGAATCAAATGCGAAACGATTGGTGAATCTAACAAGATTACTTCATAACCTTTTTCTTTAGCGATTTCGATATAACCGTGTTGGGCATCTTTGTTCGAAGTGTACAAAACCACTAATTTTCCGTTTTTGTCGGTTTGGTTGGCAGTGATGGCTTCTTTCAATTCTGCTAAAGTATAATATTGGTTATCAACCGTTGGATACAAAACAAAGTCACCTGATTTTTCATAGAATTTTGGTTCCGATAGCATTCCGTATTCTAAAACGATTTTGATATCGTTCCATTTTTTCTCGAAATCTTCACGGTTTTCAGTAAACAAACCTTTTAGTTTATCAGCTACTTTGCGGGTAATGTAATTTGAAATTTTCTTCACATTGCTATCAGCTTGTAATCCTGAACGAGAAACGTTCAACGGAATATCCGGAGAATCGATTACGCCTTTTAGCATTCCTAAAAATTCAGGTACAATTCCTTCTACATTATCGGTTACATAAACCTGATTTTGGTACAATTGGATTTTATCCTTTTGCATTTGCAAATCGGCCGACATTTTCGGGAAATATAAAATTCCGGTTAAGTTGAAAGGATAATCTACATTCAAATGAATATTGAACAAAGGTTCTTCAAACTGCATTGGATACAATTCGCGGTAGAAATTTTTATAATCTTCCTCAGTCAAATCTACCGGTTGCTTTGTCCACGCCGGATTTGGGTTGTTGATGATATTGTCTACTTCAACTTCGGTAAAGATGTTGTCTTTGTTTTCTTCAGAAACAGATTCTCCTTTTTTCTGCTCGATTTTTTCAGTTCGGGTACCAAATTTAATCGGCACCGGCATGAATTTATTGTACTTGGTCAACAATTCATTGATTTTATACTCTTCTAAAAATTCCAGAGAATCCTCGGCGATGTGTAAGATGATTTCCGTTCCTCTGTCGGTTTTGTCATGCGGTTCCAAAGTAAATTCCGGACTGCCATCACAAGTCCAATGTGCTGCCGGTTCGTCTTTGAATGATTTGGTGATGATTTCTACTTTTTCGGCTACCATAAAAGCAGAATAGAAACCTAAGCCAAAATGACCAATAATCCCTGAATCTTTGGCAGAGTCTTTATATTTTTCCAAAAACTCTTCAGCTCCGGAGAAAGCGACTTGGTTGATGTACTTTTCCACTTCTTCGGCTGTCATTCCCAAGCCTTGGTCGATAAGGTGTAATTTTTTGCCTTCTTTGTCGATTTTTACTTCAATGATTGGATTGCCATATTCTACTTTGGCTTCGCCAATACTGGTTAAATGTTTTAATTTTAAAGTTGCATCCGTTGCATTGGATACTAATTCGCGCAAGAAAATTTCGTGGTCGCTGTATAAAAACTTCTTGATTAGCGGAAAGATGTTTTCTACTGATACATTAATTTTTCCTGTTGTCATATTTAGATTTTTTAATTAAACAATTTGGAAATACTCTTGTCAAAACTAATACCAATTATGTTGATTATGACAAATTGACGTAGTAACAATTCTACAATCATTATCAGAAATTATGTAAAAATGTAATCAAAAATGACCGTATATTTGCCAATACAAAACATAAATATATATAAGATGAAAAAAATTATTTTACTAAGTTTATTATCGGTTTTGATTTTATCTTGTAAATCGAATTCTGCTACTAGTACTAAGATTGATTCAAAATCTCAGATGGCTATTAAAGGAGAATGGAGGGTTTCTTCAGTGTATTATCCCGGTTCAGAAGTGATTAAAGTTACTTCGTTTGACCTCGCTGATTCCAAATGTTTTATCGGAAGTACTTGGAAATTTGTTTCTATGAGTAACAAAGGAAATATGGCTTTAAACAGTTCAAGTTGTACAGCCTATTCTACGCCAATCTCTTGGTTTATTAACAAAGAAGGTGAATTTGTATTGAAAATATTGGATGAATCTAAAGCAAAAACGGTTAAGTCAGGTTACGTTTTAAGAGTAGCCAATCAAACCGGCAGTTCTTTTCAGTTGATAGATAAAATCAATGTAGGAGGAACTTTAACTGATGTAGTATATCAATTTGAAAAATTAAATTAAAAGAAACATGAAAAAATATAGCGCAATTTTATTAGGAAGTTTAATGATTTTATCAACGGTTTTCACTAGTTGTGAAGCGGTAAAAAATACCAGTAATTCACAACGTGGTGTAGCTATTGGAGCTGTTGGCGGTGCCGTTTTAGGCGGGATTTTAGGAAATAATGTTGGAAAAGGCGGAAATGGTGCTTTAGGTGCTGTTCTTGGCGGCGTTATCGGAGGTGTTGCCGGTGGAGTTATTGGTAACAAAATGGACAAACAGGCCAGAGAAATTGAATCCGCTTTGCCCGGTGCACAAGTCGAAAGAGTTGGTGAAGGAATTCGATTGGTTTTAGGGGAAAATGCAGTGCGTTTTGATACTAATAAATCAACCTTAACTGCTGCTGCTAAAGCTAATTTGGATAAATTGGTTCCTGTATTTAATCAGTATCCTGACACCAATATCCAAATTTATGGGTATACTGATATTACCGGAAGTCCGGAATATAATTTGAATCTATCTGAGCAAAGAGCTGCTTCAGTAAGAACTTATTTGGCCGGAAAAGGATTGTCATCAGCAAGATTTACCACTACAGGTTTAGGTATTGCTGATCCAATTGCATCTAATGATACTGCGGAAGGAAGAAGTCAAAACCGTCGCGTAGAGTTTGCCATTACAGCTAATGAGAAAATGGTTCAAGAAGCTCAAAAAGAAGCCGGTAAATAAAAATTATTTCAATATATTTAAAAGCGTTCATCACAAGTGAACGCTTTTTTTATTTTCATTTTTTTTGAACAACATTTAACAAAACTTTTTGTTTACTTATTTTCTTAAATAATTAAACAGTTGTAATTTTACATGGCTTTTAAAATCAACACTATGGCAACAACAAAACGCGCTAAGGCAAAGAAAAACGCAATTGATGACAATTACTTAATCGAATTGTACATGAATGATGTTTTAGAAACCAATGAAGAACCCAGAAATGCTTATGCTTTTTGCAAGAAGCATGAGATTGAAGAAAGTGATTTTTATGCCTTCTTTGGGTCACTCGATATTGTCAAGCAAACCATATGGTTAAAGTTTTTTGATAATGCTGTAACTACTATTGAAAAAGAGGCAGCCTTTGAAAACTATTTGGATAAGGATAAATTGTTAACACTTTGTTTTACGCTGTTTGAAGTTTTGACTTTAAACAGAAGTTATGTCTTATTTTCACTCAAAGAAAATAAAGAAGGATTGAAAAATTTGAAAAATTTAAAACTTTTCAGAAACCATTTTAAAGAATATATCGTAAATAAAATAAAGTCAAAACCTTCAGAGCCATTCGGGAAAGTAGCGAAAGTAACCGAACCTGTTTTCTCTGAAGGTGCTTGGCTACAGTTCTTATTCATATTGAAATTTTGGATGGATGATACGTCAAAAGGATTCGAGAAAACCGATGTTTTGATTGAGAAATCTGTGAATACAGTAGTCGATTTGTTAGATACTAAACCCCTGGAAAGTTTGTTTGATTTGGGCAAATTTCTATGGAAAGAAAAAATGCAATAAATGAAAACATTAGACAAAATACCAACGGGTAAAATAGAACGCGCTAGTCAATTGGTCAAAACCGGAATCAAAGTAGGAGGAAACTACGTCGCTTATTATGGTGAAAAAATAGTGAATCCATCATTGAACCGCGACAAATTAAACGAAAGCAATGCCGAAGACATCTATGATGGATTGAAAAACTTAAAGGGAAGTGCCTTGAAAGTCGCTCAAATGTTGAGCATGGACAAAAGCATTATGCCACAAGCGTATGTCGATAAGTTTTCATTGTCACAATTTTCGGTTCCGCCTTTGTCAGCGCCATTGGTTCGAAAAACCTTTAAAAAATATTTAGGGAAATATCCCGAAGAATTATATGATTCCTTCACTCCGGACGCTATGAATGCGGCGAGTATCGGTCAGGTACACAAAGCAACTAAAGATGGGAAAAAGCTTGCTGTGAAAATCCAATATCCAGGAGTAGCGGATAGTATTAGTTCTGATTTGGCGTTGGTGAAACCTTTTGCTGTTAGAATGTTTAATATCAAAGGGAAAGATTCTGATAAATATTTTCAAGAAGTTGAAAACAAATTGCTTGAAGAAACCGACTATATTTTGGAATTAAAACAAAGTATAGAAGTATCGGATTGGTGTAGTAAAATTGACAATTTGCGTTTCCCAAAATATTATCCTGAGTTTTCTTCGGAGAAGATTTTAACGATGGAATGGATTGATGGCGAACACCTTTCAGAATTCACGTCGCACAATCAAGATAGGGTGAAAGGTGATAAAATCGGTCAGGCGTTATGGGATTTTTATATGTACCAAATGCACTACTTAAAACAAGTACATGCCGATCCGCATCCGGGAAACTTTTTGATAGATGCTGAAAATTATTTGGTGGCGATAGATTTTGGTTGCATAAAACATGTTCCCGATGAATTTTATGTTCCGTATTTTGAATTGGCAAAGCCTGAAATTATTGGTAATCCAAAATTGTTCAACGAAAAGTTATATGAATTAGAAATATTGCGTCATGACGACAGTAAACAAGAAATTGAATATTTCACCAAAATATTTCATGATTTGTTGAGTTTGTTTACCAAACCGTTTCATGGTGATTATTTTGATTTTTCCGATGAGGATTTCTTTGGCAAAATTGCCCAAATGGGAGAAGATTTTTCTAAAGATACCCAACTCAGAAAAATGAATGGGAATAGAGGTTCTAAACACTTTTTATACATCAACAGAACGTTCTTCGGATTGTATAATTTATTACACGATTTAAAAGCCCGAATTGACACAAAGTCATTTGAAAAATATATACCGAGTTAAAATTGTTTATTTATTGGTTAGGTTGGTAAGAGCGACACTCCACGTTTGAGTCCTGTCGCTCTTATCTTTTTAAGTTTAAAAGATAATTTAATTCCCAATAACAATCCAATTAGTGCCATCACTTTGCACCATATATCGTGTATTTGGATTTAACACTGTGATATTTGTACCAGATACATCATCGTAGATGCCGCCACCTAGAGTTGAGAAAATTTTACTTGTTATGGTATTACTTCCGATGATTATAAAGACTTTACCTATATTGCTAGCGGCAGCCGGTAATCTGACTTCAGAGACGCCACCAAAAACCCTTACAGTGTACTCGGTTAAGGAAACATCATAAATTCCGGTGGCTGCTCCGGTAGTGTTATATGGTTGGACAGTATTAACAGGAACAGTGGCCCAAGTTGTAACTCCGGCGCCATCTGTTTGTAAAAATTGACCATTAGTTCCACGTCCGGTTGGAAAAGCATAACCGGTTGTAGCAGGGTTTCCCACTTGAAGCGTTCCGTTTGTTCTTAGTATGTTGTTGTCAAATTCACCATAAATCAAAGCATTTGAAGCATTAGCATTCGAATTTTCTATGTACAATTTATTGCTTCCGGTTTCTAATCTTCCCGCTTGATATCCTATACCGACGTTTCCGCTACCCAATACATTTCGTAAAGCTTCATATCCCAAGGCCGTGTTGTTGGTTCCTGAGGCATTTTGGCGCAAAGACGCAAAGCCCACTGCAGTATTATTATCGCTATTAGAGGTCGTTAAAGCATTTCTTCCGACAGCCACATTATTATTGGCCGAACTATTAGAAAATAATGCTCCCGAACCAATGGCTGTATTTGTAATTCCGGTAGTATTTGAGAATAAAGCAAATTCACCTAGACCGACATTTAATCTTCCTGTTGATAAATTAGGCATTACATTTACCCCAAAAGCTGTATTTCTTACACCAGCTTGAGTTCCAAAATTAATGGTAGGATTAAGCATTGAATTAGCGCCAAAAGAGGTGTTTCCGTTGTTGGAATTAAAACCTCCATCATAAGTTGGGTCACCAATAAATCCAGCTCTAGTATTAAATCTTTTAAAAACAATGTTTTGATTGTCTGTTGTTCCTAAAAAATGGGTGCTCGGATTTGTACCTGCATTTCCCAAAATACTCCAATCCACAGCGGCACTGGTTTGAATTCCAATCCAATTTGTTGAAGCATTGTCCCAATAATAAAAACCAGGATTTCGACTACTACTTGCAAATGTTGCTGTAGTGGTAAGATATACTAACATACCTTGTTGTAATGCAGTTGGATTTGTGACCGGGAATAGGTCAATTTTAGGGATTAATACGCCATCGGTATTGGTAGGAGTAGCTTGATTACTCGAACGAATATCCAATTGAGCTTCGGGTGAAGTTGTGTTGATTCCCACCTGAGCGGCTGTTTTGTAGGCGGCCAAAACAAGAATTAGAAAAATAATTAACTTCAATTTCATATTTCAAAGTATATTTGAAAATCGTGCGTACTAAATTATTTAATTCCGTCAATAAACAATAATCCTAACAAAGTTGAGGATTTTTACAATAAAAACAATGCGAAGTATGGCAAAATTGCATACTTTTTTAAATTTAAAATCGGCACCAATTCCTTAATCCTATGCTGAAAGTCCAAAACATTTCCTTTTCTTATAAAGATAAACCTACATTAAAAGCCCTTTCTTTTGAATTAGAAAAAGGTAAAAACTTGGCGGTAATTGGTGAAAGCGGTTGCGGAAAAAGCACGTTGCTCAAACTCGTTTATGGCTTATATGATTTAAATGAAGGAAGTGTTTATTGGAACGAAAATGAAGTTTTAGGGCCGAAATATCATTTGATTCCAGGGATGGACTATATGAAATATTTGGCACAAGATTTTGACTTAATGCCTTTTATAACGGTTGCTGAAAACGTGGGGAAATACCTGTCGAACATTTATGCTGATAAGAAAAAAGAACGCATTGCAGAATTATTGGAAATCGTCGAAATGAAGGAGCATGCTAATAGTAAAGCCCAATTTTTAAGTGGTGGACAAATGCAACGCGTGGCTTTGGCGAGAGTTTTGGCGCTTGAACCCGAAGTATTGTTGTTAGACGAGCCGTTTAGCCATATTGACAATTTTAGAAAGAACAGTTTGCGCCGAAAGTTATTTGCTTATCTAAAAGACAAACAAATCACGACCATAGTTGCCACACACGACAGCTCGGATGTATTGTCATTTGCAGATGAAGTTATTGTGATGCAAAACGGAAAAATCATTGTTGCTGATTCTCCAAAGAAATTATACCAAAATCCAACCAGTAAATACATCGGTTCACTTTTTGGAGATGTCAATGAAATAGAAGTTAATAGTAAGATTCAATATATTTTTCCACACCAACTGAAAGTGGTTCTCAAATCGGAATTAGAAGTTGAAATCGTCAATAGTTTTTACAAAGGCAGTCATTATTTGATGGAAGCTAAGCGAGGTGAAGAAACCATTTTCTTTGAAAATCCAACTGATATTCCCATCGGAACGACCATTTGTCTCAAAATAAAAAACCCTGAAATCGATTAATCTCAGGGTTTCTTTTTTAGTTTTTCAAATACTTTTCAAGGAATTGGTCTTGTTCCCAAAGCAAGTGAAGAATATTGTCTTTGGCCGCATAACCATGGCTTTCTTTTGGTAGTAATACCAAACGAACCGGCGCACCTAAATTTTTCAACGCTTGGAAATAACGCTCAGATTGCAAAGTAAAAGTGCCCGGATTGTTATCGGCTTCACCATGAACTAATAACAATGGTGTTTTCATCTTATCGGCATTCATAAACGGCGACATGCCATTGTATATTTCCGGTACATCCCAATAATTTCTTTGCTCACTTTGGAAACCAAAAGGGGTCAAAGTTCTGTTGTAAGCACCACTTCGGGCGATTCCGCAGGCGAATAAATTAGAATGTGTCAATAAATTAGCCGTCATAAAAGCACCATAAGAATGACCACCAATCGCTACTTTTTTACGGTTGATATAACCTAGATTATCAACTGCATCAATCGCTGCTTCTGCATTGGCGATTAATTGTGGCATAAAAGTGTCGTTTGGTTCCGTTTTACCTTCGCCAATAATTGGGAAAGAAGCGTCGTCTAACACCGCATAACCTTTGGTTACCCAATAGATAAACGAGCCGTAGTTTGGAAACGTAAACTCATTTGGGTTTTTGTTGCTTTGGCCAGCGCTGCTTTTGTCTTTAAATTCTTCAGGGTAAGCCCAAATTAACAAAGGTAATTTCTCCGCTTTTTTATTTCGGTCATATCCGGCCGGTAAATACAAAGTTCCGGATAGCTCTACACCGTCTTTTCTTTTGTATTTAATCACTTCTTTGTAAACATTTTTAATGCTTTCAAAAGGGTTTTTAAAGTTGGTGATTTGGGTTAGTTTTCCCGATTTGATGTTTCTGAAATAGTAATTCGGAAAGTCATTTTTAGACTGAATTTGTACCAAAACATCGCCTTTTTTGAAATCTTCAATCGATTGTAAATCCTCTTTTTTGTCTTTGAAGGTAGATTTATACAAACGTTTAGATTTTAGCGTAGCCAGATTGAATTCGTCAATAAATGGAAATTGTCCTTCTTTGGTAAAACCGTCACCCATTAAGTAAGTGTTGTTATTTTCGATGGCCAACACATAGCGATTGTATTGGTTTCTTTTGGTTTCAAAATTACCCGGATCGGAATAAATGTCCTGAGAATTTCTATCCCAAATGATTTTTGGTGCTTGAGCCGGATTTGACGGATTGAATAAATACGTTTTTTGGTTGCGAGTATCATACCAATCATCATAAGCAATCGCAGTTGTTTCGTTGCCCCAAATGATTCCGGCAAAACGTTGTTGGGTTTTGAGAACCGATTTTGGTTTGGCCGAAAATGGTGCATCCCAATTGAAAATTTCATCTCTGAAATCAACTTTTTTGGCTTGATCTCCTTCGTCTAAAGCGATAACATAGGAAAGCGTTGCCGGCTTGTCAGCTCTCCAATTCATGCTTCTTTTTCCTTTTCTAACCGATGAAAAACCTTTAGGAATTACTTCACTCAATGGAACTTCGTTCACTACTTTAACTTCTCTTCCGGTTAGATCATAAACGACTGATTTTTGTGGAAAACGACTCAGCGGAACGATATAAGAATAAGGTTTTAAAATGGTCGTAATCATCAAATAATTCCCGTCAGGCGAGAAGCTTTCTCCGGCATAAATGTCAGCCGATTTGAATAGTTCTGTTTTCCCTGATAACGATACTTTATACAATTCCGAAGTTACTAAGGCGTCAAAATTAGCTTCATCTGTTTTGTTTTTTAATAAATCCTGATAGGTTCTGTTTTGTGATTTTGAACCATCGCTGGTCGAAACCGTCGGTCCTTTTGGCAAGTCTTTTTTATTGTCGATTAAAGCAGCGCGATTTTTTGGCAACATTTTTACCAAAAGCGTTTCATTGTCTTTCATCCAACTGTATGGATTTCCTAAGTTGGCATTTAAATTGTCATTCGTAACTTTTTTGGCGGAAGCCGTAACGACATCAATTACCCAAAGTTCAACGCCGGTATTTGTCGTGTTGGTAAACCCAATTTTCTTTTCGTTTTGTGACCAAGAAATGTTGGTGATTCGAGGATTTTGGGGTAAACCTGAAACTTGTGTTTCAACTTTGTCGCTTACTTTTCGCAACTTCAAATTGTTGATGTAAGTTACGGTGCTTGAGATATTAGTAATCGGATTAATTCTTAAACCACCCAAACGCATTTCTTCTTGATTCAGGTCGTCGAGTGTTTTATAGGTATTTCGGTAACTCAAAAGCATGTATTCTTTTTTAGAATCCATACTGACTGAAGGCGAGCGATCATAATCGGCTAAAGCCAAAATTTCAGCGGAAGGTTTTTGATAATTCAGATTTTCTTGAGCCCAAGAAGAAAATCCCAATCCGACTAATAAAAGAAGGGTAAGATGTAATTTCATATGCTGTTAGTTGGTTTAAAATTGATTTAAATAGTTGGTCTAAATTACTTTATAATGGTTACAATAATTTTAAGATTTTGTTAAATTTAATCCTGAAAAACAACGGCTAAGGATTGGTCATTTTTGCTAATTTTCAAAATTGAATCCAAAAAGGGCTTTTAGAAATATAAGATTGTTAAATTTGCTGTTCTCATTTTATTAAATAAGCAAAGAATATGTTTCACTCCAAAATAACAGGTTTAGGGTTTTATGTTCCGGATAATGTGGTGACCAATGATGATTTGGCCAAAATAATGGATACCAATGACGAATGGATTCAGGAACGAACCGGCATTAAAGAAAGAAGACACATCAAAAGAGGTGAAGATACCACCACTACAATGGGCGTAAAAGCGGCCAAAATTGCTATAGAACGTTCAGGTGTTGCTAATGACGATATAGATTTTATAGTATTCGCTACTATTTCACCCGATTTTTATTTTCCCGGTCCTGGTGTGGCTTTGCAAAAAGAATTGGGATTGAAAACGATTGGTGCTTTGGACATTCGCAACCAATGTTCGGGTTTTATTTATGCCTTATCTGTTGCCGATCAATACATCAAAACCGGAATGTATAAAAATATTTTGGTTGTCGCTTCTGAGTTGCAATCTTTAGGATTAGACATGACCGATAGAGGTAGAGGTGTTTCGGTTATTTTTGGGGATGGTGCCGGAGCCGCAATGTTGAGTAGAGAGGAAGATGTGTCTAAAGGAATCTTGTCAACTCATTTGCATTCAGAAGGAGAACACGCGAAAGAATTAGCGGTTTTAGCACCCGGAATGGGCGGAAGATGGGTTACTGATATTATCGCAGAGAATAATCCGGAAGACGAAAGTTACTTTCCTTATATGAACGGACAATTTGTGTTTAAAAATGCGGTAGTTCGTTTCAGCGAAGTGATTAACGAAGGCTTGCAAGCCAATAATTTACAGGTTTCTGACATTGATTTATTGATTCCGCATCAGGCGAATTTGAGAATTTCACAGTTTATTCAGCAAAAATTCAAATTGACCGATGACCAAGTATTCAATAACATTCAAAAATATGGAAATACCACTGCGGCTTCCATTCCGATTGCTTTGACTGAAGCTTGGGAGCAAGGTAAAATCAAAGAAGGCGATACGATTGTTTTAGCGGCTTTCGGTAGTGGATTTACTTGGGCAAGTGCCATCATAAAGTGGTAGAAACCTAACTTTTATAAATAGAAAAAGCCAAACTTTACGTTTGGCTTTTTCATAACAACTAATTCAAATAATCCTTGTGATAATTATAAAAGGCCACCACTACCTTGTGTTTCGTTTTGATCTCTTTGCTTGCGTTGCATAGCACTATTTTTACCGCCACCAAACATATAATTGAATCCTACGTAGAATGTTTGACTTTCCCAGTAAAAGGCTCCGACTTGACGATAAGGAATACTTCCGTCAAAAGCAAAATGCATCGTTTCAAAAACGTCATTTACTCTGGCTGTGATACTTCCTTTTCCTTTCAGAATAGTATAAGTTGAGCCAATATCCATTTTATACATAGGTTTTCTTTCAAACTGTAATCCTAAATCTTTTCCTCTGTACATCGCAAATAAATTGAATCTTAATTTTTTGGTCGCTACAAAGTTGTTGTTAATTCTTGCGTTGAAGATAACTACATCGGCTTCTGCTCTTTCTTGTTCTTGGGTATTGGCGTTTTGAACCGTCCCTCTCACTTTTTTGAAATAAGCATCACTACTGGCATTCACTGACCACCACGGTGTTAATTTTAAGTTGGCAGAAACTTCCGCGCCAACAGCACTATTGTCATCAAAATTGTCATAAGAAATGATATCTTGATTGTTGTTGTCAGGGTTTTTATAAATGATTCTACCGATTTCATCATTGATTTGTCTGTAGAAAACACCCGAAGTAATAGAACCGATTTTGGTAATTCTGGTGTAGTTTACTTCAAAAGAGTTGGTGAATTGCGGTTCCAATGAAGGATTTCCTCTTGATTCTACCAATGGTGTTGTCCATTCTCTAATCGGGCTGATTTGTCCGATGCTTGGTCGGTCAACACGTCTTGAATAATTAAAGTTAAAAGAGTCTTTATCACTCGCTTTATAATTGAAGAATACCGATGGATAAACCGAGAAGATATCGTCTTTAATATTACTTTGGTCATTAATGTTTTCTGTCGGATTTGAGGAAGTCACGACATTTTCAAAATCACCGTCGATTTCATATTGTTCTAATCTTACTCCGGCTTGAACACTCCATTTTTTCCATTGCTTTCCTAGGTTTGCATAAAACGAATGGATATTTCTGGTGAATTCAAAAGCAGAATTCCCTTGTCTGTTATAAGATTCAGAAGGTTCGCTGATGGTTTCGTCAAAATCATTGGTGATTTTTTGAAGACGCGTTTCGGCACCAATTTCCAATTTAACGGTTTCCGATAACGGGTTTACATAATCCAAGTTGATTTGCAAATAATCAGTATCACGCTCAATATCGTTGTTGGTGAATCTGGTTGAAGTTGGATTGGTTTGAGTGAATTCATAATCCGTTATTTCAGGACTTTTTGTAGTAGAAAAGTTGGCTTGGAAATCGAAAGTTTCCCCCTTTTTAGTAAAATCATGTTTGTAAGCAACATCATAAGTTTGCGTATAGTTTTCAGTGTCAGAATCAGAAGTTTGTCTTGAATCTCTCAACAATGAATTTTCATAGTCAGCAAATGTAAAGCCATTCCCACCGCCATTTACAATGTTTTGATTGGTGTAAAAGGAAATGGTATTTTTTTCATTGATAAAATAATCCATACCTAATTTAATCAGATGAGAAGTATTCAAGTTTGAACCACCAAATTTTTGATTGTTTTCCAAAAGAGGTCTGAAACTGTTGATATAACCATCGTTTTCATTCTGACCATGATTGAAACCATAATTAGTGTAGAAATTCACTTTTCCTACTTTATAATTAAGATTCAAAGCCGAATTTACTTTCGGAGTTACTCCAAAAGTGACACCGGAATTGATGCTTCCGTTAAAACCTTCTTGCGAGTTTTTGTGTAAAATAATGTTGATGATACCACTCATTCCTTCAGGATTGTATTTGGCAGAAGGATTGGTAATCAACTCAATTTGTTTGATAGAAGATGACGGGATTTGTTGTAGCAATTGAGCAGCGTCAATGTTAGATGGTTTTCCGTCAATCAATACTCTTACGTTGGAGTTTCCTCTTAAACTCAATTCTTTCGTTTGCGGATCAACACTTACGGTTGGAATATTATTCATAATTTCAGAAGCTGTATTTCCGGAAGCAATTAAATCTTTACCAACATTAACCACTTTTCTGTCAATTTTTTGCTCGATAGTAGAACGTTCTTTTACAATTTCAACACCGGCTAATTGTACTGCTTCTTCTTCAATTGAAATAGTGTTTAAGTTAATGGTTTTGTCGCTTTCTGACAAAGTAACTGCTTGGGTCACTTTTTTATATCCAATAAATTGAATTTCAACGGTGTATTTTTTTAAAGCCAAACCTTTGATAGAAAAGTTTCCATTTTCCAGAGTAATTCCACCGGTGATGATTTTTGCATCTTCTAAAATCGATACATTCACATAGGGAATAGGTTGTTTGCTGTTTTTGTCTATTACTTTTCCGGTGATTACACCAGGACCGTTAGTTGATGGAACTTGAGCCATTAGAATAGAAAAATTACAGACTACTAAAAGAAATAATAATTTAAATTTCATTTTGTTTTAATTGATGATTTAATGTTGAGATTATTACTGGTAAAGATGATTCTTTAACAGTTGTTAATTTTATTCAACCAAGTAGACTTGGAAAGCAATTATTTGTTACAGTAAAAACAAAAAAACTCTCAAAAATATTTTGAGAGTTTTTGATGATGTATAATATTGAAATTATCGTTTCATGGCAAAATGCGCCTTGAATTCTTTTGTTGTTTGATTTTCATCGGTATAAGTAACTACAAACCAATAATCATCTGAAGGCATCATATTTCCGTTGTAAGTTCCGTCCCAACCACTTCCGCTTGGTCTTATTTGTTTAATCGTTTTTCCATATCGGTCATAGATTGTAATATTGGCTGTTGGTTGGTTTGATAAATTTGGGATATTCCAAGTGTCGTGGGTTCCATCACTATTTGGTGTGAAGTATTTAGGATAGTTGATTACTATAGCTTGAATGGTAGTTGAACCACAACCATATTTATCTCTCACAGTGATAGTATGTATGCCAGACAAAACATTTTCAAAAACCGGATTGTCTTGGAACGAACCATTGTCCAATTGGTATTCAAAATTGTTTCCTTGACCGGTAGCAACAACAGTAATAGATTGTGAATCTGAAAAATCTTCTGTAACAGTATAGGTGACAACAGCTGGTTCAGAGGCAACAACGTTCACATTAACAGGTTCTGAACTACATCCTGTTGAGATTCGAGTAGCGACTAAGGTATAAACTCCCGGTAATACTGCGGTGTAATTATTTCCGGTTCCAACTGTTACTCCTTGATCATTTGTCCAAACAAAAGTATGTGTTGCTGTACTGAGTCCACTAAAGATATTGTAAGCATTTAAAAGTGTTTGTGTTTCACTGTCAAAACAGATTACGCCATCCAGCGGTGTTGGAACAGGTAAAGTATTTACAATAATTGTTATTGGTTTGATATCAAAACAGCTTGCTGCTAAGGTATTGCTAACTCTAACATATACTGTAGAAAGTGTAGTAGTTGCAATAGCATTGGATTGGTTTGAAGCATCAGCTAAAGTTGCGTAGTAGGCAACCGTAAACTCGCTGCCGGTTTGGGTTCCTAAAACGGTAGTTGACAAACTTGTTAAATCAAAAGAAGTTACACCATCATTTGTGCCGTCTTCATCACATACTGTTCTTTGAGCAACCGGAACGATATTAGCGATAGGCGTATCAATTATGGTTAACGTAAATGAAACCTCATCAGCACAACTTGGAGTAAAAGGCGAAAGGGCATAAATGTATATGGTTTGCGATGTTGATAATGTAGTTCCGGCAGCCAAAGGTGTTCCAGTACCATTTGGTCCGGTAAAATAGTTACCAACGCTTAATGCAGGTAAAGTATAGCTTTCGCAAATAGTTACATTTGGGGTATTATCAACATTGAAAATTGTGATGTTAAAGCTGGTTTCGCTTGTACAGTCCGGGGTTGTATTTGTTCTTGCAAAAATATATACTGTTTGAGATGAAGTTATAGTCTCACCTGCATTTAATAAAGTTCCGGTTCCGTTCGGACCTGTATAATAGTTGCCCACAGTTAATGGGTTTAAAACATAAGAATTACAAGCAAAAACATTAGCCACAGCCGGAATTACTGGCGTGTGATTTATAGTAACGTTGAATGAGTTTTCATCAATACAAGAGAATGCTGTTCTGATTTCAGACTCTTTATAAATATAAATGGTTTGACTAGTAGTAATTGCAGTTCCTGGTAAAATTTCTGTCCCAATTCCGTTTGGACCACCTGATTGCGTAAAATATTTATTATTTGGTGTTAATGTTGGCAAAGTGAAACTATCACAGGTTGTTACATCAGCAACCACATCTGCAGAGGTAGAGAAAATATTTATTTCAAAACTATTTTGGGCACTACAAGCCGGCGTAGTATTAGAAATGGCATAAATGTAAATTCTCTGAGATGTTGTTATAACTGTTCCTCCGGGAATCATAGTTCCTGTTCCATCCGGACCGGTGTAATAACTACCAATTTGTAAAGGAGTCAATACATATTGGTCACAGATATCAATGTCCGATCTGGAGCTTATAGCAGGCAAAGGATTTATAGTAACCGTAAAACTTGATTGATTAAAACAAGTGCTGTTTAATCTTTTGAAAATATAAAGAGTTTGGGTTGCAATTATCACATCACCAGGATATAACTGCATACCTGTACCATCAGTTTCAGTATAATATTCTCCATTGGTTAATGTTGGTAAAGTATAACTCTCACAAACTGTTACGTCACTTAAAGTATCAATATTCGGTTGCGAAATGTTTAGAGTAAAGAATAAATTATCGGTACAATTTGGTCCTCCACTTGTAGTTTGTGCATAAATATATACAGTTGTGCTTGTGTTGATTACTGTTCCACCAGGAATTTGTTGTCCTGTTCCATTTGGACCAGTGAAATAATTTCCAACCGCTAATTGTGGTAAAGTATAACCGTTACATTGTGAAATATTTTGCGGAGGAGTTAATCCAATAATTACTTCAAAACGATCTTCATCACTACATGGTGTTGTGCCGGTTGTAGTGGCAAAAACATAAATTGTTTGACTGGTTGTAATTTGTGTTCCTGCTGCAAGTTGTGTTCCACTTCCATTGGGACCTGTAAAATAATTTCCTAAAGATAAAGCAGGTAAAGTATAAGAAGAACACTCGAATACATTAGCTCTTTCTCCAACTTCAACGGTTGGAATAATGGTAACTGTAAAACTAGAGTCAACATTACAAACAGGAGGTGTCACTGTTATAAAATAATAATATATTGTTTGAGATGAACTGATAACAGTTCCGGCCGGAATTTCCGTTCCGGTTGCACCCGGACCAGTGTAGTATTTTCCCAACTCTAATGAAGGTAAAGTATAGCTTCCACAATTGACTACATCATCCGGAGTCATATCAGTGGTGTCAATTATTGTAATTGTAAAAGAACTAGTAGCACCACAGCTGCCAGGACCGCCGGGTTGATTATAGATATACAATGTTGTTGTTTCTGAAATCACATCACCGGCATGCATCATAGTACCGCCACCATTTGTTGCAGTAAAGTAGTTTCCATTTACTAAAGGCTGTAGAATATAATTTGAACAAATTAATACATCTTCTAAATCGTCAACAATAGGTAATGGCGTTACAATTAAATCAAAACTTGTGATGTTAAAACATGATGGGTCTGAAGTTGTATACACTCTTACATAGATAGTTTGTCCGGTTGATAAATAATTTCCTAAACCCGTAATTGGATTGATATTATCTATTGCATTGTTTGATGAGGTAAAATATCTTACGGTGTAAATTGATGTAGATTGTCCATTCAGTATTACAGCGCTTTGTTGGTTTAAATCAAATCGAGCGTTGAGCTGAGTTTGTGATCGAGCACAAAGGGTTAAATTTTGTGGTTGTGTGGCTGTTGGAGCCTGTGCAGTTAATATAGAAAATGACTTTACAGTAAAACAACCGTTCGGTAATTCAATTCTAACATAAATCACTTGTCCTGGTGTGCTATCATATGCTAATGACAAAGGGCTTACGTCGTTTGTAGCATCATTTGCAGAAAGGTGATAGGTTACAACGGTTAATGGGTCTAATCCTTGTTTAACTCTACTGGTATTGGAATCTAAATTGTATGTATAAGTGGCAGCGCCTGTATCACATCTAAACAAATCTCTTGGATTCGGCGATACTATTTCAGCATTGTATTCAACAATTACCGAATCTGAAATCGGTTGACAAAGATTATTATTATTCAGATAGGTTACAGTGTAATTTCCGGCTTGATTTATGGTTAAGGAAGGGCCTGTTTCGTTAGGAATTATACTTTCACCATTTGACCAAACAAACGAATATTCAGTTGCACTTAAACCAGTATCTAAAGTCAAACTTGCACCATGACATAAAGCGGTATTGGTAGATAAAGTAAAATCTTGACCTAAAACATCTTGTCCGATGTTAAAACTGTCAGAGGACATAAAAATTGCTGAATCTGACTGTGGATCTAATCTATCAGCAATCACTAATTTAATATGATAAGGTACTCCAGGCGTTAAAACGGAAGCAGCAGTCATTACTGTAGTTTGTCCATTAAAATTAGTGGCAGCGCCTGCAGCACCGGAACCACCATTAAAACTTCCAAAATATTGTGAATTAGCCGAACCACAAGATGAATTAAATAGAAAATCTCTAATGGTTATAACAGAGATAGGTTCATTGGTATTGGGAACAACAGCCAAATTGGTAGTAATTCCGGTATTCATATTGGTCAATAAAAAAGCAAATGCATCAGAATATTGACATTGGAAATTTCCGTATTCTTCTGAAGCAAATATAAAATCAAAACTAAAATTGGGAGAAATTGGCGTAAAGTCAAATTCTAATACGGTTGCATTTGAAGAAACCATCGGAATGCCTGCCGCTGCTAATGTAGCTTCAAGACTCGCATCTCCTGGCCAAGCAGCAGAACCATCATTTAAAATTGAGGTATTTGGTCCCGGAGCATTTAAGGCATCTCCGGTGCTCAAAACGACACCGCTTTGCATTGGGAAATTGGGATTGGTGTTTTGAAAGAATCCAATACCATTGGTCGAACCAAAATTTGAACCAGTGCTCCATGTAATGTTAGTTGCCGATACACATGGGGAATTGATTAAAACGTTGTTAACCAATTGTGGTACTGAATGACTAGTAGTACTCACTGTTACAGATTGTGAGAAACCTAATGTAACTGTTAAGATTGTAATAATTAGTAATAGCTTTTTCATGATTTGGGGGATTTTGACAAAGCAAATATGCATGATATCATCGTTTAAAAGCAAATAAAATCGATGAAATGCATGATAATTTAATTTAATTAAGTATTAAACTTACAAATACATCGATTTTAACTTGCTGATTATTACTTTTTATATTCCAAAACCAATTCCTAAAAATTTATTTTCTAATGTTTATCTTTGTCAGCCAATAAATAAATTAACATGAAGCTTTCACAAATTTTAACGAGTCACATTCAAGTCGCAATTCAAGAACTTTTCAATATCACTGTTGAAAGGGTAGAGTTTCAGTTGACCCGCAAAGATTTTGAAGGCGATATCACGATGGTTATTTTTCCGTTGCTGAAAGTCATCAAAGGAAATCCAATCGAAATCGGAACTAAAATCGGAGATTATCTTGTAGCCAATGTTGAAGATGTGGTTCGTTTTAATGTCGTTTCAGGCTTTTTAAATATTGTTGTTTCTGATGATTATTATTTGAATTTCTTCAACAATATCATAGCTGATGAAAATTTCGGATTCGTTTCGGCTTCGCCAAATGAAAAGGCGGTAATGGTAGAATATTCATCACCAAATACCAATAAGCCGCTGCATTTAGGTCACGTTCGTAACAATCTTTTAGGGTATTCAGTGGCCGAAATTATCAAAGCTTCGGGCAAAAAAGTCTACAAAACCCAAATCATCAATGATCGCGGAATTCACATTTGTAAATCAATGTTGGCTTGGCAAAAATTCGGCGAAGGCCAAACACCGGAATCAGCCGGTTTAAAAGGCGATAAGTTGGTTGGAAATTTCTATGTCAAATTTGACCAAGAATACAAAGCGCAAATCAATGATTTAATTGCCCAAGGAAAAACAGAGGACGAAGCCAAAAAACAAGCGCCAATCATTGTAGAAGCCCAAAGAATGCTTTTAGATTGGGAAGCCGGAAAACCCGAAGTAATTGAATTGTGGCAAAAAATGAACCAATGGGTTTACGACGGTTTTGCCCTAACGTATAAAAATTTGGGTGTTGATTTCGATAGTTATTATTATGAAAGCAATACTTATTTGTTAGGGAAAGAAGTAGTACAATTTGGTTTAGAAAAAGGCATTTTCGAAAAAGATCCGGATGGTTCGGTTTGGATTGACTTAACTGAAGATGGTTTAGACAGAAAAATTGTGTTGCGCTCAGATGGAACCGCAGTTTATATGACGCAAGATATTGGAACCGCTATCCAACGTGTAAAAGATTTTCCGGATGTCGGCGGAATGGTTTATACCGTTGGAAACGAACAAGATTATCACTTTAAAGTACTGTTCTTAATTCTGAAAAAACTCGGATTTGATTGGGCTGAAAGTTTGTTCCATTTGTCATACGGTATGGTCGAATTGCCTTCGGGAAAAATGAAATCTCGTGAAGGAACGGTTGTAGATGCTGATGATTTAATGGAGGAAATGACCGAAACCGCTGGTAGAATTTCAACGGAATTAGGTAAATTAGAAGGTTATTCAACAGAAGAAAAAGCCAAACTTTTCAGAACGATTGGTTTAGGCGCTTTGAAATATTATATTCTGAAAGTAGATCCAAAAAAACAAATTCTGTTCAACCCGGAAGAATCCGTAGATTTCGCCGGCAACACAGGTCCATTTATTCAATATACTTATGCGCGTATCCAATCGATTTTGCGCAAAGCGAATTTCGATATTGTTTCACCGAGCGCAGTTGAGGTGCTTCATTCAAAAGAAAAGGAACTTATCAAGCAAATTGAACTTTTTCCTGAAGTAATTCAAAACGCTGCTCACAATCACAGTCCGGCTTTGGTGGCCAATTATACCTATGAATTGGTGAAAGAATACAACTCGTTCTACCAATCAGTGTCAATTTTAGGCGAAGAAGATTTGACTAAGAAAACCTTCAGAGTCCAACTTTCTAAAAAAGTGGGCGAAACCATAAAATCAGCCTTCAAACTATTGGGAATAGAAGTTCCGGAAAGAATGTAAAAGCAAAAAATCCAAACTGAGAAGTTTGGATTTTTTATTTACTGTTGGTACTGTCAAATTTATTTTGCAATAAAAGAATCAATAATCGCGTCAATTTCTTTTTGACTTGCTTCCGGTTTTAAATCAAATAAAAAGGAATAAAGCGGTTTGTTATTTACAGATTTTTGTAGCGTTACATCTTTGTCATTGGCAAAAACTTTATCCCATTTGGCTCTTACTTTTTGCCATATCAATTGGTTGTTTTTCCAATAATCTTGCGCTGCTTTACATTTGCTGTCATCGACTTTGGTATACACGTCAACTCCTTTTTCTTGTGCCAAAAGAAAATCTTTGCCTTTATCATCTCTGACAATTTTGTCGTTGTCTTGTTCGTGTAACCAACCGTAAGAGGTAATTTCGTGAATGTTTCTTCTTTTCAACACGTTATAATCGTCTCTTTTAGTGTGTTCTCTTCTTGGTAATGGCGCATCGGTGGTATTGTTCCAATAGCTTTTGCCATCTACAAAAACCCAACTAGCGGTTCCTTCATATCTCGGACTGTCATCAACTTGATATACTTTTTGTGTCCATTGGCCTTTGACGTCGTTTGGAGCAAATTTTTTATACTTCCAAGTTTTGTCTTTGAAGAACGAGTATAGTTCAGTGTTTTCATAAAGCCAATCTTGTCTCCAGTGTTTTACGATGTCTTTTTCTGTTGCGCCAACAATTAATAAATGTTGCAAAACGATTTTGTTTTCTTGGTTCTCTATTAATTCGACCCATTCTAATCCGCTATCGTGTTTCGTTTTTGATGGTTTGTAATTAGCAGTGTCTTTAGCATAACTAAAAGTTTCTGTGAAATTGAATTGGACTTCATAGCAACCACACATCGATTTGATGGCTTTTTGGTCTTGCTGTTTTTTAGTTTCCTGACTTTTACCGGTAAAGCCGATTAGCAAAAATGCTGTTGAAAATAGAAATGAATTGATTTTCATATTGTTAAAATTTAGGTTTGAAATGATGTCGCAAAAATATTAAATTAATTTAGAATAAATAAAAATAAGATATATATTTGTCAAAAATTATTAAGAATGTTTCTAAATAGATGTTTTTGTTTTGGATTTTTAGTTTGCTCAGGTCTTGTCTTTGCTCAGGAAAAGCAAACAATCGATACTGTTAAAGTCAATCAGTTAAATGAAGTTGTTGTTACTGCCACAAGAACAGAAAGAAAACTATCATCCTTACCATTACCAACATCCATCATCACCTCTGATGCAATTTTAAGAGCCGGAGTTACGAGACTGAATGAAATTTTGGCAGAGCAAACCGGACTAATCACGATTCCTGATTTTGGTGGAGTAGAAGGTATTCAAGTGCAAGGTTTAGACGCCGCTTATACTTTAATTATGGTTGATGGCGTTCCGTTAGTTGGAAGAAGTGCCGGAACTTTGGATTTGTCCAGAATCAGTGTTGGTAATATTGAGCGAATTGAAATAGTAAAAGGTGCATCATCTTCTTTATATGGTTCCGAAGCTTTAGCCGGCGTGATTAACATTACTACTAAAAAACCAAAAAAAGACAATCTCTCCGGAAATGTTTCTTATCGATATGCGACGTTTAATACTAACGATGCAAATGCCGATTTTGTTTGGAAAAAGAAAAAGTTTTCGGGCAGCATTTTTACGAATTACTTTTCTACTGATGGTTATGATTTAGATAAATCTACTACGATTCAAACGGTTGAACCTTATTATAGCACGACTGTTCAACCCAAATTATATTACGAATTTTCAGAAAAATTAAAGTTGGTTTTAGGCAATCGGTTTTACCATCAAAAACAAGAGTATAAAGCTGTGGTTTCGGATGAAAATTATAATGGCGATGCCCAAATCAATGAATGGAATGCCCAATTAAAATTGGAACAAAAATGGAAGGCCAAGATAAACTCGGAATACGAAATCTACACTACAAACTATAAAACAGCAGCGTTTTTAAATGACCAAAGCAACCAACTATTCGAAGAAAGTTATTATAACCAATGGCTATTTCGACCTGAAATCAGAATTACTTTTTCTACTGAAAAAAGTAAGACTACGGCCGGAATTGGAATCAATTATGAAACCTTAGACCGAACTTATTTCAGTTCGAATGTCACTTTCAATTCACAATACGGATTTCTGCAATATGATTACAATCCAACCGAGAAATGGAACATATTAGCCGGTTTTCGATACGATAATCACAAGCAATACCAATCGCAATTCAGTCCAAAGTTGGCCTTAAATTATAAAATTAACAAAGCCATTTCTTTGAAAACCTCAATCGGTTACGGATTTAAAGCGCCTGATTTTAGACAATTGTACTTTGATTTTACCAATTCTAGTGTTGGTTATACGGTTTTAGGTTATAATGTCGCTGAAGACCGTTTAGACGAATTAGACAGTCAAGGTCAACTTTTATTCAGAAGTCCGGGAATCGATTTTAATAATCCGCTAAAACCCGAAAGTTCGGTGAATTTCAACTTCGGGACATATTTTCATAAAGGCAAGTTGACCATTGACATAAATGCTTTTTACAATTCGATTTCCAATTTGATTGATACGAGAGTGGTTGCGCAAAGAACGAACGGTCAAAACGTATTCAGTTATTTCAATATCAATGAGATTTTTACTTATGGAATCGAAAATAATATAGTTTATAATTTTAGCAAAGAGTTCAAGCTTTCTTTAGGTTACCAATACTTGATTGCCAAAGACAAATCGGTCATTGAAGCGATTGAAAACGGAGAAGTTTTTGCCCGCGATCCGGAAACGTTGCAATCTTTTCAAATCAAAAAATCGGATTATTTCGGATTGTTCAATCGATCAAAACATACTGCTAATCTGAAAGCATATTACACTTTTACTAAACTCAAAACCGATGTTAACCTGAGAATTTTTTATCGCAGTAAATACGGCATTTTCGACAGCAATAGTAACCAAATCTTAGATAAATACGACGATTTTGTCAACGGCTATTTCATGACCAATTTATCGGTTTCCAAACATTTCAAAGAAAAATACTCACTTCAAATCGGAGCCAATAATGTATTCGATTTTACCAATCCACAGGAAATCAGCAATGTTTCCGGAAGACAACTTTTTGCCCGAATTCAATTTAATTTTTAATATATAAACCTTTTTTTTATGAAAACAAATTTCTTAAAACTTTCAATTGTAGCCTTAGCTATAGTCGTTTCTTCTTGCAGCAATGATGATTCAAGCTCAACTCCGGCATTGGAAACAGAGACTTTCTCTAATTTATATGCGCCACAAACCGGCGGTCAAGGACAACCTGTTGGCGGAGCGTTTACCAAATTCAGTTTCTCGGAAAATGCTGTGGTGACCAATGACAATTGGGATATCGCTTTTAGAGGAACCACTATTATTGTAAATGGCGGAACTCAAATCGGAATTACGGATGAGCCAACAAGAACAGGTATTGGAGCAGTAAGTATGGTGACCAGTACGCTTGATGCTGTTATGGCAATTCCTGCAACTTCCACTTTTGCTCAAGACGGAAATGCTACTTACGCTATTCCAACCGGAAGCG
Organism: Flavobacterium sp. 102; assembly: GCF_003634615.1. Taxonomy (NCBI): domain Bacteria; kingdom Pseudomonadati; phylum Bacteroidota; class Flavobacteriia; order Flavobacteriales; family Flavobacteriaceae; genus Flavobacterium; species Flavobacterium sp. 102. The sequence continues at coordinate 3,733,201 of NZ_RBKX01000001.1, read as the reverse complement.
GAAACGGATGGTACAACTACAATTCAAGCAATAATATTATTTCGCCAATCGCAGGAAAAGTATTTGTCGTAAAAACGCATGACGGAAAATATGCAAAATTTGAAATCTTGAGCTATTACCAAAACGCTCCGGCAAATCCTGATGCGACTTCGGTTGGTCGTTATTTTACTTTTAATTTTGTGTATCAACCTAATAGTACAACGACATTTTAATTTTGGTAGTTAGTTTGCATTGAAAAGGGTTGGATTTTTCCAGCCTTTTTTTATGCTAAAAACTAAGTTTTACATTAAAATTAGGTGTCATTTCAAGTGAATAAGTATCTACGCTTTCTACAGAATTATCGGTTGTGTTGACTCTGTAAAAACGATTCAAACTGTTTTTGGCGTTCAATAAATTCAGTATAGAAGCAGCGGTTTGTAATGTAACTTTGGAACTCAATTTCCAATCTTTCGAAGCCGAAAAATTCACCTGAAAATAATCTTTAAGTCTGGAATTATTAGGCGAATTATAAACGATGTTCGGATTGGTTTCTGTCACTGTAAATGATGTTGGTGTTGTGATTGGTCTTCCACTATGCCATTTGGTTCCTAAAGCTAATTTCAATTTATTCCATTCATAAATTCCGGCCCAAGAAATGGCATGAGTAATGGCATAATTGTTTGGAAAAGTAGTACTTGATAAGGCTTCAAAATCATATTTATTGTCATTATAAGAGTAACTCATCCAAGTGTAAAATCGATTAAATGATTTTTGAATCAAAAATTCAGTTCCCAAAACTTGATAGTCGCCTATGGTTTTTTCCAATTCAAATTGGTTTTGAAATCCCTGACTGCTACTGGTAATTCCGGTGATTTTTTTATAGAAATTGTCCAAAGTCAACAACCAATTGTTCTTTTTATAACTCAAACCTAACGAAACCTGATTGCTCTTTTGAATAGGAATAGTTGAATTGTTAGCCAATGTCCATCGTCTCTTTTCAACACCCAAAAAATCTTGTTGTAAGTCGATAATTTGCGAAAGCGTTTGGCTTTTTTGTTCGCCTAAAATCTCAAACCTCAATTCAGAAGTCAAAGCTTGATTGAATTGAAGTCTCGGTTCCAAAATAAAGGAATCAAACTTGTCAAAGTAGTTCGCACGCATACCGGCTTTTAGAAAAGTTTTTTTATTTACAGTTTCAAAAATACCTTCTGCGATTCCAACATGCGTCAGCAATACATTGGTAATCGTTCTCGAGAATAGTGGCAGATTGACTTTGTCATAATTGGTAACGCCGGTTTCATTAAATTGATAACCGGAATTAAAAGTAAATTGTTTTGAAATGGTATTGGAGTGCCTAACTTGAAATCCGGTGTCAAGGACTTGGTTTTTTTGGTCTAATATCTGATTGCTTTCCAAAGTTTTATAAGATGAATTCAAGTCATAACTCGAAAAATAACCTTTGAATTCCGTGCTGTGTTTTGCATTCCAATTGGTTTTCCATTGAATGGTGGCGCCAAAATTTTCTTGTTCTAATTGGCTGTTTCTATTCAAATCTGTCGAAGCTTGATTGAATTGTAAAGTATTTTCAATAGCAATAACATCAATATTCAATTCGTTTTTGGTACCAATCTTTTGCTGGAATTGAGTTGTAATATCATAAAAATAAAATTCGACTTCGCTTTTGTAATTCACAATTTCATTGTTGTTCAAATCGGTAATAACGCTATTTTGAAATATTCGATCACTATAGTTTTTATAAGTCGGAGATTGGAAAATATCAGTCAAAGAACGTCTGGCAGACAAAGTTAAATTCGCTTTTTCTGAAACTTTTAATTTAGTATAAAACTCAACGCTGATAAGGTTTGTGCTAATACTGCTATTGGTCTTTTCTACCGTACTGGTTCTTGAAGAAATGTCTACCAAACTCGAAACACTTTCGCCAAAAAAAGCAGAACTACCGTTTTTGGTAATCGAAATGGTTTGTGCCAATGAAGGATTAAAAGCCGATATCAAACCAAAAAAATGTCCGGTTTGAAACATCCGAATACCATTCCAAAGAAACAGGTTTTGGTCATGCGTTCCGCCGCGAACATTGATGTTGGAAATCGTTTCATCGATGCTGATAATGCCAGGAACTTGTTGCATCGTTTGCAAAACATCAGGCTCAATTAAACCGGGTAAAATGCCGAATTTCTTTGGTTTTACTTCTATTGAACCATCATTTTTTTTGCTGATTCCTGTCGCCAAATATCTTTGCGCCACCACTTCTTCAAGGGTTTGCGTAATGGCTTGCAATTTAAATTTCGGACAATTAACAACATTTAAATCTTCGGGATTGATGGTAAATGATTGATAGCTTTGGTGCTGTACTTCAATTAAATCTGAAGAAACTTTGGGCAATTCAAAATAGCCGGTTTCATTAGTGAAAACTGAAATCGCTGTTTTATCGATTTTAAGTAACGCATTTTCAATTCCTTTTCCGGTTTCGACATCAAGTAAAAAACCACAAAGCGGTTTGTCTAATTTTTGGTCGTTAAAAATGGTGTAATATTTTTGGGTAATCTGTTTGAACTGTAGTTTGGTTTCTTTTTTCAGATAAGCAATGGTTTGTTCTAAAGACCAATTTTTTTCCGGCGGAACAATAGCATAAACGATAATTTCATCTTCTATATAACTGAATTTTACCTCATGTTGCTGAGTGATTTGAGCCAAAATATTTTTCAATGGAATAGCCTTCTTTTCTCCTTGCGCCAAACATTGGGCAACTGAAAAAAGAAAAATAAAAAAGGAATAGGCTAATCTATTTTTGAGCATTAACCGCTTTTAAGATGATTTTGTTTTTACTCACTTTAGTAGGTTCTAAATGATAAGTGGTGGCCAAAATCTGTAACGCAATATCAATATTTTCCGAAGGTATCGTTCCGGTAAATAATTGTGAATTGTCATTTGATTTCAATTCCAAAGTTACATTAAAACGACGTTCGAATTCACCTATAATTGATTTTAAATTAGCTTGATAAAAAACCATTTCGTTATTCAACCATTCCGGATTTTGAATCGCATTTTCGGGAATTGTAATGGATTTTCCATCTTCAAAAGCTATGCTCATGCCTTTGGTAATAATAATTTCAGTTTCCCCATAATCTACTTTGACTTTACCTTCATAACAAGTCACGTCAAAGCGGTTTTCTCGCTGTTTTACATTGAATTGCGTTCCGAGAACAGTCACTTTTCCGAGTGAAGTATGGACTTCAAATTTTTGACCTTTGGCGACTTTGAAATAAGCTTCTCCATTGAGTTCGAGCGCTCGATGGTTCTCCCAATTCCATTTTTTATATTCTATTTTGGAACCGGAATTCAGAACCACTTCTGAATTGTCAGGTAAAGTAAATGAGTTTTGAACACCATTTTCAGCATATTCCGTTGAAGTGGCAAAGTTTTGGTAGCCAATGAACAATCCCAATCCAATCACTAAAACGGCCGCGATTCTGAAGAACCAATTTTGAGCAAGCGAAACCGTTTTGATTTCTTTCTTTGGTGAAGCCAAAATGGTGGACAAAGTTTTGTTCTCATCAAAATTGGGCGTTTCCAATTCCGAAGCGTATTTTTTGATTTTGTTATAAATGACAAAGTCAGGCTCCGCTTCAAATGCAGCCAATTCATCTTCGCTCATTTCTCCGGACAGCCACTTCGCTAATTTGTAATTTTCTTCCATAATCTTCTGCATTTCAATACTGAAACAGATTTACTTTATTTTACCCTACTTAAAATGATCAAACTCTTTACGCAATTCCACCAAAGCCAAATGGATACGTTTTTCCACCGCTTTTATCGAAATGTCTAATTCAGTTGCGATTTCTGCATATTTTTTTCCGTCAATTCGATGCATCAAAAAAGCCACACGTTGGGTTTCATTGAGCTTGCCTATCGCTTTTAAAAGTTTCGATTTGAATTCGTCTTCTTCTAAGATAAACTCCGGACTTTCATTAGTGGTATCTTTGTTGGGCGAACTTTTTGCATAATTTAAAACCACTTTTTGGTGCGCGATTACGTTTAAAGAAGCATTGTTGGCAATGGTGTAGACATAGGATTTGGCTTTTTCAATGGGAACATCGGCACAATTTTGCCACAATTTGATGAAGGCTTCTTGGGTTACATCTTCGGCTTGATCTTCGTTGCCAAATTTGTAATAGAGATAATTTCGCAATGCTTTAGCATGACTTTTAAAAAAACCGGAAAAAACATTTTCCTTGCAAATCCCTGATAATTCCTTGTTTGACATACAATTTAGTGGCTAAGTCTTTGGTAAAAATAATTATTTTTTTCAATTAAAGTAGGGTAATTTTACGATTGCTTGTTTTATCTTCAAACCAACCCGAGCCAAAGGCGAACGGAGTGGAGCTAAACCTATTATCATTTTATGAATGCATTGCGATATATAATCTTTGGCTTTATATTTTTCTCCTTCGGCAGTTGCCAAAAAGAAGAAGAAACCATTATTCAGGACGAAACCGAAAGTTTTGTGCTTGATTCACCGATAGCAGGTTTGTTGTCGCGAACTTCTCAAAACCCAACGTCAATGGATAATATATTAGACAACTCGAGTTGTTTTAGTGTCCAATTGCCGGTAACAGTGATTGTAAACGGTCAACAAATACTCGTTTCAGACGATGCCGATTACCAAACGGTTCAGGATGCAATTGATGAATTTTCAAACGATGATGATTTGGTCAATTTTGTGTATCCGATAACAATCCGATACCAAAATTTTCAAACCGATGTTTTGCAAGATGCGGATGATTTAGAGGATGTTTTAGACGATTGTGGTGATGATGATGGTTTTGATGAAATTGACTGCATCACTTTGGTTTATCCATTCACAATTAATGTTTACGATAGTAACAATCAGTTGGCCAATTCTGTAACGATTACGAGTAACAGCAACTTGTTTAACTTTTTGGCAAATCTAGCCAACAATGTTTATGCAGCGATTAATTACCCTATTTCAGCTATTAATTTCAATGGACAAACTATAGCAATTAATTCTAATAGTCAATTAGAAAATTTTATTGAAGAGTCTATTGATGATTGTGATGATGACAATTCAGGCGGTGGCGGAACAGGAAACCAAACCTTTACCGACGTTTTGATATCAGGCAGTTGGTATATCTCTTATTTCACTGAAGATGATGACAATGAAACCGCTTATTTTAACGGTTATAATTTTACTTTCAATACTAATGGAACAACAACTGCGGTTAAAAACGGAGTGACTACTAATGGAACTTGGAGTACTTATGTTGACAGCGGAGAAAATAAATTAGACTTGAGTTTTGATGGTGCTATTTTAGATGAAATCGAAGAAGATTGGAGAATCATTGAGTTTTCTGCAACGCAAATCCGATTAAAACATATCAGTGGTGGTAATGGTGGAACCGACTATTTAACATTCACTAAAAATTAAGATTGATTATGAAGTTTTTGTTTAAAAAAACCTCTGATAATGAGTTGAAATGTAAAGAAGAACCGAGCAAAATATCTAAAATGCAATATTTTTTGAACCAGTTTTTAATATGGATTTTTATCTTTTTAATACTGATGTTTGTGATGGATTTTTTAAATATTAATACTAACTTAAACGAATAAATAATGAAAAAACTAATTTTAATTCCAGCCCTATTTTGCCTATTTATGTTAAATGTGGCCTCTATGTGTAGTTCTGATGATGATTCTTCTTCTTCTCAAGATCCAACACCGGTAATTAATACCGCTACCGATGGCACTTGGAGAGTTACTAGTTATGTTGATTCTGGAACCGACGAGACAAACCATTTTACAGGTTACAATTTTACTTTTGCTACAGGTAATGTTTTAACAGCTACCAATGGGACCAATACCTACACCGGAGTTTGGTCGGTTACTTCTGATGATAGTAATGATGACAGTCCAAGTAGTGATTTAGATTTCAATATTGCGTTTGCCACACCGGCTAACTTTGCAGATCTTACCGATGATTGGGAAATAGTATCATACACTGCAACAACTATTTCATTAATTGATATCAGTGGTGGAAATGGCGGAACAGATACGTTGGTTTTTACTAAGAATTGAGTTTGATTTTAAATAGAGTTATTGATTGAAAACCATCCTGATAAAAAGGATGGTTTTTTTATTTGGTCAAGCATAGAAGTTCTAAATCAAATCCTTAAATTTGCACTTCATTAAAAAACAAAGCATACCATTATGTTCAATAATTTAAGTGATAAACTAGACAAAGCATTACATATCCTAAAAGGACATGGAAAAATCACCGAAGTCAATGTAGCCGAGACTTTAAAAGAAGTACGTCGCGCTTTATTGGATGCCGATGTTAATTTTAAAATTGCCAAAGATTTTACCACAAGAGTTAAAGACAAAGCTATTGGTGAAAATGTATTAACTACATTACAACCGGGACAATTGATGGTCAAAATCGTAAAAGACGAATTGACTGAATTAATGGGTGGCGAAGCAACCGGAATCAACTTGTCAGGAACGCCTTCGATTATTTTGATGTCGGGTTTACAAGGTTCGGGTAAAACGACTTTCTCCGGAAAGTTGGCCAATTATCTAAAAACTAAAAAAGGAAAGAAACCATTATTGGTAGCTTGTGATATCTATCGTCCTGCGGCAATTAACCAGTTACACGTGGTTGGAGACCAAATAGGAGTAGAAGTTTATTCAGAACCGGAAAATAAAAATGCGGTTTCTATTGCTCAAAATGCCATTCAATATGCTAAATCAAACGGATTTAATGTAGTCATTGTCGATACTGCCGGTCGTTTGGCCATTGACGAGGAAATGATGAACGAGATTGCCAATGTGCATGCCGCCATCAAACCACAAGAGACTTTGTTTGTAGTTGATTCGATGACAGGTCAAGATGCGGTGAATACAGCAAAAGCGTTTAATGACAGATTGAATTTTGATGGCGTTATTTTAACCAAATTAGACGGCGATACTCGCGGTGGAGCTGCGATTTCGATTAAATCGGTTGTAGATAAACCAATCAAATTCATCGGAACCGGTGAAAAAATGGAAGCCATCGATGTTTTCTATCCTTCGCGTATGGCGGAAAGAATCCTCGGTATGGGTGACGTTGTTTCGTTAGTAGAAAGAGCACAAGAGCAATATGATGAAGAGGAAGCGAGAAAACTCCAAAAGAAAATCGCTAAAAACGAATTTGGTTTCGACGATTTCCTAGCCCAAATCCAGCAAGTGAAAAAAATGGGGAACATGAAAGACTTAGTCGGAATGATTCCCGGTGCCGGAAAAGCATTGAAAGATGTTGAAATTGAAGACGATGCGTTCAAACATATTGAGGCCATTATTCACTCGATGACACCTTTAGAAAGAACCAAACCGGCTGTCATTGATATGAAAAGAAAAAACAGAATCGCTAAAGGTTCCGGAACCAAAATAGAACAAGTCAACCAATTGCTCAAGCAATTCGATCAAATGAGCAAAATGATGAAGATGATGCAAGGCGGTGGCGGCAAAAATTTAATGCGCATGATGGGCGGCATGAAAGGCATGAGATAATGTAGAGACGCGATTTATCGCGTCTTATTTTTTTATAACAACACACAACAAAATAGCTACATGGAATTATTAGACGGAAAGAAAGTCTCCAACGACATCAAAGCAGAAATCATGGCTGAAGTGAATAAAATGAAAGCCAATGGTGAGAAAGTACCGCATTTGGCTGCAGTAATTGTCGGTAATGACGGTGCGAGTTTGACTTACGTTGGGAGCAAAGTAAAAGCCTGTGAATTGGTTGGTTTTGAATCGACTTTGGTAAAAATGCCAAGCACTACTTCGGAAACGGAGTTGTTGAAGAAGATTAAAGAACTCAACGAGAATGACGACATCGATGGTTTCATCGTGCAGTTGCCTTTGCCGGAGCAAATTGATACCCAAAGGGTTTTGATGGCGATTGACCCAAGTAAAGATGTTGATGGTTTTCACCCGGAAAACTTCGGAAAAATGGCTTTGGACATGACGACTTTTATTCCGGCGACGCCATTTGGAATTCTGGAATTATTGGAACGATACAACGTAGAAACCAAAGGAAAACACACCGTTGTCATCGGAAGAAGTCACATTGTTGGTCGCCCAATGAGTATTTTGATGGGCAGAAAAGGATTTCCGGGAAATTCAACGGTTACCTTGACACACAGTTACACTAAAAATATAGCCCAAATCACCACACAAGCCGATATTATTATCACGGCTTTAGGTGTCCCGAATTATCTGAAAGCCGAAATGATTAAAGATGATGCGGTCGTAATTGACGTCGGTATTACCCGTGTAGCCGATGATACTGATCCAAGAGGTTACCGAATTACCGGTGATGTCGATTTTGAATTTGTATCCAAAAAAGCTTCGTATATCACACCGGTTCCGGGCGGCGTTGGACCAATGACGATTGCGATGTTATTGAAAAATACTTTACTCGCCAGAGAACAGAAACGATTACGATTAGAATAAAAAAATCCTGAGTGACAACTCAGGATTTTTTGTTTTTACCGTTTTTATATTGGACTTTTTCCACCACTTGGACTTTTGGCGCTTGCTTTTTGTCTTTTGGATTGAAAGGCTTTTTCTTAGAATCTGTTTTAGGTTTAGCTTTGAATTCCGTTTTTGGCTTGAATTCTGTTTTCGGCTTTTCAGCAACATTTTTCTTTACCTCGGCCTGATTTTGTTTAATCACATCCATCGCATTCTTCGGTTCTTCTTTGGTGCCGCGCAAATGAATGACCAAACCGTTTAGGAAATTGCGCAACACTTGGTCGCCACAATCCATGTATTTCGGATGATCGGTAGCTCGGAAAAAAGCACCCAATTCGGCCACAGAAATTCTGAAATCTACCAATTGCATGATTTCTACTATTTGGTCATCACGTAATTGTAAAGCAACTCTAAGCTTCTTAAATATATCGTTGTTGTTCATCTGTCTTAAATTAGAAAAGCCAAAGGTACGCCTTTTTAAAATTCTCACGCCACAATTTTTCGTTGTGTTGTCCGCCTTTGATGATTACTTTTTTGTTGAGTTTTTTGCATTCACAACGTTTGGTATTGACCCATTTTTCTACGTTTTCCATATCGGGAACCACATCAGCATCGCCTTCATTGTCGCCACAAAGGAAATAGACTTTAGTTTTGAAGGTTTCTGTTTTTGATAACAAATCATTGATGTCTTTTCGATTAAACCAAAAAGAAGGCGAGAAGCAACCGACTTTTCCAAACACTTCCGGATATTTTAAAGCGGCATAAAATGAAACCAATCCGCCCAAAGAACTGCCCATAATGGCTGTGTTCTTTGCATTGGTTTTGGTTCGGTAAGTTGCGTCAACTTTCGGTTTTAAAGTTTTGACGATAAAATCCAAATAAGCATCAGCTTTACCACCGGCATATTTTGGGTGTGGATAAGGTGTTAATTCTTCAATTCGTTTATCGCCACCATGTTCGATTCCGATTACTATTACTTGTGCATTGATACTATCTAGAGTTTCATCTACATTCCATTCGCCCACATAAGAAGTCTTGGCGTCAAAAAGGTTTTGAGCATCATGCATGTAAATGACAGGATATTTTTTGGCGGAAGCCGAATAATCTTTAGGCAAATACACCCAGATTTTTTTGTTGTTTTTGAGTTGTGGTGCTTCGATAGTAAAAGTTGAAACTTGCTTGCTGGCAGTACTTTCCTGAGCATTTGACTGAAAAAAAATAAAGCCAAATAAGAGCAAAAAAATAGTTTTCAAAATGATTAATTATTGGAATCAGTTTCTTTTTCCTTTTCTTTATCTTCGCTCTGTTCGACATTGCCTCGAGTCTTTTTTTTCTTCTTCTCCGATTTTTGAGTTTTTAGTAAAGCGTATTTTTCCTTTTGAGAAGCACTTAGATAGCCCAATATGGTTTTCTCCATATTTTCTTGAATGGATTTTATTTCGGCTGCTTTTTCTTCGTCTGAGTATTCGCTTTTTATTACAATATCTATTCGCTTACTGTTATTAATCATTTCATTTTTAATCGCAATATATTGTAGCTCGTCAAGGGTCAAATCAGTTTTTAAAACCGACATATAACTGTCCACTTGTTTGGTTCTGTTTTTTTCAATCTCTGCCGGAGTCAATTCTCTTGGGGTTGATTGCGGACTTTGCATTCTGTTGTTTCTATTCATGCCTTGACCACCATTGGGATTGCCGAATTGTGCATTGGCTCCAATACTAAAAAAGAGAAGACAAACAAATACTATTTTTAATATTTTCATGATATTCCTAAAATTTAAAAAAGTAAAATTAAGTAAAATTATACAGGTATCAATGTTAAAAAATAAATGATTAACATTTGGCAAAAAATCATATTTTAGCAAAAAAATAATTTATTGATGAACAAATACGAAGAAAAATTAGCTTTATTGTCTGAAATGATTGCTTTTTCTGTGGTTGACGGAAGACTGCATGAAAGGGAATTTCTTTTTCTAACAATGATTGCCGATGAACTTCAGGTAACTCAAGAAGATTTTAAAGCCTTGTTTCATCACGAAAACTATCCTACAGTTATTAAAACGGAGTTTGAGCGCATCCAACAATTCTACAGATTGGCTTTGCTTATGCATTGTGATGGAGTGTTACACGAACGTGAACAAATTAAAATACACGAAATCGGGATCAACATGGGATTGAATCCGCATGCCATCAAACGGGTATTGAAAGCCATGGCAATTTCTCCAACCAAAATGATTTCTCCTGAGTTTTTACTCGAAGTTTTTCAAGAGCAGTTAAACTGATATTTAGTCAGTTAAAGAATTCTTAAATACGTCAAAATTTCATTTTTGAACTTTGTTGTGTTGCCAAAATGGCTTAAAAATAGCCTTGGTATATCCTTTGTTTTTTCAGTTGTAAAAAGAGTGTTTAACATTAAATTTTTACAACCATGAATTTAGTTAAAAGAAATTACAACAATTTTCCATCAATCATTGATGAGTTTTTGAAACCGGACTGGTTTGGAGGTTTCCAAAATTTACAAACTAACATACCGGCGGTTAACATTAAGGAAACGGATACTAATTACAGTTTAGAATTGGCCGCGCCCGGAAAAGTTAAGGACGATTTTGTGATTGAAATCGACCACAATGTTTTGACTATTTCTTCTGAAGTTAAAACAGAAAACGAACAAAAAGACGATAACGGAAGATATACCCGAAGAGAGTTTAGTTATGCGGCTTTCAGAAGAGCCTTTACTTTACCTGAAACGGTGAATACAGAGGATATCAATGCCAATTATGAGAACGGAGTATTATGGATAACCTTGCCTAAAAAACAAGAAGCATTACCCAAACCGAAGCGATTGATTGATATCTTGTAAATGAAAAAAGCGTCCTAAATCAGGACGCTTTTTTATTTAATGGTTGATCTTTATTTCAATGAGATTTAATATATCGTTTAGTAAAGTTTCATCTTTAATGTCGATTCGAATGCCACGACCTTCAGCATGTACTTTAGTGGCTAACAGTTCTTTTTTTATGGATTCAGAGATGTTACTTGTCATAATTTCATCAGTGGCTTTTTGACCAAAAACAAAGGCGACTTTAAAGAAGTTATCCCTTGGCAGTAAGTAAATAATCACTCTTTTTTTGTCCTTAATTCTGAGACTCCAACCGAATTTCTCGCTTGAGAAGTTCCATTCACAGATGGCTTTTGGATATAATTTTTTGGTATGTTCTGCAAAAGTTTGCCAATAAACATAAGTTTTACCTAAAGCTTCCTGAAGTTGGACTTCGTTTGGGGTTTCTGCCTTATTGGTAAAAATACTTTTCATAGCTTTCGATTAAGTGATCGCTAATTTACTCTGCAACGCCTGAATCTCATCGCGAAACTTTGCCGCTTGCATAAAGTCTAAATCTTTAGCCGCTTTTTCCATCGCTTTTCGGGCGTCACGGATTTTTTTTTCGATTTCGGGTTTGGATAAATAAAGGCTTTCGGGTTCGGCAGCTTTGGCAATTTTATCTTCAAAATATTGTGTAGAAACAGAGTTGCTACTCAAAGCATTTCCTAAGCTTTTATTCAATGCTTTTGGTTCCAAACCGTGTAAAGTGTTGTAAGCGCTTTGTTTTTCCCGACGATAATTGGTTTCGTCTATGGTTTTTTGCATACTGTTGGTAATCTTATCAGCGTACAAAATCGCTTTGCCGTTGACGTTTCGCGCAGCGCGTCCAACGGTTTGCGTCAGAGAGCGATGACTTCGCAAAAAACCTTCTTTATCTGCATCTAAAATCGCAACCAACGATACTTCGGGTAAATCTAAACCTTCACGGAGTAAGTTTACACCAATTAAAACATCAAACAAACCTTTGCGCAAATCTTGCATGATTTCTACCCGTTCCAAAGTATCAACATCTGAGTGAATGTATCGACAACGAATCGAAACTTTGGTTAAATATTTGGTCAGTTCTTCCGCCATTCTTTTGGTTAAGGTGGTGACCAAAACGCGTTCATCGGCTTCGCAACGCAACTGAATTTCTTCGATTAAATCATCAATTTGGTTCAAACTCGGCCGTACTTCAATAATCGGATCCAATAATCCTGTTGGACGAATCACTTGTTCCACATAAATGCCTTCCGATTTTTGCAATTCATAATCTGCAGGTGTTGCCGAAACATAAACGACTTGGTTTTGCATACTCTCAAATTCCTCAAACTTTAACGGACGGTTGTCCATCGCAGCCGGTAATCGGAAACCATATTCGACCAAATTCTCTTTCCGACTTCTATCACCACCATACATGGCATGTACTTGCGAAATTGTTACGTGACTTTCATCGACAACCATCAAATAGTCATCGGGAAAATAATCGAGTAAACAGAAAGGTCGTGTTCCCGGAAGTCGACGGTCTAAATATCTTGAGTAATTCTCAATGCCGGAGCAATAACCCAATTCGCGTATCATTTCCAAATCGAAATTGGTACGCTCTTCTAAACGTTTGGCTTCAAGATGTTTGCCGACTTCTTTAAAATAATCGACTTGTTTGACCAAATCTTGTTGGATATCCCAAATTGCTGATTGCAAAACATCGGGTGACGTTACAAACATATTGGCGGGATAAATATTTAGTTTTTCGTAGCGTTCAAAAACTTTCGCAGTTTTTGGATCAAAAGCTTCAATTTCTTCAATTTCATCGCCAAAGAAATGCACGCGAAAAGGTTCGTCCGCATAACTTGGGAAAATTTCCACGGTGTCGCCTTTGATTCTGAAAGTTCCGGGTGTGAATTCCACTTCAGTTCTGGAGTATAAACTTTGGACTAAGCGGTGTAATAATTTGGTGCGAGAAATCACTTGACCTTTGTCTATCGAAATTACATTTTTTTGAAATTCCACCGGATTTCCGATACCATACAAACAAGAAACAGAAGCCACAACCAAAACATCTCTACGGCCGGATAATAGGGCAGAAGTAGTGCTTAAACGCAGTTTTTCTAATTCGTCATTGATGGATAAATCTTTTTCGATAAAAACGCCGGTAACCGGAATGTAGGCTTCGGGTTGGTAATAGTCGTAATAAGACACAAAATACTGTACGGAATTGTTCGGAAAAAATTGCTTAAACTCTGAATACAATTGCGCGGCCAAGGTTTTATTGTGAGCCAAAACCAAAGTCGGTTTCTCGACTTCCTGAATCACATTTGCCATAGTAAATGTCTTTCCGGAACCGGTAACGCCTAAAAGCGTTTGGTATTTTTCACCACTTACAATCCCTTTGACTAATTTGTCAATGGCTTGTGGTTGGTCACCGGTAGGTTGGTATTCGGATACGACTTGGAATTTCATAATAAATAATTTGTGGCTAACCCGAGCACGCAGTGCGAATTGTGTAGAGCGCAGCGGAGCAAGTTACTATGTTGCTGAGTGGCTAAGTTACAAAGAATAAAATTTAAACTAAACCATTGATTTTTGCATATTGTAATAACATAATTGTCTTCGCATCTTTGATTTCTCCTGACGCAATCATGTTGTAAGCTTGGTCAAAATTGAGCTCTAAAACTTCGATGTTTTCCTGTTCTTCTTGTATTCCGCCACCATCATTGACTTTCATGTCCTTGGTATATTCGGCAGCAAAGAAATGGACAATTTCGGTAACGGAACCTGGAGACATATAAACTTCAAATAGTTTTTCTACAGCGGAAATTTGATAACCGGTTTCTTCTTCAGTTTCTCTTCTGATACATTCCTCGGCGTTGTCTTTGTCTAATAATCCGGCGCAGGCTTCAATCATCATTCCGGTTTCGTTGCCATTGACATACGTTGGTAAGCGGAATTGTTGTGTTAAGATTACCGTTTTAGCTTTTTTGTTATATAACAAAATCGTGGCGCCATTTCCTCGGTCATATGCTTCGCGAATTTGCGTTTCCCAATTGCCGTCTTTTTTGAGATAGTTGTAAGTGATTTTTCGGAGCACATACCAATTGTCTGAAAGGATTTCTGATTTGAGGATTTCTATTTTTGGGTTACTCATAAGTTTAACGAATTAATCATTTCGGTTTGTTGTTTTGGCGAAAGAAATGTCCAGGCGACCAAGCGGCTTATCTTTTGGCCTTGCGCCATATCAATGGTTTTGATCTCGGCGGCGCTAACTTTATTTAGCGTTTTATAAATGCTTTTCAAATTGTCTTTTTTGGAAACCAAAGTCGTAAACCATAAACATTGCAGCGGATATTTGGCACTTTCATAAATCATTTGGGTAATAAATCCGATTTCGCCACCATTACAGCACAATTCTGCATTTTGACCACCAAAATTTAAAATGGGATTTGAGGTCTTTTTATCATTTAAAGTATTCACTTTGCGCAACGCACTTTTTGCCGCTTCTTCAGCCGAGTTGTGAAAGGGCGGATTGCAAATGGTGAAAGCAAATTTGTCTTCGGGCAAAATAATGTTTTTGAAAATAAATCTTGGTTCGACTTGTAATTGTAAACTAATGGCATCAATTAACTTTGGGTTTTCAGCGATAATTTTTTTGCAATTTTGAAGCGCTTTTTCATCGATATCAGTACCAACAAAACTCCAGCCATAAGCGCTATTTCCTATAATCGGATAAATGCAATTGGCACCAATACCAATGTCCAAACCGACTACAGTTTCGCCTTCAGGAATGATTCCGTTATTCGTTGTAGCCAATAAATCTGCGATGTAATGAATATAATCAGTTCTTCCGGGAATTGGCGGACAAAGATAGTTGGCAGGAATATCCCAATTTTGAATGTCGTAATGGAAAATCAGTAAGGCTTTATTCAGTGCTTTTACAGCATCAGGATTACTGAAATCCACGGTTTGCTTCGCCTGTTCGCTATCGCTCGAGCCTATTTTGTGTTCGTTGGTATGAACAAAACTTTTCAACTCCGGACAAACTTTGATCAAGGCTTCAAAATCGTATCGAAATCGGTGTGGATTTCTAGGATGTAAAGTAGTTTTTTCTGAACTGTTTTGAGTTTTCAAGGGTTGTTTTTTTAATTAGTCCCAACATTCCATCAGCAATAAATCGCCTTCGGTATGGGAAATTGATACAATTCCGTCTGTGGTAACGTGGTTGCTGCTTCCGGTTCGGTAACCGATGGTCAATTCTTCCTGGGTCAATGAATAGAAAAGATTTCGAGTGGTAATGCCGCTTACTTTTCCGATGGGAATCAGTGAAATAATGGTGTTTTCTGTGTACCATTTTTCAAAAGTATTGGGTAATAAGAACACTTTGGAATGGTCGTCCAAAATAACCACTTTCAGTTTATTTCGGTAAGCAACGATGTTCGTTAAATTAGTGATGGTGTGATCGGCACGTTTTCCGGTGGCCCAAATGACATTCGCTGCTTTATGTCCTTTTTCGATTAAATAGTCAAAGGCTTTTTCCAAATCAGTTTTGTCTTGGTTGGGCGCGTACACAATTTCAATCGGATATTGTTTTTCTTTGTAATAGTCAGCATCAAAACCTCGGTCAAAATCGCCTAATAATACATCAACTTTAATCCCTAATTCTAAAACCCGTTCAATAGCAGAATCTAAGACTATGACCAATGGTGACCATTCAAGCAATTGTCCTAATAGTTCAGCGCTACAAGCTTCTCCATTGGCAATAATTAAAGCCGGTTCTTGGTCGTCGCGAACGATGTGATGTGATGACATTTTTTGAGTAATGAGTTAGCTGTCGGAAGCATAAAGTTCCTACGGTAAAAGTAATTAAAAAACACTTAGTATTTTGTGCTTCTTACTGAATGATATACTCTGAAATTTCGGTTTTACTCAGTCGGAAATAACCCAAAGCAAAATTGTTGAAATTGGTTTGGTTGACTATATTTCCTCTTACGGTTGAGGTTGGTGTAGAAAATGGTCCCATACTATTTGAACCCGTTTGTTCCAATAAAATGTCCATGTAATTATAGTAGTTTAAGGTAATTCCGTTTAAAGTGAATTTTAAAGTATCGTTTGGTTTTAAATCTTCACTAAAATACAAACCAAACATTTCATTGTTTTGAAAAAAACGATCTTCAATCACACCGTATTCTGGAATGACTTTGTAAGGATCATCAATTCTAACCATATAGTGATTGGTTTCATTGACTAAATCATCAAAAAAGAATTTCACTTCAACTTCATCGCCTAGAATCCCGCCTTCATCATCTTGTTCGATTCGGGTTACCGTTGGCGTATCTAAGAGTTTTTCTGTAGAAGTATACGTTTCGCCTTCATAGATAACGGTTAAAGTGTAAGTTTCATTCACCACGGGAATAAAATTAAGGCATTTATAAATTCCGAGTTCTGTATCTTGGGTAAAATTGAAAACGACATTGGAACTGTTAGTAATGTAAACTACCGCATCAGTAACCGGTGGAATTTCACCGGAGAAGTAATCTGTCGTAGTGGAAAGTTTGACGATTTGTTCGTTTCCGGGAGTTCCGTTAAGCCACTGAATGGAGGCTTCAATTACTAACCTTGGTTCCGAAGTTGATAAGTCAACATCAATGACTTTTTCACAAGAGGTGAATGAAAAAAGGACAATCAGCAAACTAAAATATATGGTTTTCATAGTTTAAAATTTAATGTTATAAGTAGCACTTGGCACAATTCCGAAAATAGACAATCTGATGGCTTCATTATTACCGGTTTCTTGATTTTGTCTGAAGGTAATAGAGGCGGAATTCATTCGGTTGTAGATGTTGTAAATCCCGAAAACCCATTCGCTTTGCCATTTTCTGCCTTTGTTTTTTCTTGGTGTCAAAGTAGCCGAGACATCTAAGTGATGGTACAAGGGTAAATTGTTTTCGTTTCTGGAGCTAAAAATCGGAACTGTGATGCCTTGGTATTCATATTGTCCGGTTGGAAAGGTCACAGGTTGTCCGGTTTGCAAAGTGAAATTGGAACTAAAACGCCATTTTTCATTTAATTTGTAATTCGCTACCACCGCCAAATTGTGCATTTTGTCAAAGCCGGTTCTATACCATCTGCCGTTGTTAATTCCGATTTCTTCCGGAGTTCTTCCGTCAACTTGCTGTTCTGATCTTGACAACGTATAAGAAACCCAACCTTTGAAACGACCGGAGTTTTTTCGGAACAAGACTTCTAATCCGTAAGCTCTTGCTTTTCCGTTCAAGACCACTCTTTCAATAGCTTCGTTGGCTATTAAATTGGCTCCGTCAATATAATCGACACGATTTTTAATTTTTTTGAAAAAAGTTTCGACTTCAAGTGAATACAAATCATCGCTTATATTTCGGAAATAACCTAAAGCTACTTGGTCTAAAATCTGAGGTTTCAAATATTGGTCACTTGGTGCCCAAACATCCAAAGGTGTTGGCGATTGCGTATTTGAAATCAAATGCAAATACTGCGACATTCGGTTATAACTGGCTTTTACAGACTGGTCTTCATTTAAGGTGTAAGCAATGGCAAAACGAGGTTCCAGGTTTTCAAAATTCGCTATCGTTTCATTTTTACCATAACTAACAGTTCCGGTGGGTTCTGCACTTTCGTAGATTAAAAATTGGGAATTAAATGTCACCGGTTGATTGTTGGCATAAGTATTCATCGTTTGTTGGCCCAAACGCAGAAACGAACTAAATCGAAGACCATAAGAAAGGGCAAGGTTTTTAGAAATTTGGTGTTCCGCATCTAAATAAACGGCATTTTCTAAAGCATATTTTTTCTCCAATTGGTCTGCATTAATACCTGATTCTTCACTGGTAGGCTCAATTTTACCCGGATTGAAATCGTAATAATGGGTTTGTATACCGTAAGTAAGTTTGAGTTTGTTAGTCAAATAATGTTTGAAATCGTATTTGAAATTGTAGTTTTTGATTCCGCTATCCCAATTAAATCCAATGATGTCTAATTTGAGACCGTAATAATAATCAGAATAAATCATCGACATATTGGAGAACAATTTGTCTGAAAACAAATGATTCCATCTAAAATTGAGAACCGCATTTCCATAAGTGTTGACAAAACTATTGTTCAGTTGGAACACATCTCTACCAAAATATCCCGAAAGATAAATATTGTTTTTTTCATTGATGGAATAACTCAATTTGGTGTTCAAATCATAAAAATAAGCCGAGTTTGGATTATCCGCCAGTTTTAGAAATAGATGTGCATAAGAACCTCTTCCGGCAAAAACGAAGGAACCTTTGCCTTTTACAATTGGTCCTTCGGCTAAAATTCTACTGGAAATAAGTCCAATACCGCCATTCATGTGAAAAGAGTCTTTGTTTCCTTCTTTTTGGTAAATGTCTAAGATGGAAGACAATCGACCACCGTATCTTGACGGAATGCCACCTTTATAGAGTTTCAAATCTTTAATGGCATCGGGATTAAAAACCGAAAACAAACCGAATAAATGCGAGGAATTAAAGATGGTAGCTTCGTCTAATAGAACCAAGTTCTGATCAGCACCGCCTCCGCGAACGTTGAATCCCGATTGTCCTTCACCGGCATTGGTAACTCCCGGAAGCGTTAATATCGATTTGATAACGTCGACTTCACCAAATATCACCGGCATTTCTTTGATTTCCTGAATGGTGAGTTTGTTGACACTCATTTCAGGCTTTCTGACGTCCACGCGTTTGCTGTTTTGAACAATTACGACTTCGTCAAGTTGTTGGCTGCTTTCAGTAATTAAGAAATTTTTCCGGGTATCTTGAGTAAGTTCTATGGTTTCTGTTATGGTTTTGTAGCCCACATAACTAACCGATAATGTATAATTTCCTTTGGGCAAAGTAATAGAATAAAAACCGTATTCATTGGTGGTTAGTCCGGTTTTTGTTTCTTCTATATACAAGGAAACCCCAATTAATGTTTCTTTATTTCTACCATCAGAAACTAAACCATTAATGGTGTATTTTTGTTGTGAATGGAGTTGAAACGTTAATAAAATTAAAAAGATAGGAGTGAAAATATTTTTTGGCATAAATTTGGCTTTAGGAAATACAAAATTCTTAATAAAATTAGTAATTTCCTCATAATCATTTGTTAAGGTTTGGTTAATAGAAAGCAGTAATTTTTAGAGAATTGAGTATTTTCACTATTCAAAAATAAGTTATAATGAAGGCAGGTTTTACGCTATTATTTATATTAATTTTCAGTTTTAAGGGGTTAGCTCAATTTGAACAACCCAAGAAGACTTTGAAAATAGCTCCTGTTACGAATCCTTCAGGGCAAATTGCTCCAACTTCCTCAAAATCGATTACTTATCCGAGTATATTTGATAAGAAAGACAAATTGTTAGAGAATGTTTCTTTGCTTAAAAAGAAGACGGAAGAGGAGAAGAATATAATGGAGAAAGAGCAGTTTGAAGATCCTTCAAAACCCTACACGGAAAGAATGAATAGGAAAAGTAGTGATGGTGAAATTCTGGAAAAATTCAAGAGTGATAGTTTTTTAGGCCAATTTAAAACAGGCTCTAAGGTCATTAGTATTGCTTGCAGAGACCACGAAGCGCCTGACGGAGATTTGGTTAGAATTTGGCTAAATGATAAAATTGTGGTTGATGCTATTTTATTAGAAGTTAGTTTCAAAGAAGTGTATTTAGACTTAAACGAAGGAATCAACAAAATAGAAATCGAAGCTTTAAACCAAGGAGAATCCGGTCCGAATACAGCCCAATTCGTAATTTTTGACGATAAGAAAGGCATGGTAACCACCAATAAATGGAATCTGACTACGGGTGTAAAAGCCAAATTGGTTATCCTAAAAGACGATGGCGGTTTACAAGAACAGAAATAAAAAAAGCGACTTAATTAAGTCGCTTTTTTATAAATATATCAATTACCATTATACCAATTTTGATAGAATTGCATTAAAAGTGCCACTCGGACGCATCGCTTTTTCCGTCAACTCCTTTGAGGGTTGGTAATAACCTCCAATTTGTTGAGGTTTACCTTGCGCTCCAATCAATTCTTCATTAATGGTAGCTTCGTTGGCGTTCAGTTCACCTGCAATTTGAGTAAACTTAGCTTGTAATTCGGTGTCTTTTGTTTGAGAAGCTAAAGCTTCTGCCCAATACATGGCTAAGTAAAAGTGAGAACCTCTGTTGTCTATTTGGCCAACTTTACGCGCCGGAGATTTGTCAGTAGCTAAGAATTTCTCGGTAGCTACGTCTAAAGCTTCTGCTAAAACCATTGCTTTAGGATTGTTTTGGGTTTGGGCTAAATGTTCTAAAGAAGCGCCTAAGGCTAAAAATTCGCCCAAAGAGTCCCAACGCAAATAACCTTCTTCAATAAATTGCTCAATGTGTTTTGGAGCTGAACCACCGGCTCCGGTTTCAAATAAACCACCGCCATTCATTAACGGAACGATTGATAACATTTTGGCCGAAGTTCCTACCTCTAAAATCGGGAATAAATCGGTTAAATAATCACGCAATACGTTTCCGGTTACTGAAATAGTGTCTAATCCTTTGCGGATTCTGTCCAATGTTAATTTAGTAGCGTCAATCGGATTCATGATACGGATGTCTAATCCATTGGTATCATAATCTTTTAAATATAAATTTACCTTTTTGATAATTTCTCTATCGTGCGCTCTATTTTCATCTAACCAAAAAATGGCAGGTGTTGCAGACAAACGAGCTCTGTTTACGGCTAGTTTTACCCAGTCTTGAATTGGCGCATCTTTAGTCTGACACATTCTGAAAATGTCTCCGGCTTCAACCGCTTGTTCCATAAATACATTTCCTTCCGCATCTAAAACTCTGATTGTTCCTTCCGCATCTGCCTGGAAAGTTTTGTCGTGTGAACCGTATTCTTCTGCTTTTTGGGCCATTAAACCAACATTTGGAACTGATCCCATAGTTCTTGGGTCTAATGCGCCGTTGGTTTTACAATCTTCAATAGTAGCGACATAAAGACCGGCATAACATCTGTCCGGAATTAAAGCGATAGTATCTTGTGCTTTTCCTTCCTTGTTCCACATTTGTCCAGAAGTGCGAATCATTGCCGGCATTGAAGCATCAACGATTACGTCTGATGGTACGTGAAAATTCGTGATTCCTTTATCAGAATTCACCATAGCAATGGCTGGTCCGTTGGCGATTGCATTTTCGATTGCGGCTGTAATTTCAGCTTCTTGCGGATGACCGGCAATTTTTACATACAAATCACCTAAACCATTATCCGCTTTGTAGCCTAATGATTTGAAAACATCTGCGTATTTAGTGAAAATATCAGCGAAATAAACTTCGACAATTGCACCGAAAATAATCGGATCGGAAACTTTCATCATCGTTGCTTTCAAGTGAGCCGAAATTAGAACACCAGCTGCTTTCGCCTCTTCAATAGTGGCAGAAACAAAAGCTTTCAATGCTTTTAAATTCATTACTGAGGAATCAATCACTTCACCGGCTTTCAAAGCGCCTAATCCTTTTAATTCTTTTATCGAACCATCTTTTCCAACGAATTCTATTTTGAACTGAGAAGCATTGGCTACCGTTACTGATTTTTCAGTGCCGTAGAAATCGCCTTCGTTCATAAAAGCCACCTTGGTTTTAGAATCTTTCGACCAAGCGCCCATGGAATGCGGATTGGCTTTGGCGTAATTTTTAACCGCTTTTGGTGCTCTGCGATCAGAGTTTCCTTCACGTAAAACCGGATTTACTGCTGAACCTAGTACTTTAGCATAACTAGCTTTTATCGCTTTTTCTTCATCGTTTTTAGGATTGTCAGGATAGTTCGGAATGGCAAATCCGTGTGCTTGTAACTCTGCAATAGCATCAGTTAATTGTGGGATAGAAGCAGATACGTTAGGTAATTTTATAATGTTTGCTTCCGGCGTTGTAGCCAATTGGCCCAACTCTGATAAAGCATCGCTTACTTTTTGATCTTCTTTTAAATAATCAGGGAAATTAGATAATATTCTGCCCGCAAGAGAAATATCCCTCAATTCAATGTCAATATTGGCAGGCGCCGTAAAGGCTTGTACTATTGGTAAAAACGAATGAGTAGCCAACATCGGCGCTTCATCAGTAAGCGTGTAGTGGATTTTAGAATTTTGTATCATTGGTATTGTTTTATATTCGTAACGTTTAGTTTGTAGTTGCTTTTTGGTCGAAAACGTTCATTTTCAAGCCATGCAAATATAAGTAAATCACGATTACGCTCCATTGGTTTTGAACGAAATCGATTGAATTGTCAAATTGATAATATGCGAGGTTTAAATTAGTAAATTGATAATTAGCGCAACTTAAAATAGCAAAATGACAATTTTTTAGACTAATTTTTAAACATAAAAAAGCCCCGATAATATCGAGGCGTTTTTATAAGTACAAAGTTTAGAATTATCTTCTTCTTTCTTTGATTTTTGCTTTTTTACCGGTAAGTTCTCTAAAGTAGTAGATACGAGCTCTTCTAACTTTACCTCTTTGGTTTACTTCAACTTTTTGTAAAGCCGGCATGTTTACTGGGAAGATACGCTCTACACCAACTGCGCCAGACATTTTACGGATGGTAAAAGTTTCAGTCAATCCTGCACCTTTTCTTTGGATTACAACTCCTTTGAAAAACTGAGTTCTTGTTTTTTCACCCTCTTTAATTTCGTAGTATACAGTGATTGTATCACCAGCTCCGAATAAAGGGAAATCTTTTTTTGTTGATAATTCGTTGTTAACGAAATCTACTAAATTTGCCATTTTTAAGACTATTATGGTTTGAAATCTGAGCAACATTCACGGTTTTCGCCAGAGGTTAGTCAAATATGGGTGCAAATATAAAAAAGAATTACGAATTATGAGTTATGAATTATGAGTTTTTTTATCCTAAGTTAGGAGTTTTAATTGTTCTATAATGTCTTGATTGTCAATTGAGAAAGATTTCCTCTTGCGAATGCTTTCATAAACTTCATCAAACAAAGCATTGAAGTTTCCTTTAATTGACGGAATCATTTCAACTATAGTTTCATTATTGGCATTGATGTAAGTCAGTTTCCCTTCTTTATTGGGCTTTTCATTACCAAAATTTGAATCCAATGGTGACATGCCGTCAATCAACTGATTTTCCTGTTCGTCGCAAAATTCTTTGATGAAACTGCCTTTGGTGCCGTGAATTACAATGCCGGCTTGTGCATCGGAAACCAACATACTCGTGGTGATAAACACATTGACTTTATTTGGAAAAACGATATGCATAAACGCAAAATCATCGACTAACGAGTTTTCGCGATAGCTGTTTTTACTTCTATAATGACTGACAGGTTTTCCAAAAATAGAAATCGCCTGGTCAATCAAATGCGAACCTAAATCATACCAAATACCGCTACTTGGAATCGGGGTTTCTTTAAAAGTTTTAGCACTAATAGTTGGACGATATCGGTCAAATCGCAAATGTATTTCGATAACGTCGCCTAATTTTCCTGAGTTGATAATTTCTCTTGCAGCAGTAATATCACTGCTCCAACGTCGGTTTTGGTAAACAAAAACTTTCCGGTTTACTTTTTCGGCTAAAGCCAAAAGGATTTCAAATTCTTCCGGAGTTGTGGTTGCGGGTTTTTCAATTAAGACATGTTTGCCTGATTCTAAAGCCTGTTTAGCATAATCGAAATGAGTATTATTCGGCGTGTTGATTACTACTAATTCTATCTTTTCATCCGAAAGTAATTCGTCAATAGCAGAAAAACTGATGATTTCAGGATAATCGTTTACAGCTTTCTTCTCATTTCGTTCCAAAACCGCATAAAGCTCAAAACCTTTGTTGGTCGCCAAAAACGGTGCGTGAAAAACTTTGCCCGACATTCCGTAAGCCAACAAAGCAGTAACAATCGGTTTTTCCATAATTAGTCTTCGAGTAAATCAGGTCTTCTTTTTTTGGTATGCTCATACGCCATGTCTTCGCGCCATTTGTCAATTTTGGCAAAATGACCGCTGGTCAATACTTCCGGCACTTTCCAACCTTTGTAATCGGCTGGTCGGGTATATATTGGTCCCGATAATAAATTGTCCTGAAAACTATCCGTTAAAGCCGACGTTTCATCACTCAAAACACCCGGAATCAGTCGGATAATCGCATCGCAAAACACAATCGCACCAATTTCGCCTCCCGAAAGTACATAATCGCCTATCGAGATTTCTTTGGTAATAAAATGATCGCGAACGCGTTGGTCAACGCCTTTGTAATGCCCGCAGAGGATGATAATATTCTCATACATCGACATCGTATTGGCCATTTTTTGGTTCAGCGTTTCTCCGTCAGGCGACATGTAAATGATTTCGTCGTAGGTTCTTTGGCTTTTCAAATGCGTGATACAATCATCTATTGGTTGCACCATCATGACCATTCCTGCGCCGCCGCCAAATTGGTAATCGTCAACGCTTTTTTGTTTGTTGGTCGTATAGTCTCTCAAATTGTGAAAATGAACTTCCACCAATTCTTTTTCAATGGCGCGTTTCATAATCGAGCCTTCAAAAGGACTTCGCAATAAATCAGGTAATATGGTAATGATGTCTATTCGCATGGTGCAAATATAGAAAGAAGTTTTTTTAGAAGCTATTTCCCGCTATCCGTTCCAATCTTATTGTATTTTCCTTCCGCTTTGCTACAGGATAATCCAAAAGGATTTCCACTTCTATCGGGGCTAGGGTTTCAGTGTTTATTAGAAATTTATTTTTTCGAAGCCATAATCGAATACACCATCGGGATTTTATTCTCCAATGGTTTAATTCGGAACTTCCCTTTCTCAAATTCTACTGTTTTATTAAAACAATTATAAGGCGAATAGTCATATTCGTTAAACGAATTGATTTCCAAACCGCTTTGAATTAAACTATTTAAAATTTCAGAAATCGGATGGTTCCAAGTGATGGTTTTAGTTTCAATTTCGGCATCGCGGTCGGCGTAAGTTCCGGTTTCGTTTTCCACTATCGGTTCCACATTAAAATAATGATAAAAAACGGTTTCAAAATCATTGTCAAACATCCAAACCACGGGATGAAAATCGGCCATGACAAATTTTCCATTCGGCTTTAAAAAATGCGAAACAACATTCGCCCATTTCTCCAAATCAGGAAACCAACCTATAGTACCATAACTCGTAAAAACGATGTCGAATTTTTCGTCAATTAAAGTTGGTGCGTCATAAATGTCACAACAAACAAAAGTCACATCTAGATTTAGTTTTTGTGCAAATTCTTTGGCGCGTTCAATGGCTTTATCTGATAAGTCAACGCCTGTGGCTTTGGCACCCATTCTGGCCAATGAAATAGTGTCTTGTCCAAAATGACATTGCAAATGCAATATCTTTTTACCGGAAACATCGCCTAATAAGGGTAATTCAATATCGTTTAAAGTCGATTTTCCATTCAAAAAACCTTCAACATCATAAAACTCGGAAGCAATGTGAACATCCGTTTTATGGTTCCAAGTTTGTTTGTTTACTGCTCTGTAGTCAGGATTGTTTTCCATTGATTTCAATTGTTATGGGCTAAATCGTTTTGGATTTTCAGTAACCAAATTTACAATATAATATAGTACCTTTGCACCAGATTTTTAAAAAAATAGTACAATGGAAAACGGAATATACGCTAAATTCAACACGAACAAAGGTTCGATTTTAGTAAAACTAACACACGATTTAACACCGGGAACGGTTGGAAACTTTGTAGGCTTAGCCGAAGGACAATTAGAGAATTCAGCACGTCCGATGGGAAAACCATACTATGACGGATTAAAATTCCACAGAGTAATTCCGGATTTTATGGTTCAAGGCGGTTGTCCGCAAGGTATTGGAACCGGCGGTCCTGGTTATAACTTTGATGATGAATTTCACCCAACGTTAAAACACGATAAACCAGGCGTTTTGTCAATGGCCAATGCCGGTCCGGGAAGTAACGGTTCTCAGTTTTTTATCACACACGTTCCAACAACTTGGTTAGACGGAAAACACACTGTTTTTGGTCACGTAGTGGAAGGACAAGATATTGTTGACGCAGTAGCACAAGGCGATTCCATAGAAACTTTGGAAATCGTTAGAGTAGGTGATGAAGCTCAAAAATGGAATGCGATTGAAGCGTTCAGAACTTTTGAAGGTTCAAGACAAAGAAGAATAGAAGAGGCTAAAAAGCAAGCCGAAGAATCAATGGAAAAATTAGCCGCCGGTTTTGAAAAAACGGAAAGCGGTTTGCGTTACAAATTCATCCAAAAAGGAAATGGTAAACAAGCGGAAAATGGCAAAACAGTTTCTGTGCATTACCAAGGTTCTTTAGAAAGCGGAAAAGTATTTGACAGTTCGTATCCTCGCAAAAAACCAATCGAATTCCCTTTAGGAAAAGGTCACGTAATTGAAGGTTGGGACGAAGGAATCGCCTTGTTGCAAGTAGGTGACAAAGCGCGTTTTGTGATTCCGTCTTATTTGGGTTACGGTTCAAGCGGCGCTGGTGGCGTAATTCCACCGGATGCGACTTTGATTTTTGATGTAGAATTGATGGACGTGAAAGGATAATATAAAACTTAAGTTTTGATTAAAAGAAAATCCCAATCATTAACGGTTGGGATTTTTTTTTATATTTACTTCAACCAATAACAAAAAAATATGAAATATAAAGTACTTGCCTTGGCTGTTTTAGCCACGATCATTTATTCCTGTGCCTCGAAAACGGCTGTCGCGACAACGGAAGTAAAAAAAGAAGGAGTTACAATAGCCACAGTTATGACTCCGGAATTAGCGGAAGGAAAATCGCTTTACGAAAATAATTGCGCCAAATGTCATTCTCTGTATAAGGCAAGTGATTTCAATGCCGAACAATGGAAACCGATTGTTTTGAGTATGCAAAAGAAAGCCAAATTGGATGATTTACAAGGTCAAAAAATCTACAATTATTTGACGATGCAATAATAAATAAAAAACACTCTTTTGGAGTGTTTTTTATTTTATACAGTAAAACCATCAGGAAGTATAGCGCCTTTTTTGACGACGATAATGCCGTCTTTTATCGTGTATAATTCTGTATCGGTATCTTCTAAATGTTTTCCGCCGTTAAGTCGGACGTCATTGCCGATTCTACAATCTTTGTCGACGATGGTGTTGTTAATAAAACAACGTTCGCCAATACCTATGTTGATAACGCCATGTAAAGAATTGGTTCTGATTTCTTCCAGATTTTGGTAATAATCATTTCCCATTAAATACGAATTGATTACGGTTGAACCATAACCTACGCGACTTCTAATCCCAATCACAGAATGTTCAACAGTAGCGCCATTCAGTATACAACCTTCGGCAATAACAGATTTGTCAACGGTAGATGAACCGGTGATTTTTGATGGCGGTAAAACCCTGGCGCGAGTGTAAATTTTACTCGAATTGTCAAATAAATTAAACTTCGGAATATCATCCGTTAAACCTAAATTGGCTTCAAAGAATGAATCAATGTTTCCAATGTCGGTCCAATAGCCTTCATATTGATAACTTAATATTTTTTGTTTGCCAATCGCTTGCGGAATAATTTCTTTTCCAAAATCTTTGGTGTCAGGATTTTTCATTAATTCCACCAATAAATCTTTATTGAAGATATAAATTCCCATCGACGCCAAATAATGTTTGCCTTCAGCTTGAGATTCTTCACTGACTTCAGAAGTCCATTCGGGTAACAAACTCACATGTGGTTTTTCGATGAAGGAAGTGATGTAATTTTCGGCATCAGTTTTTAAGATTCCGAATTCAGGTGCTTCTTTCGCCGTTACCGGTAAAGTGGCAATCGAAATATTCGCTCCGGCATCATGATGTGCTTTAATCATCGAGTTGAAATCCATTTGATACAACTGGTCTCCCGATAAAATCAGTGCATAATCAAATTCATGGTTCATAAAGTGATGCATACATTGTCGAACCGCATCGGCTGTGCCTTGAAACCAAGTGATGTTGTCAGGCGTTTGTTCAGCGGCTAAAATATCTACAAATGCCGTGCTGAAATGACTAAAATGATAAGTGTTTTTGATGTGCTGGTTTAAGGATGCCGAATTGAATTGCGTCAACACAAACATTCTCTTGATATCTGAGTTGATACAATTCGATATCGGAATGTCTACCAAACGGTATTTTCCGGCAATCGGAACGGCAGGTTTAGAGCGGGTTTGTGTTAATGGCGCCAATCTTGAACCTTGTCCGCCACCTAAAATAATGGCTAGTGTGCTTTTATTTATCATGATAATTACCGTTTGGTGGTTGACTTTTTACGCTTTTTCTTTTTCAAATCGATGGATTACGGTTTCGTAATAGCTATAAGTTGTTTTGGCGATTGAGGCCCAACTGAATTTCTCTAAAACTTTTTTTCTTCCGGCTTTGCCCATTTTTGTGGCCAAATTTTCATCATCTAATAATTGATTGACTTTAGCGGCAAAATTTTTCTGAAAAGCTTCGGGATATTTGGGGTTAAAATCGGTTCGGGAAATGCTTTCCAATTCAATTAAATAACCAGTTTCACCTTCGACTATAATCTCGGGAATACCGCCAACCGCACTTCCGACAACCGGAGTTTCGCACGACATGGCTTCGAGATTGATGATGCCGAATGGTTCGTATAACGATGGACAAGCAAAAACGCGTGCGTGACTGTAAAGCACTTTGATTTTTTCGCGAGGTAACATTTCTGAAATTAGAATAACACAATTGCGATTGGCTTTCAAATCGGCTATCAATTCTTCAGTTTCTTTCGCTATTTCCGGTGTATCCGGCGCGCCGGCGCAAAGCACTATTTGGCAATTAGTATTAAAATATTTTGCAGCCGAAATCAATTGTGAAATTCCTTTTTGACGTGTAATTCGGCCTACGAAAAGCACAAAAGGAATACCAGGATTGATGCCGTATGCTGACAATAAATCGTGATCAAATGTTGGTGCATAAAAATCGGGATCAATGCCGTTGTGAATGACTGTTACCTTTTCAGGTGCCACGCCATAAGCCTCAATGACATCAGTTTTCATTTGTTCGCTCACGGCTATGATTCCGTCAGCGGTATTGTACGCATGATTTTCAATCCAACGCGACAAAAAATAACCATTGCCGAGTTGTTCCACTTTCCAAGGACGATGCGTTTCTAAACTATGCGTTGTCAGTATCAAAGGCGATTGCAACAATTCTCTCGAAAAGATTCCGGCCAAATGCGTGTACCAAGTATGACAATGAATGATATCAGCTTGTAAAGTATGTTGCGACATTTCGACATTTTTGCTCAAGTTGTGAAACATCTTGAGATGCGGATTGTTGTCGTCTTCGGGTTTGGTCAATGAGGATTGAATTCCCAATACGTTCATTGACGCAGTAGCTTCTTCTTGGTTGCCAAAACAACGCACTTCGACTTTACCTAATTTTGCCAATTCCTGACTCAGAAAATCGATATGAACTCCGGCGCCGCCGTAAATATTTGGTGGAAATTCATTGGTAAACAGGGCAATTTTCATAGCATTAACCTTAGCGTGATTTATTAAAACCTAAATGTATAAAATATATTCAACTTTTAGATTAACAGTACTATATAAAAACGATACGGTTTGATAAATAAAAAACCCGAAGTGCTGGTAGAAGTGCGCTCCGGATTTTCATCATTGGGTTTTTGAATTAAGAACTCAAAAACGCAATTAAGTCTTTATTCAATCGCTCTCGTTCTGTGTAAAACAATCCGTGTGGTGCTTCTTCATACACTATAAATTGGCTATTTTGAATCATGGCTGCCGATTTTTCTGAAGAGACTTCAATCGGAACGATTTCATCTTCATCGCCGTGGATGATTAAAGTTGGGACATTTACCGCTGCCATTTCATTCCGAAAATCGGTAGTCGAAAACGCTTTGGCGCATTCTAAAGTCGCACGAGGAGAAGCAAACGAACACAACATTTTGAAATAATCCAACAAAGAAGAACTCAAAGGATTGGTTAGCATACTTGCGCCAAAGAATGTTTTCCCAAAACCATCCAGAAAACCAATTCGGTCTTCTTTAATTTTTTGGGCGGTGGCTTCATTTTTTTCCGGAAGATTGCCATCAGGATTGTTTTCTGTCCATAAACGGAAAGGTGTAACGGAGGAAATCAGGACAGCCTTAGAAACATTTTTTCCGCCATAGCGACTGAAATAACGTACAACTTCGCCGCCGCCCATAGAGAATCCAACCAGCGTGACATCGGATAAATCCAATTGGTCTATAATCGATTTTAAGTCATCGGTTAATGTATCATAAGTGTAACCATTCCAAGGTTGTGAAGATTTACCAAAACCACGACGGTCATAAGCAATTACCCTAAAGCCATTTTCGACTAAAGCTTCCATTTGGTATTCCCACATTTCGTTAGACAATGGCCAACCGTGAATCAAAATCACCGGTTTTCCGTAACCATAATCTTTGACATACAGTTTAACATTGGGAGCGGTTTCGATATATTTATCGGTTGAATTTTCTTGAACTAAGAAATTAGTTTCTCTTAAATCCGGTTCATGGTCTACGTGGTATTCTTTCATCTTGCGGTATTTTTATAATTGAATTTTACTTCAAAATTGATTTATAAAATTACACTTCTGACCTAAAAAAGCGTTATACAATTAGGGAACATATTTTTATAATTCTTAGGTTTGTTTACTGATTAAATTGAAGAGTATGGAATTAACTTGGCAAGAATTTGAAAAAACTGAAATGCGTATCGGAACTATATTAGAAGCAAACGATTTTCCGGAAGCTAGGAAACCGGCGTATCAATTGGTGATTGATTTTGGTGCCGAAATAGGCATAAAGAAATCTTCTGCACAAATTACCAAGCGATATGCTAAAGAAGATTTAATGGGCAAACAGATTGTCGCCGTGGTTAACTTTCCCAAAAAGCAAATCGGAAATTTTATGAGCGAATGTTTGGTTTTAGGTTCGGTCGGAGCTGATAATGATATTGTTTTACTGACTTCGGATTTGAAAGTCGAGAATGGTTTGCGTATAGGTTAGTTAGTCAAAAACTGTTTAACCATCCAATGATTTTTGTGATTTTTCGTCAAGTCGGCCGAAATAGCTTCTTTTGCAGTTTTATCATCGGCCAGTAAATAACTATAAACTTTTAAAGGAATAGATTCCGGGTAAAATTCCAAGGACATTTTAAAATGATTTTGTGCTCTGGAGTTAGCGCCCGAATTCATCAAAGCTTCTCCCATATAAACTAAAATTATGGGCGGAATGGTTTGGTATAAGTCTATTAATTCGCCGGAAAGAATTTTCATTAAAGCTACTCTGAGATCTTTGTTGTTTTTTTTCTTGCCCAGTTCGGTTTGCGTAATTTCGTTTTGATAAGTCTCAAAAAGATAAAACACAGGCCAATTGGCAAGCTTGGAGTCTTCTTTGAAAGCTTGGTATTTTGCAATGGTCTTTTGGCTTAAAGATCCGTCATCTGCCTGTAATGTCTCGTCATACAAACTGTTCAGTAACTTCAGAATAGTTTTGTCTTTTTTATTGATATTGCTTACTTCTTTTAATTTGTTGAATTCAACCGTAAGGCTATCAAAAGTTTTGTTTTGTTGGGCCTGTAAATTTAGATTTACAAAGAAAAGGAAGAATGATATCAGTTTGAGAACTTTCATTTCGTTTGGTTTCTTTGTTTGATTGCTCTGTACAAATTAAAAATCGACAAAAACAAAAACATAATCAAACCACCAAAAGCCAATTTCTTAGTCAATGGCAATTCTTCGGTTTGCATGGTTTGAATCCCGTTTGAAATCAGCCAGAGCCAAAATACGATACTCAATCCATGAAATACAATGCCATACTTGTTTATAAAATCTGTAAATTTTTGCATATCAATGAATTTAAAAAGTCCAAAACTTTTCAGCTTCGGACTTATTACTTATGGCTATTGCCTAATTACTTTTTCAATTAAATATCGTCAAAATCAATATCGGTGAAACTCTTTTCAGAAGTAGTTTTGGTTTCTTCGGCAGTTTCTTGTTGGTATTCTCTTTTGAAATCTTTTTGGTGTCTTTCTGAAATTACTTCTTCGCCTTTGTGGTTCAAAACATAAGTAGTCATTTCTTCTAAAATATCAGTGAAAGCTGCGAAATCTTCTTTGTACAAATAAATTTTATGTTTTTTGAAGTGAAAAGAACCATCTTCTTCAGTAAACTTTTTGCTTTCGGTAATGGTTATGTAGTAATCATCTGCTTTGGTGGCTCTCACATCGAAGAAATAAGTTCTTCTTCCCGCTCTTAAAACTTTAGAAAAAATCTCATCTTTTTCTAACATATCATTTTCTCTCATATTCTTTCAGTCAATTAGTAGTGTTTCTATATAGTTCAAAAATGGTAAAATTTTTGTTACCAAACAACAATTAATTTAATTCTTTTTCCGAAAGTTGTTTCAAGTACAATTCAGCATAATACCCCGGTTGGTTTACCAATTGATTATGAGAACCTTCTTGGATGATTTGGCCTTCTTCAATGATGATAATTTTGTCGGCATTCTTAGCCGAAGAAACTCGGTGACTCACAATAATTGTAGTTTTATCTTTAGAAATTTGGAGCAGATTATTTAAAATTTGCTCTTCGGTTTCGGTGTCAACGGCCGATAAACAGTCATCAAATAGCAATATCTGCGGGTTTTTGATAATCGCTCGCGCAATGGAAACTCTTTGTTTTTGTCCACCGGAAAGCGTAATGCCTCGTTCTCCTAAGATGGTTTCATATTGGGCATTGAAATTCATGATATTATCGTGAACCACTGCGTTTTTAGCCGCCGTCATTACTGCTTCATCAGTAGCATTTTCTTTGCCAAATTTAATGTTGTTTTTGATAGTGTCCGAAAACAAAAAAGCATCTTGAGGCACAATCCCGATACTGTTTCGCAAATCGTATAAATTGACTTGATCTATTGCTTTGCCGTCAATGTTGATTTGGCCTTCTTTGATGTCATACATTCGTGTAATTAGAGAAAGAATACTTGATTTTCCGGAACCGGTTTGACCTAATATCGCCAACGTTTCCCCTTTTTTAACAGTAAACGAAATGTTTTTTAAGGCTGTGATTTCGGTATCTTCATAAGTAAAAGTCACGTTTTTGAATTCTATTTCTCCTTGTATGTTAGTGTTTTCTTGTGCTTTATTTTTGATTTCCGGTTCAATTTTCAAGAACTCATTGATTCTTTTTTGAGAGGCTTCGGCTTCTTGAACTAAGGACGAAACCCAACCGATTGAAGCTACAGGCCAAGTCAGCATGTTCACATACAAGATGAATTCGGCAATGGTTCCAATGCTTTTTATGGTTCCTTCAATGTACATTAAGCCACCAAAATAAATCACGACCAAGTTACTCACGCCAATCAAAGCAATCATCAACGGACCAAATAGTGATTGTACTCGTGCCAAACTCATGCTTTTGGTTTTGCTCTCTTTGGCCAAATCAATGATTTCCTCTTGGTATTGTTTTTCCAAAGCATACGCTTTCACCACGCGAATTCCGGAGAAAATCTCTTGGGTAAAACTCGAAATCTTAGATAAATATTGTTGGAATGTCGTGCTGCGCTTGTTGATTTCTGTGCTTAATCTGAAAATGATAAAAGACAAAATCGGCAATGGTAATAGGGTGTACAAGGTTAATAGCGGTGATACATTATACATATAAATAATCACGACGGTAAATCGGATAAAAGTGTTGATGGTGTACATTACGGCTGGCCCAACGTACATTCGTACTTTTCCAACGTCTTCACTAATACGGTTCATCAAATCACCGGTTCGGTTGCGTTTGTAGAAATTTTGGTCTAAAACTTCGTAGTGTTTGAAGACTTCATTTTTTAAATCAAACTCTACGTGGCGCGACATTACGATTAAGGTTTGGCGCATCAAAAAAGTTAAGACGCCGGCAATCAAGGTCGTGCCGATGATCCAAAAGACATTTTCTATTAATTCGGCTTTAATCATTTCACTCGTCATTTTGGTGCTGTGAAAACTCTCTATGGCTTGAAAAGATTGGCTTACCAATTTCGGAGTAAAAAGAGAAAAGATTTGTGCAACTATAGTGATTAAAATTCCTAATAAAAAATGGAATTTGTATTTGACAAAGTATTTGTTTAAATATTGAAGTTCTTTCATGTTAATTTTGCAGAAATGGGAATTACGACTTAATATTTGTTAAAATGTTGAAAATAATTAAATTATTATATTCTTGATTAAAATTGAGTTTATTAACAATTTGCTAATTATTCGTGATATTGATGAGTTTTATTGAATAATGTTTTATTTTTGTACCGACTTTTTACAAAGTCTTAAATTAATACTACTTCATTATGACTTCAGAAATCACTACACCGGTCGAGCTAAAAAAGATGGATCCTGTTTTCGGTCAACTTTCTTTTGACAATCACGAACAAATCGTTTTTTGTAATGACAAAGATACAGGTTTAAAAGCAATTATTGGTATTCATAATACAGTTATGGGACCGGCATTGGGTGGCACTAGAATGTGGAATTATGCTAACGAATGGGAAGCATTAAATGACGTTTTAAGACTTTCACGCGGAATGACATACAAATCGGCTATCACCGGTTTAAACCTTGGTGGTGGAAAAGCGGTTATCATCGGAGATTCTAAAATAGATAAAACGCCTGAAATGATTACACGTTTTGGTGAGTTTGTAGACTCTTTAAGCGGAAA
The DNA here is from genome assembly GCF_003634615.1 of Flavobacterium sp. 102. NCBI lineage: Bacteria > Pseudomonadati > Bacteroidota > Flavobacteriia > Flavobacteriales > Flavobacteriaceae > Flavobacterium > Flavobacterium sp. 102. Next base: position 3,698,050 of record NZ_RBKX01000001.1, on the reverse strand, counting down.
ATACATCACGGCAGAAGACGTTGGAACTACCACTGAAGACATGGACAGAATTCACAAAGTAACCAATCATGTTACTGGTATTTCTGAGTCAATCGGAGGTTCCGGAAATCCTTCTCCGGTTACGGCTTATGGCGTTTACATGGGAATGAAAGCTGCGGCCAAATACCAATTCGGTTCTGAGAAATTAGACGGTAAAAAAGTATTAGTACAAGGAACAGGTCACGTTGGTGAAACGTTGATTAGCTATTTGAGAAAAGAAGGTGCCGAAGTTTTTGTAGCCGACATTCACCAAGATAAAATGGAAAATATGGTTGCTAAATATGGTGCCAAAATTTTCACCGGGGCAGACTTATACAGCGCTGATGTTGATATCTATTCGCCTTGTGCTTTAGGTGCGACTATCAACGACGAAACCATTCACAAAATCAAAGCGAAAGTAATTGCCGGTGCAGCTAATAATCAATTAGCGGTAGAAGCGATTCACGGTCAAATTTTAAGAGAAAGAGGGATTGCTTATGCGCCTGATTTCTTAATCAATGCAGGCGGAATTATCAATGTTTACGGTGAAATCGTAAAATATGGTAAAGACGAAGCGATGAGAAAAACGGAGAATATCTACAATACTACGTTAGAGATTTTCAATTTTGCTGACATCAACAATATGACGACGCAACAAGCAGCCATGCAAATCGCGCAAAACAGAATTGACCAAAGAAAAAAAGAAAACGCGAATAAATAATTATTAGGTTTTAAAATATTACTATTTTTGCAAAGCGAAAGAAATTCTTTCGCTTTGTTAATTTTTAAAAGTTCTTACAGGTGTTAAACAGAAGACATATTCGAGTAAAAGTGATGCAATCCATTTATGCAATGCATCAAAAGAATTCTGATGAAATGGAGAAAGAAGAAAAGTTCTTAATCCAAAGCATTGATAACATTCAGGATTTGTATTTAATCATGTTGTCTACGTTGACAGAAATCAGAAAAAAGGAGATTGTTTTTTTGGAAGCTTCCAGCAAAAAACATTTGGCCACGCCTGAAGAAAAAAATCCCAACCACAAGTTTGTCAATAATGCAGTTTTGCTGCAATTGGAAGAGAATAACTCGTTGAGTATCGCTTTAGAAAAAAGAAAAATCAACAACTGGTCATTGAACGATGACTATATTTTGATTTTACTCAATGACATCAAGCAAAGCGATTTGTATGCCAAGTACATGAGCAATCGCAAGAATAATTTTGAAGAAGACAAGCAGTTTGTGGTTGATATGTTCACGGAACTCATTGCGCCCAATGAAAAGCTCTACGAATATTTAGAAGACAACAAACTGACTTGGACAGATGATATTCCCGTAGTGAATACCCAAATTCAAAAGCAGTTAAAACAAGTGTCTGAGAAAGGCGAGTTCAGAGTAGTAAAGCTTTACAAAGACGAAGAAGACAAAGAATTCGTGGGGAACTTGTTCAGAAAAACCGTTTTAAACGAAATTGAATTGGCCAAGGAATACATCGACAAAACCCCAAATTGGGATGCTGATAGAATCGCCGAAATCGATACCATTATCTTGAAAATGGCGATTTGTGAGTTCTTGAAATTCCCATCTATTCCAATCAAAGTGACCATTAATGAGTATCTGGAAATTGCCAAAGAATATTCAACCCCTAAAAGCAGTATTTTTATCAACGGGATTTTGGATAATTTGGTCAAAGAATTTCAAACAGAAGATAAAATTAAAAAAACCGGTAGAGGTTTAATGTAATTATAGACTATGAAAAAAAGAATCAATCTAATTGCGGTTGTAGCTTTATTAGCGCTGACAACAGCTTGTAAAAAAGACAATACTACTGAAAACAATTCTGGTGCAGATACTATTGCAGTACAACAACCGGAAGCCAATATTAATGATGTGCCGCTTGTTCAAGCTGCGACAGATACAAAATATCCGGTAATGTCTTTTGACCATGAAGTGCATGATTTTGGTACCATCCAACAAGGAGACAAACCAAGTTATGTTTTTGAGTTTAAAAATACAGGAGAAACCGATTTGGTAATCACTTCTGCCAAAGGTTCTTGCGGTTGTACCGTTCCGGAATATCCTAAAACGCCAATCAAAGCCGGTGAATCAGGAAATATAAAAGTGTCTTTTGATTCAACAGGAAAGACCGGTCAAACAACCAAAACCGTTTCCATCATGTGTAACAACAAAGAAGGAACCAAAATACTAACCATTAAAGCTAACATCGAAGCTCCGAAAGGCGCAAAATAAATTATTTATTATTATGGAACAATTAACTAGTTTTTTACCGTTTTTATTAATGTTTGTGGTGATCTATTTCTTTATGATCAGACCGCAACAAAAGAAAATCAAACAAGAAAAAGAATTTGAATCAAGCTTAAAAGTAGGCGATAAAATCATCACCAAAAGTGGTTTTCACGGTAAAGTTGCTGAGTTGTCAGAAGGCACTGCGGTTATCGAAACCATGTCAGGAAAATTAAAGATTGAGCGTTCAGCTATTTCTTTAGAATTGACTGCGGCGGCGAATAAGAAAGTATAATTTCTTAAGTGAATGAAATAAAAAAAGTCCTCTTGTTTTAAACAAGAGGACTTTTTTTATTTCAAATATTTAAGAGTCAATTAAATTGCTACTTTTATGCTCTTGAAAAAATCGAAACAAACTAATTTTATGAAATACTTTACTTTGCTGTTGCTGATTTTTTTTAACGCAACATTTTCTTATGCCCAATGGACAGACTTGAATACCGGAATCAATGATGATTTGACCGGAGTGGTTTTCCTGGATGAAAATGGTTTGGCCAGCGGTGCTAATGGATTGTATTATACAACAACCGGTGGCGCTGGAGTAGGAAGTTGGACAAGATTTGAAATCACCAATAACACAGTAAACGCAGCTATTTATGAGAATACAGTGTTCACCCATTGTTATACAAATCAAACCAATACTTCCAATACCGGATTTGTTTACGCTTGTGGTCAAGATACTGCAACCAATAAGGCCATTATTATCAAAATTTCGCTTCCGTCTATGGCATACGAAATCAAGTATATTGGTGCCGCCAATTCAAAATTAAATAAAATGGATTACTCTAATTCTCAGGGTAAATATATAGCTGTTGGTGATGACGGATTATTGCTTACGTTTACAGATACAGCTTTGACTACTATTAACACCGAGTTAACAGACGATTTGCTGAGTATAAGTTCCTCGAGTAGTTCGATATTGATGGGTTCAGACCAGAAAGTATTCAGAGCTTCATTAGGTGGTTCCAGCATTGGTAATGTTACTGAAGTGGCCACACCTAATATTATCAATACTGATGTGGCTTTGGCAAGTAATTCATCGTACACTTACGCTTTGGGCGATAATGTATTTTCTCATACCGACCTGTCTTCCCTAACCAATTATTTGACGCGCTACAATCAAAATTATTATGGTCCGCTTGATGCCAATGGAATGATATTGTATTCGAGTAATTTTTATATCGGTACCAACCACGGCATCTATAGATGTTCCTATGCAACCAGTAGTTTTCAAAATGTCACTGTCGAATGGCAAACCAGTTCTTTGAATCATCACATCAATGACTTTTGGAAGCAAGACGGTACAACTGATTTTTATGCTTTTGGAAACAATGGTGTGATTTTAAAAACAACCGGCAACGGTGGTGCAACAAAACCTTATGTTCGAATCAATGCCAATGGTGGTTGTTATCCCGGTTCTATACCGCTCAATGCAGTTACCGGTAGCGGTACTTCTTATAGTTGGTATTCGAACGGAAATTTAATTCAAAGCGGCGCCAACTCATTTAATTACAATTTTCCTTCTCTAGGCGAGTATACCATTTCTTTAACGGTGCAAAATAATGCAGGCGAACAATCTACCGACACCAAAGTGATTCATATAGTCAATCCGCCCCAAATTGACAAAGCGGTTACGCTAAGCGATAATATACTTTGCAAGCAAGAAGTAATTCAAATTCAAATTGCCGATACAGAGCCGAATGTCATTTATACTTTAAGAATGGAAGGGCAATCCAATTCAAATTATGGACAAAGCCAAGTAAGTACCGGTGGAACTTTAACTTTTAACAGTGCAATGATTGAGGTAACCGGAAACTATTACATTGATACCAAAAGTAGTTTGGCCAATTGCAGTAGAAGATTTACGGGTAATTTCTTAATTACGGTAGAAGAAACCAAAGCCGATTTTCATGCAGGATTGATTAATGCCGAAGTCAATGAACCGGTAGATTTCTTTGAAAATACGACCGATTCTCAAAACTTTGCTTGGCAATTTACACCTAATGCTTCTACGCCGTCGTCCTCGCTTCCGAATCCGCAACTATCTTTTACTACCCCGGGACAAGTGACCACTACTTTACATTCTTGGTCTAACAACGATTGTCATGATACGGTTATCGCTTCAAAACCCAATATTTTTGAACCCAATGCTGCAGCAGAAGAATGTTTTTTATTGGTCAATAACAGCAATGATCCCAATTGGCCCGGAAGTTATAATCCGGATATATCGCAAATGACGCCTACCGCTGATGGTTTTTTGCTAAGCGGAACGTATTTTAATGAAATCTTCGATTCTAATCATGGGGTTACCCTCAATTTGGACGGAAAAAAAGGAGGTTATTTATCAAAATATGATAGAAATGGAGTTCTAAAATGGACGGTTTATAACATCAATACCGCATTTGGCAATAACAATGACAATGGAGTTTATTCAACTGCAGTTGACCTAAACGGTAATATTTACATTTCAGGAAAAGGAATCGGAAAATTTATTGACAATACCGGACGAAGTACCGATTTGTCTGCAACACTCAATCAGGCCGGTTTTTATTTGATTAAATTGAATCCGAAAGGCGAACTGATTTGGTATTGGCAAAACAGTTATATGGGATTTGTAAAAATGGAAGTGGACAGTCAAAACAATTTGGTAGCACTTTCCGATTTGAATCTTAATTTCACCACCATTCAAACCTTTTTTAATGGTGCTTTGTCACAAGAAATAGGGTTGCAGGTAGTATCACCTCAAGCCACAAATCTTATCGTAAAGTTTTCTCCTTCGGGGAATGTCATTTGGGATACAAAAGTCTATTTGTATTCCGCCAACAGAATTGGATTGAGCAATTTAGGCATTGATGGCAACAACAATATTTATTTCACCATGGATTTCGATTTACAAGCCCAAGTATATCAGGCAGGAAGTAATAGCATATCAGAAACCTTCACTGGTGACGGAAGCTACGGCTGTAAAATAGGTTTAATTAAAATGAGTCCTAATGGTGAAATTCTGTGGAAACTCAGAAGCCGTACCATTGATGGCAATGGTTTTCCAAGCGATTTGACTTACGTCAATAAAATGATAGTGGAAACCGACGGAACTATTTACCTTACCGGAGCCAATTCAACGGGTTATAATTATTTTGGAACATTAAATTATACACACGTTTTCGAAAACACTGACGGTTCAACCGTTTCAACACAAAACGGACCTTATTTTGTGGCTAAAGTCAATAACAATGGTATTTGCCAATGGATTAGAGGTTCGGGACATACTTATTATGGATACGGTGAAAACTTGTTGAAATCGGGAAATGAAATTCATGTGGTAGGCCAAATTTTTAACAATACCAACGACGGAGATAATTGCACTGCACTTTTTGACAGTACCAATGGGAACGGCTATAGCTTAACCATTAATAGGTATGATTATTTCGTTTCAGTATATGATGAAGCAGGAAATCTGAAAAGATTGTTCTTAAACAACGATGGTGGCAATGTCAATCATTTTTACGGATTTACAGGCTTTTTCAAAGGAACAGGCGATTATTTCTATTTGGCTAAGAATATGGGATATCCTACTTCTGATACACCAATCTATCATGATTTTGGATTGACAATGCCTGAGTTTAATGGTGTTGACGGATCAGTAGTTCGCTTTACCGAAAGTTGTGGAGTTTCTAAGTATGATGCTACTTTGAGCAACAACGATTGGTCAAATGACGCTTTAGAAAATCTAGTTATTGTTCCCAATCCTACAGCGAGTGAATTCAGTATAACATTGAATGACTCTTTTGAATCGGTTACTTTACAAGTTTATGATATTACCGGTAAAATGATTTCTGAAACACAAGTTAATAATGCAACCAAAGTGTCTTCGTCCATTAGCGGACAAAGCGGTTTGTATTTTGTCAGACTCAAAACTGCTGATACTCAAAAATGGTTCAAACTGATTAAATCTTAGTTTTAAATGGCAATAAAAAGCCCTCTGGTTTCAAAACGAGAGGGCTTTTTTTATTTTCTGTATTGATCATTCAAACCTCGACCTTCCATAATCATCGGCGTGATTTTCTCTAACCGCGTGACTTTGGTTTTCTCTTGTTTGGCAGTTGCCATGTATTCCCAAAACTCCTTTTGTTTTCCGGGTGTAAACTTTTCAAAGGCAGTTTTTAAAGTTTTGTTTTTATCCAACGCCGCTTGAAAGAACGCACATGGCAAAGCTTCTTTCTTTTCAGGCTTAATCGCTAAACCCGCTTTCTCGTTGGCAATCGCTTCGTTGATGTAACGCAAAATAAGTTTTTCGTCAATCTCGGTAGCCGACGTAAAACGCCATTGGCGCAAAGCTTTCGTCACGCCTTCATTAGCATTGACTAAAACCTTAGCTTCATCTTTCAGAAAAACACCATTCCAAAACCAAAGGGTAAAGTAGTTTTTAAAACCGCCAATGCCCAAAACATTTTTGTTATTGATGGTATAGACTTCGCCACCCCATTTAGTGGTTTCCACCAATTCGGTTTTTTGAACAATGGCGCGCAATAGTCCGATTTCTTCGGTCCATTGCTCGTTTTTTATCCAAGGGTTTTTAGCTCCGCTCTGTTCGGCTTTGCCTCGAGTGGCTTCTTTCATCGCTTGAAAAGATTACTTCTTCTTTGTCTTCTTTGCTTTCTTTTCTTTTTTAGTAAAATCAGTAGTAGCCGTTAATTCCGCAATTTTCACAATCACTTCTACCGCTTTTTGCATGCTTTCTACCGGAACGTATTCATACTTTCCGTGGAAGTTGTGACCACCGGCAAAAATGTTCGGACAAGGCAATCCCATATACGACAAACGACAACCGTCAGTGCCACCGCGAATCGGTTTGATTAAAGGTTTGATGCCTAAAGATTTCATCGCTTTTTCGGCCAAATCTACAATAAACATTACCGGTTCAACCTTTTCCTTCATGTTGTAGTATTGGTCTTTGATTTCGCAGATGACGATGTCTTCCCCAAATTGCTTTTTAAATTCCTTATTGAATTTCTTCGTGATTTTGTGCACCAATTCTTTTCGCTTCAAGAATTTCTTCATGTCGTGGTCGCGAATGATGAGTTCCAATTTGGTTTCCTCAATGCTTCCTGTTAAACCGGTCACGTGAAAGAATCCTTCGTAACCTTTCGTCTCTTGCGGTGTTTCCCCTTTGGGTAATTCGTTGATGAAATCGTTGGCGATTAACATCGAGTTGATCATTTTGCCTTTGGCATAACCGGGGTGAACCGATTTTCCTTTAAAGGTAATTTTCACTCCCGCGGCATTGAAGTTTTCATATTCCAATTCGCCAATCTGACTGCCATCCATGGTGTAAGCCCATTCGGCACCGAATTTCTTCACGTCAAACAAATCGGCACCGCGACCAATTTCTTCGTCAGGCGTAAAACATACTCTGATTTTTCCGTGTTGGATTTCCGGATGTTGGATTAAATATTCCATTGCGGTTACAATCTCAGTAATTCCGGCTTTGTCATCGGCGCCTAATAAAGTTAATCCGTTAGTCGTGATTAACGTTTGCCCTTTGTATTGCAATAAATCTTTGAAATAACTAGGCGAAAGAACGATGTTTTGTTCTGCATTCAAAATGATATCGCCACCCTCATAGTTAGGAATGACTTGTGGTTTAACATCTCTCCCGGTGAAATCAGGCGTGGTGTCAAAGTGAGAGACAAAACCAATCGTTGGTACGGCGTGTTTCACATTAGAAGCCAAAGTCGCCATCACATAACCGTGTTTGTCAATGGTGACTTGCGTCATGCCGATGGCTTTGAGTTCATCGACTAGTTTGTTGGCTAAATCGAATTGTTTTTTGGTACTTGGTGTTGTTGTTGAATTCGGATCTGATTCGGTATCGATAGTGACGTAGCTGATGAAGCGGTCGATGATGTGTTGCATGGTTTTAATTTTTTGGTAAAGATAAGAATTAGGAGTTAAAAGTTATATGTTGTGGGTTGTAAGTTGTCGGTTGTCTGTTCTCAGTATGGCCCTTCGACTGCGCTCAGGGTGACAATAAGCGGAATCAATAGCATTTGGTAGAATAAAGTAAACTCTCTTTTTAAAACCAAAAGCAATACAACTGCACAATCTGTCACCCTGAGCGCAGTCGAAGGGCTTGTCAACGTTAAAAAAAAAAGTTGTGGCAATTTCTTAAACTGTTTTCAAAATTGCCACAAAACTGTGGCAAAACGAAAATCAATTTCAAAATTGCCACAAGAATTTAAAAGACCATCAGTAAGCCTCCGAAGCTCGTTCTTAAGCTGGGAAGGCTTGGAAATTCTGGAAAGTTGGTTTTTGGAGAGAATAGAACACCTGACAGGTTTTGGGAAGCTGTCAGGTGTGAAGTTTTATTTTTAGAAGCCACAAGAAAGGAATTGTGCGGTAGCGTAGAATTTGTAATATAGTAAAAAACCCTTTAGGAGCTTAGGCTCTAAAGGGTTTGTTTCATATCTTAAAGAATATTCTAGTAGTAGACAAACTCGAACGAGTGCAGTACCGATCCAAACCAGCTTTGTTCTGCTGTTAAAGGATAATTATCAGAGTTATAGGTGTATTCGAACTCACCACCATTTACAAAATTGTTTGAAACACCGCCTACAATTGTATCGACGAACGTTAGGCTACCTTGTTTTCCGATAATATGAGTAAGAAGCAGTTTATCATATCCCACAACATTCTTAAATATACTATTTTTTGTGTCGTAAGTGTAATTGTCGGTATACGAGTCAAATTCTTTTACGATTTGCAACTGAGCGATTTCACCATTTTGTAACGTAATGGTTCCCGTTTTTAGTAATTCGGGCGCATTACCGGGAGAATTTTCATATTGTGAAAGAGAAATTGTATTGCCACTATTGTAAACATAGGTTGTTACTCTTTCCACATCAGAATCTGGAGTTGTTGTTTTAAATTGAACCAATTGATTATTTGCATTGTACTGGAACTCATCTGTAGAAATAAGTCCAGTTTGCTCATCCACTGTTCCGGCGTTGTATACTTCAAACTTTTCAATTTTTGTGATTACATCTCCTGTGTAAGTGTAGATATGAGAATTGACATCAGAATCGTTGGTACGTCTAATTTCAACGAGCTTATTACCGTTATACGTATAATTTGTTACAGTTCCTCCAAACAAAACATCACCTTCGATGATTTGCTTTAATAAAAGGTCTGAAGATGCACTTTCAGAAGAGCTTTCATCACTTGAACAGGAAACAAGGAATAGCAGAGAGAAAGTCATTAAATAAAAGATTTTTTTCATTTGATAAGATTTAGATTTATAATATTTTGTTAAAAATATAAAAGAAAATGATATAAACAATTGTTTTTGAAAATAAGTCTCTTTCAAAACTAAAAACAATCCAACTGCACAATTTGTCACCCTGAGCGACAGTCGAAGGGAAGGGCTTTTGTCGCCGTCAGCAGACCCTTCTTAACCCTCCGAAGCTCGTTTGAAACCGTCCGATAACCAGTTGAAGCCTTCCGAAGCCCGTTTGTAGAAGTCCGAAGTGTGTTCGTATGCCTCCGATGACTGTTCTCGTAAGTCCGAAGTCTTTTCTCGAGAGTCCGAAGCTCGTTTGCGGGCTGGGAAGGCTTGGAAATGCTGGAAAGTTGGTTTTTGGAGAAAATAGTACACTTGACAGGTTTTGGGAACCGGTCAGCTGTGGGTTGGTATTTTAGAAGCCACACGAAAGGATTCGTGCGGGAGCGGGGTCACCCTAAGCTTAACCTGCACTGAGCTAGTTTATCCTGTCCCGATAGCTATCGGGATGCCGTAGGGTCGAAAACCCTCATTATTGCAGAACCCAATCGTCCACATACTGTCAGTCAATCCCGATAACAATCAGATGTCAATGACTCAAAGAGCACAACTGACTCATTATTCATGATTACTGTTTTTAAGACTGGTAAAAACTTTTAATAACTTTAGCGTTTTTGCAGCAGTCGCTGAACATCGATAACTCTAATTCACTCACTTTTGTAATAAATTGATACTAACTCTATAATGGAAAATCCATTACTTTTGGCAAAAAGAACCAGCAAAATACAGTGATGAGCAAAATGCAAATGATATTAAAGAAAAGCCCGGTTACAATCATATGCTCAATTTTTATATGACCTTTAGCAAAAATAATAGCATTTGGTGGGGTTCCCATCGGAAGCATACAGGCACAACTGGCGCTCAAAGTCATTGGGATGCCCAAAAACAGAGGATTGATATTTAATGCCAATGCCATCGTAGTCACTATAGGTGATAGAATAAGTACGATGGCAATATTACTCATGATTTCACTTAAAAAGACAGTAATCGCAGTTACCATTAATATGATTATAAACAGATTGTTGCTGGTATAGTCAGCCAGACCAAAACCGAATTGGTGTATCAATTGAGAAGTCTCCAAAGCATTAGCCAATGCTATTCCTCCGCCAATAAGCAGTAAAATATCCCATGCCATATGGCGAGCGTCAGGCCATGCCATCAATCTTTCAGGAAAACGTCGGCCTTTATTCCCCGAAGGGACTAAAAACAAAAGGAGGGCACCCAACATACTAATGTTAGTGTCATCCAATAGCAAATAATCCTGAGCCTTGTTAAGAAAATCTTTTGTTATCCATAAGAATACAGTAATAGCAAATAGCAACAACACTCTTTTTTCAGGCACACTAATACTTCCTAAATCCTTTTGAGCAGTCTTTATAGCAATGGTTGCTTCTTTGCTGTGCTTAATGTTATTTGGATATAAAATCTTTACAATAAACCAATAAAGCAATAATAACAAAAGTAAAGTTAGTGGCATAAATAAAAGCAGCCAATCAACAAAATTAATGGTGTAACCAAACCGGTCTTTGATATAACCAACATAGGCTACATTGGGAGGCGTGGCAATGATAGTCCCTACAGCAAAGTTAGAGGCATAGGCAATTGAAAACAGGAGCGACAAAGAAAAGTTAGAGGTGCTTTTTTCATCTTTATTATGGGTTTTAACCAGCTGAATGACTGATAGGGCTACCGGAAACATCATCATGGTTGTAGCCGTGTTGCTCAACCACAAACTTAGTGCTCCTGTTGCCATAATAAATCCGAGTATAATACTATTACCATTAGTGCCGGTAATCCCAATGATACTCAAGGCTATTCTTTTGTTCAAATTCCATTTTTCAATGGCAATGGCAATGAAAAAGCCACCCATAAAAAGAAAAACAATAGGATCGGCATAATGATAAGCTATTTCTTTTAAAGGGATTATATTTAATAAAGGAAATAAAAGGAGCGGAAGCAACGCCACCATCGACATAGGAATGGCCTCAAAAATCCACCAAATAATCATTAGAATAGCAATGGCAAGAACCTGATTGGCCTTGTAAGTAACTTCAAACGGATTGGAAATAAAGCATGCCATACTAAGCAATACACCCATTGTTAAACCGATCTCTTTTTTGTAGGTCTTATAAAAGGCGGGCATGTCTATTTCTGTTTGTTATATTCCAAAGGTTTAAGCCTTTAAATTTTGCACTCTTTTTTTTAATCACGGTAGCATCGGACCTGCCTGTATTTCCTCAAGTATATCTTCCATATTGTTATTTAATTCCAAGATGTCGGTAAGGAACTGATTTTTAAACACCCGATATCTGTATTCGGTTTGATTGTTATAATTATGGATATCTTTCTTAAAAGAGAGATTTTCTCTCGTCAGACGACTTTTAAGTTCATTGTATTGATTTTTACTTTGTGTGTATAGTAAGAACAAAGATTCTTGTTCATCAACAATCAAGGTTTTCTCCCTCATGACGGATAATGACTTTAAATTGCTAACTGTAATGGCCAATAACTTTTCCGCAGTAGTGTTAAACTTTTTCCATTCAGCAGTGGCAGTAGCAACGGTTTTTTTATGCTCAAAAGTCACCTCGTCTTTATCAATAATTATTTCTTCCGTATCACTGGTGGAATCTTCTTTAGCACAAGTATAGGCTAACATAAAGAGAACAAGTAGTAAAGAACTGTTTTTAGTGATAGATTTCATGATTTAGTTTTATTATAGATACTCAATCAAAAGTCTTAAATTTTAGGATGGGTTTACTTGATTTTAATCACAGTAACACTTGATATGTATCACTATTTCAGTGATTCATTTAGGTTAGTTTTGACTGGAATCCTAAGACCATCTGTCATGAAAAAAATTCTCTTTCCTGTTGACTTTTCCGGAACATCTTTAAATGCTTATCAATTTGCCTTGCATTTGGCCAAAAAAATGGGTGCTGAAATCATAACGTTGCATGTATATGATGTTATGACTATACCCTATGTTGATTACCGAGATTTTATTTTGGAGCATTATGAAATTACTGAATGGGAACAGTTTGAAAACTTCAAAGATGAAGTGCCTAAATTGAGAGCTATTGCCGAAAAAGAACAATTAGGACGCGTAATAGTTCGCCATGCTTTAAAAGAAGGAGACACCGAAACAACAATCCTAAAAGTTGCTGAAGAAGAGAAGGTTGATTTTATTGTAATGGGTACTAAAGGAGCCACCGGATTAAAAGAAGTGTTTTTGGGAACTATAACCCAAAAAATAATGAACAACAGTAAGGTTCCCGTCTTAGCCATACCGGAAACGTGTAGTTATAAACCTCTTAAAAAAATTCTCTTCCTTACGGAGTATGACTTGTCACAACTCCACATGCTTAGAAAGGTGCACAATTTGGCACTGTTATTCGGGGCACAGGTAGATGTCCTCCAGGTGTCAGAGATTGATAAAGGACAGGACAGAAAGTTTAGCACCGAATGGAAAAAAATAAGACCTAAAAGTGAGGTCAACTTTTATCATTTAACCAGTAATGATGTTGAAGGAACCATAACCGATTTTATCGAATTACATAAAATAGATTGGATTACCTTATCTACACATCACTATGGCTTTTTTGAAAAGTTATTTCACTACAGTTTATCAAAAACCTTGGCTTTTCATACAGAAATCCCGGTTTTATCTATTTGTGAAACTCAGAAAGAAGAATAACAAACACTATGCTCCTAAATTAGAAATTATGAATAAAAATATACCGCATAAAATTGGGTTTTGGTCAGCTGCTGTAGCTATAGCATTAGTTTTTGTCTACGGTTTATTGCAAGCATTGACGGATATGAATTTTATTTCAGGAATTAAAGAATCGCTATTGATTTTTTGGCCACCGCTCTTATTGGCGCCAATTTTTTTACTCATTGTAGTAAGTCTGCATTATAGTGTGGGCAGAGAAAATAAAATATGGACATTAATAGCCTTATGTATTGCCACAATTTATTGTAGTCAAATAGTCATGTTATATATTATGCAATTTGCCATGCCTTTTGAAGACATGTTGCAAGGAAATCTGGGCTCTTATAACGGCTTGTTTGATCGCTATGACTTTCTAATTGCTATTGATGCACTGACTTATTTTTTTATCAGTTTATCGGCCTTGTTTCTTGCAGTTGCACTTAAAGGAAATAGGTGGATTTATCAGGCATTATTGTGGATAGTTATTTTGGTGCCGATACTAATATTCTCCTTCTTTTATCCCTTATTTTATTTTGCAGGTGTAGTTTGGATTATTTCTTTTACTATGGCAATGATTGAAATCGCATTTTTCTTTAGAGTAAGTACCAAAGCTAATTTAAATATCGTATTATGAAACTAAACAAAGAATGGCATAAAGCGAATCCTATGCCAAAAAAACCGACAGAAGAAAAGAGGCTTGCTTGGCACATTGAACATGCCAAAAACTGCGCTTGTCACAAAATGCCGGCAAAGCTTGCTGAAAAACTCAAAAAGGGCAGTACTATGCCTTTACTGCTATTGCCACATATAGAGCAATGACAATTGTATTCGATGTTCTTGTGAACCTCAAACAGCAATACCATTAATCTTTAAAATGATTTATCGGTTATGGAAAATATATTGTCCTATCAAGTAAAAACCACCTGGAAAGAAAGCAGAGTAGGTGAAATCAGCTCTCCGGTTTTAAATAACGTAATCGAAGTCGCCACACCACCTGAATTTGCAAAAGGAATCGCTGGTTTATGGTCTCCCGAACATTTATTAGCGGGAGCGGTAAGCAGCTGTTTTATGACTACTTTTTTAGCTGTAGCTGAGAAAATGAGAATGAAGTTTATTCGTTTTGATTGTACTGCCACCTTATTCCTGGAGAGAACCGAAGGAAAGTTAAACGCAATTCAGATTACAATTCATCCCACAATTACGGTTAGTAATAGCCACGATAGTGGAAAAGGATTAAAAGTACTTGATGTTTCGGCAAAATCCTGCATTATCAGTAATATGCTGAAGCCTGAGATTACTATAATACCTCAAATTATTGTTGAAATGCACCGGACTGTTTAAGAAGATGAAACAGGTCGATAACAAATCTGACTGCTTTTATTAAATGAGTTAGGATAGGAACAAAAAAAACCCTGCTTTGGCAGGGTTTTCAGTTGTAAACCTGAGTTAGTTCACTTTGATGTGTTTAACAGGTTCAGCAATGCTGACTTCACTTTTGGGTAGTTTCAGTTTTAACACACCGTTCTCATACTTAGCATCAATTTTGTCTGCTACTAAGTTGTCGGGCAAAACAAAAGAACGATAAAGAGAACTATAAGAAAACTCTCTGGAGAGGTAATTTTTATCTTCACTTTTGGTCTCGGCTTCTTTTTCGGCACTAATGGTTAACATACCGTTTTTTATTTCAATATTGAAATCTTTTTTATCAAGTCCGGGTGCCGCTAACTCAATTTGGTACTCTTTTTTGTTTTCAACGATATTGGCTTCTGGCAAAACATTTTGGAAATTTACTTCCGGAAATGCACCGTTGAAATCCAATAAAAATCGATCATTGTTGAAGAAATCATCCATAAATTTAGGAAACAATCTTCCGTTTCTTTTTTTTGTTGCTACTAGTGTCATATTGATTTGATTTATAATTAAACAAATAATTTAATAAGCCAAATTTAGAACGTAGTAACAGCATAATAGGTGATGCAAATCATTACAATTGTTGATTTGTATCACGAGTTTGATAACCAAAAAAAAGAAAAAAGATAGGTTTTGTGGCTTAATTTCTTAAACCGCTTAGTTTTTGTGGATTGAGTAATACCAACTCATTGCGGTTTTTATCAATAAGCCCTTCGTTTTCAAAATCAGTTAAAGTACGACTGACCGTTTCAGGAGCTGTTCCTGATAAATTGGCTATTTCATAACGAGTTAGATTGATGCTTTCCCCATTAGTACAGTGTTGTTTGTGATAACTCAACAAAGATTCGGCAATTCTTTTGCGAACAGAAGAATAGGCCATTTGTAGCAATTGCTCTTCTTTATCACCAACTTCATTAGACAGTATCTTGATAAATTTACCGGCTACATCAGGATACTGACTGATTAGTTTTTCGAGTTCCTGTATAGGGAAGAAACTAAGTGAGCATTCTTCGAGTGCCGTCGCATTGTCTATATAATGTTCGCTGGAAAATAGAATATTAGCACCAACAAATTGATCGATATCATAGATGCCGGTAGTAAGTTCGCGGTCATCATCTGCAATTTTTGTAGTTTTAATTTTTCCTTTATGGATTAAATAAATGCCGGTTACTTTGTCTCCTTCATAATAAAGAACCTGCTTTTTACGAACAATGCGCAACTTTCGGTCGTCAATAATTTTTTTTAATTCAGGAAGTCCTTTTGTCGCGGTAGCCAACGCCTGCATTTGGTCTATAGATTTGCTGTAAAAATCTTTTTGTAACCCTCTTTTCTTTAAGCGGGTTTCTATAGCATTTAATAATTCCACATCATCAAAGGGTTTCATCAGATAATCATCAGCACCCATTTCCATCCCTTTTCGCAAATCTTGTTTTTGGGTTTTCGCCGTTATAAATATAAAAGGAATGGTACTCGTTTCAGGATGTTTGCCTAACATTAGTAGCACGCCATAGCCATCTAATTCATCCATCATAATGTCACACAAAATCACATCGGGTAAATGTTTCAATGCCATTTCTACCCCTTTTCTGCCATTGGCTGCAGAATAGACCTCATAGTTTGACAATTGTAGGATTTCGGTAATATTATCCCTCATTTCAAAATTGTCTTCAATAACGAGTATCTTATTCATAATAGAAAGGATTACAATACTATTGGTTAAGCAATTAAAATAGAGAATGAGGCAAAATCCCTATTTTGTGTTTTGTTTATTATATGCTATAACAAATATATATAAATATGATATAAATTGTTATAAAACAGTTGTTTACTTTTTTGGCTCTCGTCAAACAACTGTTAATATTTAAAAAAAAGTATTTGGATTCTTATTTGGGAGGGTATTGGTATAGATTAACCTAAGGTAAACATGTTTTAAATCATTTTTTTGAATGATTTCTATCAGTATCTCAACAGCTGAAGAGAAATAAATTTACAATGAATTTCAAAGAAACTGTCGGCTTATCCAATAGTTTTAAGTAACAATTAAATCGTATTAAAATGAAAAGCAACGAACAACTACAGAAAGATGTAATGGATGCCCTTAAATGGGAACCACAATTGCATGCCGCCGAGATTGGCGTTATAGTAC
Organism: Flavobacterium sp. 102; assembly: GCF_003634615.1. Lineage (NCBI taxonomy): Bacteria > Pseudomonadati > Bacteroidota > Flavobacteriia > Flavobacteriales > Flavobacteriaceae > Flavobacterium > Flavobacterium sp. 102. The sequence continues at coordinate 3,681,124 of NZ_RBKX01000001.1, read as the reverse complement.
ATGACGGAATTGTAACCTTAACGGGAACCGTAAATGCTTATAATAAGAAAATTGCTGCTGAAGCTGCTGCCAAAGAGGTAGCGGGTGTTAAGGCAGTTGTAGAAAAAATTGACATTAATTACCCTTATTCCGCAATCAAACCAGATGAAGAAATTGCAGCCAATGTGTTGAAATCACTGCAAAACCATTGGAATGTTCCCGATGACAAGATAACCATTGAAGTGGACGATGCTTGGATAACACTTAATGGAGAGGTAAACTGGAATTATCAGAAAGAAGCTGCCAAGCATGCTATTGAGAATATCCCGGGTGTTAAAGGAGTATTTAACCACATTACCATAAAATCGGCGCATAAAAGTGAGCTTGAGAAAAAGGTTATCGAAAATGCTTTGCACCGCCACTGGGCTATAAATGCAGATGATATTAGGGTTACTGTTCAAAGCAATAAAGTCACCCTAGATGGAACGGTCACTTCATTGTATCAAAAAGAAGAGGCAGAAAAAATAGCATGGAAGACTCCCGGAGTGTGGTTTGTAGACAACAATCTGGTAATTGATTATAAATATGACTTTGTTGAATAAAATTACGGGAGCCTAGCTCCCGTAATTTTATTGCAGTTGGCAGAAAATATAACAGTATGCATGATTGCTTAAATGTTTCAAGGATTAATTAATTTTAATATAGAACTTATGTGTTTTTCAGCTACTGTCAGTTTTACTGCAGGTGCGGTACTTACCGTAATAGGGATTGCCTCTTTTAAAAAAGCAACCAAACCAAATGAGCGCCTTTTTGCCGTTATCCCTTTATTATTTGCGGTACAGCAATTTGCTGAAGGTTTTTTATGGATTACGCTATCCAATTCAAGCCATGCCCAACTCGAAAAAGTTTGTACAGCGGTTTTTATTATTATTGCTCAAATCGTTTGGCCCATTTGGGTGCCTTTGTCAATACAACAAATGGAGATTAATCGAACAGCAAGACAATTACTGTCTTATTTTACAGGACTGGGACTAATCGTTTCTTTGAGTTTGATGTGGTACTTTATAACTTATGGGGTTAAAGCAGAAATCGACGGTTATCATATCACTTATTTACAAACCTACCCCGATCTTTTTAAGGGGATAGGAGGTTATTTCTATGTGTTGGTAACCATTTTACCGCCTTTTTTTTCACATTTTAAAAGAATGTGGTTATTGGGATTGGCGATTTTGATTTCTTATTTGGTTACTAAAATGTATTATAACAATTATCTTATTTCTGTGTGGTGTTTTTTTGCGGCTGTAATCAGTACTGTTGTCTATTATGTTTTGTTCGAAGTAAAAAGTAAATCTCTGCGGTTATACCCTGATGTGGCTAATAAATTATTTTAAATGATAGGATGTCATTGGCAAAAAAAACTCAAAGAATCTCAATGTTTACGGATTGAAATAAAGTAATTTAAACTACTTTTAATAGTAATTTATGAAACAAGCAATGATTCATCAACAACCAATTGATTTCAAAGCCTTATTTGAAGGGGCGCCCGGATTATTTTTAGCACTTTCTCCCAACTTAACCCTATTGGCCATGAGTGATGCTTACACCGCAGCCAATCTTATCAGAAAAGAGGCAAAGGTAGGAGATAATTTTTTTGATGTTTTTCCCAATAATCCAAACGATAGAAAGTCCGGTATAGTGACCCAAATCAGAGCTTCGTTGGAGTATGTACTACAAAACAAGATCACACATATCATGCCGGTAATAAGGCTTGACGTTCAAAATACTGCAGGTGTTTTCGAAGAAAAATACTGGAATCCGATAAATAAACCTATTCTCAATAATGAAAATGAAATCCAATATATTTTTCACAGCATTAAAGAAGTAACCGAATTTGTTGAACTGGAAAAAATATATACTTCTGATAAGGATAAGCCTGCTACTTTAAATGAAAAGATAGACGCTTTAAAATCAGAGCTTTTCCATCGCTCCCAGAAAATAGAACAACTGAATCAAAAATTAGAGCAAACAATAATCAAGCAAAGCATTGAATCGGGCCATTTGGCCAAAGATATTTTAGATTATAAAGTGGCTTTAGATGCTGCCGATATAGTGGCTATAACCGATGAGAAAGGAACCATACAATATGCCAATGATAATTTCTGTAAAATTTCAAAATACACTAAAGAAGAATTAATAGGTCAAAACCATCGCATCGTTAATTCCGGCTATCATGAAAAATCCTTTTTTAATAATCTTTGGCAAACTATCGGTAGCGGCTCAATCTGGAAAGGGGAAATCAAAAATAAGGCAAAAGACGGAACTGTTTATTGGGTCGATACTACTATAGTGCCCTTTCTCAATGAAAAGGGAAAACCCTATAAATACCTGGCCATTCGCTCAGATATTACCGAGCGCAAACTAAGTGAGGAAGCCCTTAAACAAAGTGAAGAGCAATACAGGGATATTTTTTCGAATGCGTTGGTAGCGATATTAACTATGGATGTAGCGACCTCTAAAGTAACCGCTGTCAATAATGTCGGGGTCGAACTGTTTGGCTATGATTCCAAAGAAGATTTATTAAAAAACTTTAGTCCAATCAATCATTATGTACATCCAAATGAGTATGAGGATAATATGATTATCTTAATAGAGCATGGTGAACGGAGAAATATTCAACACATGAAAAGAAAAGACGGAAGTTTGTTTTGGACCAGCATTTTTGTCAAAGTAAACGAGGCCAAAACAACAACCCAAACCATCTTGTTAGATGTGACTTCTCAAATTGCCTTTCAGGAAGAACTGGAGACCAAAGTGGCCCAACGTACGTTTGAACTTACCGAATCGCTCGCAAGAGAAAAAGAATTGAATGAAATGAAATCCAATTTTTTGGGGATTGCTTCGCATGAGTTTAGAACTCCTTTGGGAACTATTTTGTCCAGTACCTCCTTGTTGAAAAAATACACTGAAAGCAATCAACAAGAACTGGTTACAAAACATTTAGACAGAATTTCGGGTTTGGTTAACCACCTTAATGCTATATTAAATGACTTCTTAACCTTGGAAAAACTGAGAAAAGGGTTTATTGATTTTGAAGTAAATGAATTTAATTTACCCGATTTTATAACTGAAACCATTAGCGAAATAGAAGCTTTAGCCAAACTGAATGACCAAAGTATTCACTATTCGCATACCGGCGAATCCTATATCAACCAGTCGTCTAAAATACTTAAAAATATTTTGTTGAATCTATTGTCAAATGCCAGCAAATACTCTGAACATGGAAAAGAAATTCAAATTGAATCCCAAGTAAATGAAAGTACGGTAACCATAAGTATTCAGGATCATGGAATTGGCATCCCGTTTAAAGACCAAAAGAAACTGTTTTCAGAGTTTTATCGCGCCAGTAATGCCAAAAATATTCAGGGTACCGGTTTAGGATTGGCCATTGTAAAGAATTATATTGCCTTATTGGAAGGTTCCATAAGTTTCAACAGCCGGGAAAGAAAAGGAACGGTTTTTACCCTTTCCTTTCCCAGATATCTTTCAGAAACTTTATGGTAGTGTAGCCTATTTATACATCGGACTGGCAAAATGCTCGTGTATGACTTTATTCCTTTGTTTTAACGTCATTTTTCCGGTCTCTTTTAAATAGGTTTTGATTTTAAAGAAATGATGGTCTTCAGACAATAGATTAAACAATTCTGCTTTGGCATTGGTAGGGCCAAAAAGCAATACTTTATCATACTGTAAAATAATTGAGGCTATTTTTTTAAAATAGTCGGTTTTGCATTGTCTTGCCAGTGAGTGCAGATGCTTTTCTCCTTTTTCTTTTTCTTTGGATTTAAGTTTGGATTCAAATGTGGATTCTATAACGGCAATCTCTTTCGGTTGTTCCGAAAATGACATAACATGTGCCGAGGTATAATCCATCCAAATTCCGATTTTTTTTGTTACATTCATGGTTTTTAGGTTTTAGTGATTGTGTATATTTATTCATTTTGCTTTTTGGCTTCTTTTTTCTTTTTATTAAAATAGCCTCTTAATAAAAAATTACTCTTAGCGGCTTCCTCGAGCTCCTTTAATTCTTGAACCCTCTTTTCAAGGTTAATTAAGGTGGAATCGACCGATTTTCCCAGTTTTGGATTGTTAATGAGTTTTGATAAAACGTTTTCATCATTGTTGATTTTTGAAGTGAATTTCACTAAATCAGCCGAACTGCTTTCCAGGTTGTAAAGCGTTTTCTCCAAAGCCAGTGCTATAGTGTCATTGGAAAGCATTTGGGAAAGGATATTGTTTTTGTCGTTTAATTGGGCCGTAAAAAGAGCAATGTCATTGGAACTGTTTTGCAGAGCAGAAAGGCTGTTCTCTATACGGTTGGCCCATTCTTTATCCGTAAAAATTTTAGAGGCAATGCCATTTTTATTATTCAAGGTAGGAGCAAATTGAGCAATTTCTTTGGCGCTGATTTGAAGATTGGTTATGGTATTGTCAATTCTTACAGCAAAATCTTTGTTGGTCATTATTTTAGCCAACAGCCCATTTTTATCATTCATTTTATTACTGAATTCGATAAGTTTATCCGTAATTATTTTGGTATTATCAGCACTTTTTTTAACACTGGAAAGGATGTCTTCTATTTCAATTGTTTTGAAAGAAGCAATGATATCATTGTTTTTTACCGGCGTATTGGAACTATTGCCTGGTGAAATAATAAGTACTTTATCACCAACCAACCCATCTGATCCGATACTGGCAATAGCATCGGTTTTGATGTATTGCTGAACATCTTTCCTGATTAGCAATTTCACTAGTACCAACGAATCTGAAATAAAAACAATCTTGTTAACGGTACCAATGTTAATTCCGGAAAGCCGCACATTGCTGCCTTGTTTCAGACCGCTGACATTTTTAAATTCGGAACGCAATACGAAGTTGGAACCAAATAAGTTTCTATTAATACCAATAAAATAGATAGCCACTACAAACAGCAGTATGCCCATGGAAAAAAAAGCGCCTAATTTCCAATTGTTTGATGTTTCGTTGCTCATGATTATTATAATTATTTCTCAAAAAATGATTTTACCCAATCGTCTGCATTATTTTCAATATCACTAAAACTGCCCTCGGCTTTGATGATACCGTCTTTTAAAACAATAATTCTGTCACCGGTATATTTGGCGCAGGTTAAATCGTGTGTGATAATGATAGAAGTGGCATTATAGTTTTGTTTGATATTGCGAATCAATTCAATGATTTCACGAGCGGTTATCGTATCTAAACCTGCCGTTGGCTCATCATAAATTATAATTTCCGGCTTGATGATTAAAGCCCTGGCCAAACCTATTCTTTTTCGCATACCACCCGATAATTCGGCAGGCATTTTATCTATGGCTTCTGCCAGACCAACATTGTTCAATGCCTCCAGTATAGCCGATTCTACCTCAGGCTCGCTAAGTTTTTTATTGTTGTGCTGTAAAGTAAAAGCCAAATTCTGCTTAACAGTCATGGAGTCATATAAGGCTCCGTTTTGAAATAGAAAGCCTATTTTCAATCGGATTTGATTAAGGGCTTGCTCATCAAGCTTTGTGATATCTTTCCCCATAACGGTTATTACTCCTTTATCAACCTTGGTTAAGCCAACCAAACATTTAACAGCAACCGATTTCCCTGAACCTGATCTACCCAATATGACCAGATTTTCTCCTTTATGAACTGAAAAATTAATACCATTCAAGACTTTGTTGTCGCCATAAAATTTATAAACATCTTTAAATGTTATTAAAGGATTGCCTGTAGCCCAGTTATTCGATTTGTCGGAGATGTTCTCAGTAGTTTCCATGATAAATCAAAAAAGCAAATCAGTTATTTGCACTGCTATCATATCAATAATGAAGATGCTAAGTGAGGCGGAAACCACGGCAGAATTGGCTGCTTTTCCCACGCTCGCAGTTCCGCTTGCAGCATTAAATCCCTCATAACAACCAATAATCCCGATAAAAAAACCAAAAAAGAAAGTTTTTATGGTGGCGGGTATAAGATCTACATATTCCAAAGATTCAAACACCTGAGAAAAATACCGAACGATATTAACTTCGCCGTGCATGTTTACACCTATATAGCCTCCCATAATCCCAATCAAATCAGCATACATCACCAAAATGGGTATCATTAAAGTAGTAGCAGTTGTTCGAGTAACTACCAAGTATCTGTATGGGTTGATAGCAGAAACTTCCATGGCATCAATCTGCTCGGTCACTTTCATCGAACCCAATTCAGCTCCAATACCCGAGGATATTCTGCCGGCACAAATCAATGCGGTTATTACCGGAGCAATCTCTCTGATTAGAGAAAGGGAAACCATTCCGGGTATCCAAGACTCTGCACCAAACTTGGCCATGGCTGGCCGTGATTGTATCGTCAGCACCAAACCCATAATAAAACCGGTTATGGTTACCAAGGGTAAAGATTTGTAGCCAATGGTGTAACATTGGCGTATAAACTCCCTGAACTCAAACCCCGATTTAAAAATTTCTTTAAAATAGCGGGAAGAGAAAGCGGCAATATTGCCTACGAGACTAAAACTGTTTTTAAAATAGAGGGCCAAGATGTTAGGTTTATACTTTTGTTATATTTCGTTAGTGCTGGACTTTCCTTTTTCCCATTGGTTAAGGTTGTAAAAGGTAGTTGTCGCTATATCAGTCAAAGCCTCCTGGGTCAGGAACGCTTGATGACCGGTGATGATAACATTTTGATTGTTGCGTAGCTTATCAAAAAGTTGATCAATAATAATTGTATTGAGATGATTCCTGAAAAAAATGCCTTTTTCATTTTCATAAACATCTAAACCGGCTCCGGCTATGGTTTTGTTGTCTAAAGCGGCCAATAAATCAATGGTGTTAACAATACTGCCTCGAGCCGTATTGATTAGTAAAACACCTTTTTTCATTTGAGCAAAAAGTACCTTGTTGAACATATACCTTGTTTCCGGTGTCAACGGACAATGAATCGAAACCACATCCGCTTGCTGGCAAACTTCCTCCAATGTGGTATAGACCAAACCGGTTTTTAAGGCTAATCCTTTGTTTTCAATAGGGTCGTAACCTAATAAACGACAGCCAAAACCACTCATTATTTTGGCAAATGCACCACCAATTTTACCAACACCTACAATTCCGATTGTTTTTTGGTACATGTCAAAACCGATAAGTTCATCGAGTGAAAAATCATTGCGCTTCATTAATTTTTGACCAACCATAAGTTTTCGGTTTAAGGCTAATAGTAGTGCTACTGCGTGTTCCGCTGTAGAATACGGAGAATAGTTGGGGACATTTGCAACTTTAATACCCAATTGCTTAGCTTTTAACAAATCAACATGATCAAAGCCTACTGATCGCAAAGCAATAAACCGAATACCATGATAATACAAGTCGTCTAGCACATCCGCAGACAAATCATCCGAGGTGAATGCGATGATGGCTTTACATCCATTGGCCAGTTTTGCAGTATCAGCCTCTAAGGCAAAAGCCGAAAAGATAAGTTCGTGGTTATCATTGGCTGCCTTTTGCAAAAAAGGTTTTTCAAAGCGATGCGTACTGTAAACAAATATTTTCATGGCTGGAAATGGGTTGGTTTATAGTCTGATTTTTCGGTATACTAATAACGGTACTTTAGTAGTGAATGAAAACTCGGCCGACTTGCTGGAAAGCAGCAAACGGTCAAACCATTTTCTGTTTTGTTTCGTAAAAAGTACTACCAGTGAAGGCTTAAATAAAGCAATGGCTCTTTTCAGATGATCTTGTAAAGGATAAATGGCATCTAATTTTTTATAGTGAAACTTGATGTTTTTGGTTTCATATTTTTGAGCTATAGCCGTTAATTTATCCTGATTTTCATGTAAGCCTATTTCATAATCAAAATGAAGTACCTTAACGGAGGCTCTTAACGATGTGGCTAATGCCAGCACTTTTTTTATTTCAACTTCAGGGTTTTCCATATCAGAGGCATAGCATAAATCAGTTAGAGGTTTTAATCGGTAATTTTTTGGAATGACAAAAACAGGAATAGGAGAATCAGTAATTAAGTGTTGGGCAACAGTGCCAAATAGTTTAGCCATTACACCCGTCCCTCTTGCTCCGGTGCAAATAAAATCAATCTTGTGTTTTTGAGCATATGAAATAATCTGGTCTGCAATATCATTCCCTGATTGACAAACACAAGTGTATTTTACCCCCGATGGTAATTTAGAATTATAAACCTCTTTAATTAATTTGACCAAATGGTTTTTACTCCGCTGCAATTCTTCCTCCTGAAATTGAATGTAATAAGTATAATCCCAGGTAGCATCTGAAGTAGGAGCTAGGAGACCCACCAGATGGAAAAAAATTATTTCTGCTTTAGACTGCGAGGCCATTTGAATGGCAAAACGTATAGTTTTTCTCGAATTAGCCGAGAAATCTACGGCTACTAATATTTTGTTCATAGTGTGCGATTTTTTATTTTACAATGGCATTGATAGATTAATCCAATAATCCTTTATTCAATTTGCCTAATTAGTATATTAGATTTAGGATACCGATTGAGGGAGTAGTTGGTGAACTGCCAATAGATTGTTCACAGTCCATACCCCTGGAGAATTCCATGCAATTCTTTCGGCTTCCTCTTTTTGAAAGTAGGCACTTACTGTCCCTGTCAATGTAACGACACTACCTGTAACTGCTACCTCAATAGCTTTATCATAAAGCGATGAATTTCTATGGATGGCACTTTCTATGGCTTGTTTTTCTATTTTGTCAAAATCGGCTGATTTGATTTGGATAGAATTGATGACCCCTTTTACACCGGGAATGGTTTCTACTGCTTTTTTTGCGGAATGTTTTTGATAGTTCCACTCCACAACCCCTTGCAGGTAAACCCATCCTTGGCTGACAATTATTTTAAGCTTGTCGTCTGGAACCGAAACACTCCATTTGAGAGCTTCTAAGGCCTCTGCTGCAATATCTTCATCTGTTCGGATGGAATGATTATAGTCAATCTCAATTTTTTCGACTACTGCTTTTACACCGGTTACTTTTTTTGCTGCATTTTCAGCTTCTAATTTTTTTACATAATTATCAACGGTTCCGGTTAGGGTAACAATCCCGTCTTTTACAGTAACACCAATTTCTGCTGCCTCCAGTAATGGTTCCAAAGCTATGGCTTCCTGTACATTTTTTTGTAATACTTCATTTGTTTTCATAATACGAGTATTTAAATTTTTTGATTTTATTTTAAAAGGAATCTACCCCGATTTCATTGTCAACAGACCAAACACCCGGCGTTTTCCAAGCTATTCGTTCTGCTTCTTCTTTTTCAAAGAAAGAAGCGACCAAACCGGAGAGTTTCACATCATTATTGTTAACCGATACTTCTATATGGTCATGCTCTAAAGCGGCATTGTTATGTATTGCTTTTTCAATAGCAGTTTTCTTTATCGCATCATTGCGATTTGTGCGTGTCATGATATTATTAGTTACGCCACGTACTCCCATCAAATCAATAACTGCATTTTTGGCTGCCTCTTTTTGATAGTTCCAGTTGACATTGCCTTCCAGCGTTACCCATCCTTTTTCTACTTTTAGTTTGATTTTTTCGTCAGGAATAGAAAAATCAGATTTGAAAACATTTAATATCTTTTCAGCAATATAGTTATCATTAATGCTTTTAGAATCGGGAGTTTTTATTTCAATTTTTTCAACTATGGCCTTGACACCGCTCACTTTTTTGGCGGCATTCTCAGCTTCGCTTTTTTTATAATAATTGTCAACGGTACCGGTTAAGGTTACGATACCGTTTTTGGCAATGACACCAATTTCGGCAGCACGCAACTGTGGTTCCCATTTAAGCGCATCTTGTACGTCTTTTTGTAAATTTTCATCAGATTTCATAATGGTATGTTTTTTAGGATATACAAATGTGTTACTCTAGAATGTTATGGACTTGAAGAGCATTGTTTAAAAATTCATCTTCAAATACAATTTTTACATTCTTTGGCCAATTTTTGGTCATAAGTGGATGGTCTTTAACCATGGTGCTTTTCTTAGCCCTAGGTTTTGAAGTTGTTTTTTTGCCATTTTTATGAAATGACTTACCCTTTAGTTTTTTTAGAATGGTCATCGTTTTAGGTTTTAGAGGTTAACAGTATTTGTTTTTAGAGGTTATTATTTTTTCTCGATAAACCCTTCTTCCAACATCTTTTTATGGATAGCATGGGCAATTTCATCGGTTAGTTTTTCAACTCCGGCAGGGTCATAAGTCTCAGTGATGCCCGACCATATTATTTGGTCATCCGGAATAGAATAAATCACCGTTTCAATAATAAACTTCTTGGTAATGGTATAGTAACCCGGAGTGCTGTAATAGCTCCAACTTCTGTAATAATAGTGGCTGTAATTGCGATAGTACATCGGATACATATAATGTTGTTCGGGGGTATACACTTTTTCTTTTTCCACATCTATCAATCGCATAGTAATGGCCGCGTCAAAACCTTCATCTTTAATTTTATTTCGGAGTGCCTCTTCATTTTTTGGGTTGAAGTTTTCTCCCAAATAACTGTACGAGGTAATGCCTTTTCCATGAAGGTATTTTACCATTTCATCTTCGGCACGGCGGCGATTGGTTTCATTTCGCAATAAGGCAACGACAAGTACTTTTTTCCAATCGCCGGCATGAATTTGTTTATCAGGATCCCGCCAACTGCTGGTAATTTGGGTAGAACTGCAGGAAGTTGTGAGTACAATAAGAAAGGCAAACAGGATGTAATATTTATTTTTCATAATGTTGATATTGAGTACAGAGTTATTTACTGCCCATCATGCACAAATACACTCAAGCAGTATTTCTATTTCAAAGTTCCAAAAACAGTCAGTAAAGGAGAATGATATAAATCACAGTGAAGTATGATACTGGTCAGTCTTTATAGACTGCAATTATACTGACGGGTCAAAATAGCGGTGGATTTTGTTTTCTCTGTAGAAAACTTTTGTAGCGTATTGACTTAAACGTTGTTCAATTAGAAAGAAGGTTGCCTAAAAGTAACTTAAATGTGGTGAAAACAATTTTGACTTAGTATTGTAATCATTGGTACTTTAATAATAAGACAGTAGGGTTTATTGGTATTGAATATAGATAGGCTTTGGACTAAACAACAATAGCTCTTCAGGGGTATACAACCGCTGTTTGTCTCGGGTGTCATTTTTAAAAAACAATTTGAAACCGGTAAACTGAACGGGTTCCCGGTAAATGGCTATTCGGTAGGATGATCGCTTTAGGGCTTTGTTGCCAAAACCGTCCATATTCATAACGATTTGCACCTCAGGGCAGGGTTTTATATTTTGATAGTCAGTAACCATAGCTTTGGTAAAACGATGTATTACAAGTATTTTTGGAGGTAAGTTATTTTCTTTCACAAGATGAGCAAGAATAGAAATGGCCTCATTAATTGTATGTGAAGACAAAGTGCCAATTTTAGTACCTGGAATTTCCCCTTCTTTCATCGCAAATTCAGGATCAATGGCCAAATGCACATTCGGAAGTTTTAAGTATTTGGTTAAAGTATTCACTTCTTCTTTTACAGAACTCTGACCTACCTGTACATCTAAAAAAACAATACCATTAATAGAGTTAGCCCAAGCTACAATAGTGTCAATTTGCTTAAAAGGCATTCTAAGTCTATACTTATTGTTTTTTCCGGGTTGGCGTTGTGCGGTAATGGCAATATAATGTAATGCAGGAACGGTTGGCAAGGTAGAATCAGCCAACTTCCATTGCTCGGTCATTTCCAAAAGCTTATTAAGCATTTGATTTTTGGGGAGTTCGCCAAGTATCCCCATCCTTTTACAATACAAATTACCATAAAAGGCTACCACTCTTTTATAAGGAAGTACAGCACCCGGCAATGGATAGGGTGTTTTATTTTTCCGATTTTCAAAAGTTCCGTTATTATTCAATGCCCACATTCTCTGGTCATAATCGGCGGTATCAATAATGCTGCCGACTGTTTCAAGAGGAGTAATGATTTTTTTGGGACTGATTTCTGTTTGTGCTTTTTGTTTTTGCTGACATCCCACAGTACAAACCGAAAGTATTTCTAACAGTAATAAACAAAAAATAAGGCTGTAGGAGTTCTTCATTTTCTTTTGATAAACGATTGACAATTAATCATGTTATCTTTTTAATCTGGATATTGGTTGCCAATAGTCCAGACTGAATTGGTATAACATTGACAGTCTAAAAAACAAAAGTCCCGATAGTGAGACCGGGACTTCTGCATGATGCTTGTGAGAAACGATAATTCATTTCTGGTTACTGAATTGCGCCCCTAAAGAGCGGCAGCAATGGCGACTGCAAAAACTATACTTCATTTCCGGCAAAAACGTTCTGTTTTTCCTTCTGGAACCCCAGCTGTACAATTGCCTCTGACAAGCACCTATCTATAATGACCTTGACCATGTTCTTGATACTATCTAATGAACTTATTTCTTTACCAAAGGTAGGATGGTTTTCTGTGAACAATGATGACAGTGGTCACAGCAGGATATGATAGTAATCAGGATTTTATTGGGATAGGCTTCTTATTTTTGTAGCATAAAGGAATTTTATATGCAAAAAACAACGATTTTTATTGTAGAGTTATTGCTTTCCATTAGTATAGTCATTACTGGTTGTGTCAGTTTACTACACCATGATTTCTATAAACTGGAGACAAAAAATTGGCAGGTGCAGGCTATGGGTCAGGATTTGATTAATATATTGGTCATTGTTCCTTCCCTGTTATGTACGGCTTGGTTTTCATTAAAAGATAAGGCTTGGGCAAGCTTAGTCAAACCCGGAATTTTCCTTTATCTTGCTTATACCTTTACTATCTACTGTTTTGATATTCATTTCAATCAGTTGTTTCTTTCCTATTGTTTAATATTGGGTTTATCCTTTTACCTGCTGGTTTATTATATAGTCAGTCATTGGCATTTGATTTGGCAAAGTAGCGGTAAGACACTGGCCTCAAAAACAACAGCTATTTATTTTCTCATTATGGCCGTACTGTTTTACGCACTTTGGCTTTCAGAGATAATTCCCGCTTTAAGTAAAGGCAATTTACCACAAAGTCTTGCGAAGACCGGACTCTTTACCAATGGTATCCAGGTTATTGATTTGGCACTTTTTTTACCGGGTGTTTTTATCACAGGCGTCCTGCTTCTCAAAAAGTCTCGTCTTGGTATACTCTTTGCGCCGGTAATACTTACGTTCTTTATTTTGATGGATATTACCATTGCTGTCCTCACTGCTGTTTTATACCTTAAAGGAATTGAAAGTGATTTATCAGTGATGGTAATGATGGGACTGCTCGATGTTTTCAGCTTCGCACTCTTGGTTTGGTTTCTCAGTGAAAATAGACCACAACAATACCGTACTGCACAAGAAACAGAAAATCAGACTGCAGCATAGCAGATTAATTTTGATGCAATTGCCATAAATTATGGGCAACAGTATAAGTTACCACTGCTATAACAAGATTTACTAAAGTACCTGATTTGGTTTCTTTCCAGCGGGTTATGATGTCCAATTGAGATATGGTAATAGCCGGAACTGCCACCGTCCACCAATAATCATTATCATAGTGAAGCAGGCCTGCTGTACAAAAAAAGAGCAAAGAAGCGGTAAGCCATAAAATCCCCAACCCTTTCGAAGCAGTTTCTCTGGCCTTAGGAGTTGGTTCACCAAAAAAACTTCGTATAAACGCCGGCAAATGTAGTAATCCGTGAGCTATAAGGAATGTCTCGAATAGTAATTTCATAAAAAGGTATAGTATTTCAAGTAGTTAATTCCGTTAATCCTAAATCCGTTTTAACGTCGTTTTGTACTTCGCTCTTGTGGAAGACTTTTGATATTGTTGCGTTGCGTTTTGCGTTGTATATCTGGAATTGTAGGGGTAGTGCTGTTTTGTCTTGGCATATCGGCACTTCTGTAAACCGATGGGATTGGTTTAGCGGAACGGCGTTGTTGCATTTCCGGAGTTTCAATAGAAGGGCTATAGACACGCATTCCGGTAGAAGTGGCTCGGTTGGGTATGCTCTTGCTGGTCTCTATCGGTATAGGAGTAATAGTGGTTCTGGTCTCCCTTTGTACTTCTTCAAAAGCAGGTCCGGTAGCATAATACAAATGGTGGGTTGAGGTGGTTTGAAAATTTCGGAGGGTATTTATTCTGGTTCCGGGTCTGACACCATCACCACGAATTGTGTTGTGATGTAAATGCGTATGGGTAAGATAAGGACGTGGGCACAGATTCCAATAAAAAGGAGGAGGTGACCAGCTATCATATATAATAGTTACATCAATACCGGGCATTAAAGGAGCCCAGCAATAATAATCGGCTGCACTGCCCCAAACAACCCAGGCCGGAGACCACTCATAACCGGGTATCCAAAGCCAGCCAAAACGATTATCATAATACCAACGCCCATAGTGAAACGTTGCCCAACCCCAACTGTATCCTGAGACCCAAGCCCAGCCTGCTGTGGTTGCCTGCCAATGACCATTGGTGAGGTAGGGACTAAAATCTCCCCTAATGTTGGGATTCCAAACAGCTCCATAACCGGGATACTCAATCCAGGTACCATAAGGCGAAAGGTGGTCATAAAAAACCTGATAGGTAAGTGGCTCTTCACCGTCGGTTTGTACAACGCTGCTGCAACTGCAAAAAAGGAGTAGACCTCCGAAGATCCATCCCATATTTTTTAAGACAAAAGGTATTTTCATGTTTTGACGATTTTCGGATTATTATAGGAAATGTTTAAATATGTTGATGATGATGGTGCATGATATCCCTTATAGGACTGATGCTTGTTTTTTTTTAAAGCTGGCCACTAAAGGGATAAGTTAGAAAAACAAAAGTCCCGATGGTGAAACCGGGACTTCTGCATGATGCTTGTTGGAAACTATAATTTATCTCTTAGCGTAAAATTGTAGTTCGCTTGAGAACAACAAATACTACTGCGAAACTATACTTCATTTCCGGCATAAACTTTCTATTTTTCCTTTTGGAACCTTAGCTGTACAAACTACCTGTGACAAACATCAAACCTTGATGGCTATTGCCGTATTTTAGTTTTTATTTATGAACTTAAATCTTTACCAAAGATAGAACTGATTTCCCGGGATAAAGATGATGCCCATCACGGGTTGAGATGATGTTCATCAGTAAAAAGACCCTTATACTTATAAAAAAACAGTGGTACACTTAGAAATAGGATTTATTTAATAACCGCTATAGTTTTCATTTTATCTTTTTACAAAGATATTTTTATTATCTGTTAGCAAAGATATGAGTCACGCAGTGAACGTGTTATTGTACCAATAACTGTGACAGTAATTTTTTTAGGAGCGTTGGCAAGGAGTGGCAATTGGAATGTAAAATAACCGGCTTAAACTGAACGAAAAGAAATGTTCTTAGATTAACAATTTATTCGTTTTACTACTTTATGTGTTTAAAATATCAATTTTACTAAACAAATATCCTTTTTACTGCAGTTTTTCGAAAGATATTTATTTTAATAATTGTTTTACATAAATGCAAGGCTTTTTTATTACATTTACTGCATCAATATCATTTTTACCGCATCTTATGGCAATACAAACAGCAGGAAGCCTTTGGCTGGCAGCACATTTTGGACTCAGTAATTATCGTATAACCCATCGTTCCTATATTGGAACAAGGGATAAAATTGAGCTGGCTCATGATAGTAGTACTGAGCAAACCTATGGTCCCAAGTATGCTCCTAAAAATGATACTGTGACAGGTCATATAGAATTTATGCTGAAATATGACGATTTGAATCTTGATCTTTTAGCGGCAGTATTCGACAGATTGGAAGAACAGGAACTTCTACATTATATTTCCGAAAGCCCAAGCGGACGTTATGCAAGAAGGATAGGTTATTTATATGAATGGTTAACCAATAGAAAATTAAACATCACCCATGAGGTCAGTGGCAATTATACTGATTTGCTTGACACCGACCGATATGTTACCGGTAATGTAATAAAAAATGCCCGCTGGCGGATTAATGACAATTTATTGGGCGTTCCGGAGTTTTGCCCGATAATCCGAAAAACGCAAGCTTTAGATGCGCTACTTGCAAAAGACATTAGGAGTGAAATTGAAGGGCTTAAAAATGATTATTCTCCTGAAATATTTCAACGTGCCACCCAATATTTATACCGTAAGGAAACTCGATCATCTTACGAGATTGAAAGCGAAAAACCATCGCCTGACCGTGTAGACCGGTTTATCAATATACTCTATCAAGCAGGGAAGCAGCCTTTTTCGGAGGTAATGGCTGAACAGAATTTAACCACGCTGCAAAATGCTATTGTAGACCCACGATATGCTCAACCTGGTTTTCGAGATTTTCAAAATTATATTGGGCAAACCAATTATCGAGGCGAAGAAATTTATCATTATGTATGTCCACCTCCACTTATGGTTGATTCTATGATGAAAGGACTTACTGCAACAGAAGCAAAAACCTTAGGAACTCCGGCAGTTGCTCGTGCTGCAATAATTGCCTTTGGGTTCGTTTTTATACACCCCTTTTTAGATGGGAACGGACGCATCCACCGTTTTTTGATTCACGATATGCTTACCCGGGATGGTTTGGCTGAGCAAGGCGTTATCATTCCTGTTTCTGCGCATATGTTGCAAAATATGGCTGAGTATGATACTGTGCTTGAGGATTATTCTAAACCTCTGATGCAGCGTGTTCGTTTTACGATTTCGACAAAAGGTGATTTGAGTATAGACAATGCAAATGATGTCAGCGCTTATTTTAAATATCCAGACCTGACTTTGCAAAGTGAATACCTCGCTAATACGATATTCTCGACCATTCAACATGACCTACTTGAAGAGTTGTTTTTCCTGGAACGCTATGACGAACTAAAAAAGGAACTCCAACAATTGATAGATATGCCTGATAAGAGACTAAGCGATGTTATTATGTACCTTCATCAAAATAAAGGTGTTTTTCCTAATCGGAGAAAAAAATATTTTGAGGAAATTACTGCTGCAGAATTTGAAGCGATGGAAGCTATTTATTTAGAACTATTTTCCCGATAATGACTTTTCAAGAAACTCTTTTGGCTGGGTTGATTTGGTTAGCATAATTTATGTATTGGCTAATATGCGGCGATAAACGCCGTTGATTTGAAAAAATTTAAACTGGGCATCTTTAGATATCGTTTGATTTTCTTGAGAAGTTGTACCTCTACTTATTGTTTATATCGCAAATCGCGATATGCACTATGTGTTCACTTTTTTTGTTTGTTCACGGAACGTGAACAGTTTTTTTATTAAAGTTTAACTGAATAAGACATATTGGAGTTTAACACAATCGCTTTCAAAATGAGAACTCTACATCTAAAAGAAAATAAAAATTAAAAAATTACAAGTTTTACTTGTAATTTTAAATAAATAGTATATCTTTGCTTAAAATTATGATATATGAGCTGGTTTAGTTTTAATTCAAAAGAAAGAGAATATAATATTTCCATAAGGAGTATTGCAAAGGAATTTGGGATTAGTATTTCTGTTATTCAAGCACTACTGAGAGATGCCGGATATAATCCGTTGCTTTTGGAATTTACAAGGTTAAACAATAAGCATCTTGAAGTAATTCTTTTAGCTTATGCACACTCCATAAAATCTTTATATAAAGAGGCTTCTAACAACTATAGTAAGTATACTTTAAAGGAGCAGGAAGAGTTAAGGGATTTTTTCGGGAAGTTTGTTCGAAAAAGTTTCTTTTTGCCAGAAGTTGAAATTCGAATTAATGATAGAATTTTACCGGCAAGGAATGGGAAAATTTATAAGTCTGATTTGGATAATGAATTAATTAGCGATTATTTTTTCAAAAGAATCAAACATCTTGAAATTGAACAAGAAATTGAAAGTTACCAGTTTGACACTTATCTCGATATACACGACTTATTTGCAAGTGCTGTAACTGTAGATCTTCCAAGACCTTCATTTATTTATCGTTTGTTAAAGTGGAGAACTAAAGTTAGACAGACATTCACCGATATAAAATCACGAATATTCACCACTATAATTACGGGTCATTACTATATATTTTCTGCTGAGGAAGATTCAGCTACCGCTTTGTTACCATCGATTACACGATGCTTCTCAGCGGTACAAAAAACACTGGGAGAAGCTTTGAACAATATTAATTCAAACAAATCTCCAAAATGGAAAATAACATACATACCCTTATAGAAAGGATAAAAGAATCTGACTTATCAGAAAGTGACAAAAAAGTATTAATAGAAAAACTGGACAGAGCGACACCCGATATCCCCGGGTTTGTAAGCAGCCTAATTATGGTTTTAAAAATCAGTAATGAAGTGCTTAAGCTTTTTGATATCAATTTTTGGGATGATTTTTAACATAAATAGAATTTTATGGAAATAGGAACTGCAATCAAATCGCTGCGAAAACAAAAGGGAATGGGACAAAAGGAATTGGCAGACTTGTGTGAGATAAGTGTAAATGCTCTAAGTCAAATAGAACTTAATGCTTCCTTTCCTCAAAAAAACACTATTCGGAAGATATGTGACGCCTTTAACATCCCTATGGCTTATTTGTTATTATTTGCAATGAGTGATGAAGATGTAGCAGAGGATAAGAAAACTACTTTTAATGTGTTGAATGATGCTCTAAAAAAGGTGTTATTAGATGAAGTAAAAGAGTAAAAGATTTACTGTAAAAGAAAAAGGCCGCTTTAGGTGGTCTTTTTTTTGGCTCTTGTAGATTGATTTAGTCATAATGTAGTATGTTTTTTACTATCCCTTCAATTCTTAAATCTTCTATTTCAACTAAACGTGGAATATATTTTTCATGATTGAAAGAATATAAAACGAAACCATTATCTGTTTTTCTTATTTGTTTAATCATAACTTCGTCATGATAACTACATATCACAATGTCATTGTTTTCTGCGAAGTTTTGTTTCTTTCCAATAACTATGTCGCCACTATGAATCTTTGGTTGCATTGAGTCACCACGTGCCTCGACAATAAATGCTTCAGATGAGGAAAATTTTAATAAACTTGATGCTATGGGGATTCTATCAATTACGTTATCCTCTATCATTAGACCATTAGGTCCGCATTGAGCAATACCATACTTATTTATATATACTACCAGTTTTTCTCCTGAATCTATAATGGTATAATCTTTGGGGTTGTTTGGATTACGTTTTAAATACCCTTTTTTTTCAAGCTGAACTAGATGATGATGGATAACACCTGGAGATTGTTCTCCGACTAAAGTGGCAAGTTCACGTATAGTTAGTGGGTCATCGATATTTGATTTTAATATATCGAGTAGTTTTTCCTGAGTTTTATGAATTTTCTTCATTAAAATATTTATTAACAAAAAATAGAACTTATCAACCGTTCTAGTTTTTGTCTGTTTTTTGTTCGGACATTTACCAAAAATAATTAAAAATTGTATATCAGAAGCATCAAGGTATGAAAAATTATTTTAAAATATTATCTATCGATGGAGGGGGAATCAGAGGACTGATTCCTGCTAAGGTGCTTGCGGAATTAGAAGAAGAACTTAAGAAAAAAAATCCTGACAAAAAATTATACGAGCATTTCGATTTGATTTGTGGTACTTCAACAGGAAGTATACTTGCTATTGCAATTGCTCTGGGAATACCTTCAACGGAACTGGTTCGTTTTTATAATGAATATGCTGTTGAAATTTTTCCGAAATGGTATCTTAAGATAGTGCCTCGTAGTGGAAGAGCAATAATTACATCTATATATAGTAATAAAAAACTACGAAAAAGACTTGAAGAAGCATATAAAGCTGCTAATGGAGGCGAAGTTCCACTTTTAAACGACCTGAAAACAAACATATGCATACCAACATTTAATGGAAATACAGGTGAGATAAATATCCTCAAGACAAAACATCACGACGATTATTTCCGGGATTACAAAATACCTGCGCATGAGGCAGCGCTTTCCAGTTCATCAGCCCCAATTTATTTTCCGCCTCACACTTTCAGTTATTCTAATGAGTTTGGAAAAGGTACTAATGTAAACATGATTGATGGTGGAATTTTTGCCAATAATCCTGCCCTCATTGGAGTTCTTGAAGCTACCGAAAAGATGAATAAAGATTTTTCGGAAATAAAGGTATTGTCATTAGGTACCGGGAAAGGAAAACATATTATTAAAAAAAGTTGGAAAGAGAAAGATATGTGGTACTGGCTATTTCCAAAGCCAAGATTACTGGATATCATTTTGGACAGCCAGGCACAGATTACAGAACAATATTTATTATTCCTCGAGCGTGTTATAGCAAAAGACAAGGAAGGCTTTAAATATCTCAGGATACAGCATGAATTTGGAAGTGATACAATAGATTTAAATGCTTCGAGCAAAAAAGATTTACAAAGACTTGAAGCAGTTGGCGAAGAGCTGGCAAAGAAGAATTTAAAAGAAATTATTAACTTTTTAAAAGATTAAATTATGGCAGATTGCAATAACTTATTTCAAGAATATAATGGAAAAATCTCCATCAGTTCTACAAAAAGGAATAAAATGACAACATCAAAAACTAACCTGCGAGACAGGATAGTTAAATATTTTAAAGACAACCATCCTGCATATAAACCAAAATTTTATATCCAAGGTTCTGATAAAATGAAAACCGGAATACGGACTAAGGACGACATATGTGACCTTGACGACGGAGTTTATTTTTTCAGAGAACCTGATGTAACTGCGACAACACTTCAAGGTTGGGTTTGGGATGCAGTTAATGGCTATACCTCAACAACTCCGGAACATCGTAAAAAATGTATTCGGAATATTTTTGCAGGGGATTATGAAATAGATCATCCGGTTTATTATAAAATTGACGGACAGGAATATAAACTTGCGGTTAAAAATAATGGTTGGGAAGACAGCGATCCTAAAGCGGTTGTGGATTGGTTTAATAAGAATAAGGATAGCGAAGGAAAAATAATTAAAGCAGTGAAGTATTTGAAAGCTTGGTGTGATTTTAAAAGACATAGAATGCCTAACGGGCTTGCTATGACTATTCTGGCAATAAATGCTAAAAAGAATATTGTCCTAAATGACCGTGACGATATTTTATTGACTGATATTTTGCGTGAGATAAAAAAGGAAATGGATAGAAAATTTGAATGTATTGTACCAGCGGTTCCAAATGATGACTTATTTGGTGATTATGAGGAGGCTCGTGAGAAGAATTTCAAATCCAATCTTAAAGACTTCTTAGATGATGCTGAAGCGGCTTTGAAAGAAGAAAACCAGTTAAAAGCCAGCCGTTTGTGGCAAAAGCATTTAGGTGATAGATTTCCTGATGGGGAAGATAAGAACTCGTCTGTTAATCGTTCTGCCGCCGCAGTTGGTGCCGCAGGTTCTAGTCCGTGGGCTATGTAATGGAAGGATATAAAATTTTTGAAGAAGAGTCGGCTTTGGTAATTAAAGAATTTTCGAAGCTGACTCTTTTATTTGACAACAATATTCCTTTTTTACGCGGGATGTTTGATTTAATTGGCCAAGACGGAAGTCTTGAGGATAGTTATGAAATAGAAATTAGAGCAGGAATTAATTATCCAAATGAGTTTCCGGAATTATTTGAGATTGGTGGGAAAATCCCAAAAAATATTGACTGGCATATCTATGCTGAAGGGAACTGCTGTATATGTAGTCCACCAGAAGAAAAGATTATTTGTTATGATGGAATAGATTTAATAAAGTTTATTAAATCACAAGTACAGCCCTATCTGTTTAACCAAACTTTCAGAAGGAAAAATGGTTACTTCCTTAAAGAGCGGTCACATGGTGCGTTAGGTTGGATTGAATTTTTTTATGAAATACTTAAAACAAAGAATATAAGCAATATCATAATGGCTTTAAATATGGTTATGAGTAAACAAGAACCTGACAGAACAGCATTATGTTTTTGCGGAAGCAAAAAGAAATACAGGCATTGCCATCGAGACGCTTTCCGAGAATTAGCCAAATTAGAAGAAGCAGGGCTCAATTATTATATTACAGAATTAAAGAATTACATATAAACGACATCCTCCAGTCAATCAAGCTTTAATGTCTAAAAGGACTATCTCTAAAGGGAATGCCTATTTAAGATGATTCTGTTTTTTCCTGAGATCTTTGCAATAT
This sequence comes from Flavobacterium sp. 102, assembly GCF_003634615.1. Lineage (NCBI taxonomy): Bacteria > Pseudomonadati > Bacteroidota > Flavobacteriia > Flavobacteriales > Flavobacteriaceae > Flavobacterium > Flavobacterium sp. 102. The sequence continues at coordinate 3,658,882 of NZ_RBKX01000001.1, read as the reverse complement.
TCAAATTAGTTAAGGCATCAATAATTGAGATTCCAACTCCAATGCTTAAAGTAATATTCGTTTTCATAAAAAATTCTTGTCTAAGGTTTTCCAGTTTCTGTATATTAAAAAATTCTTCATTGGTTTCAAATAAAATATCATCAGAGCCAATGAGTAAAACTTTACCCTTTGAAATTTGATTCATGTTATCTATTAACCACTTTATATTGATTTTTATAGAATCACTAATTTTTTGAGCTGTTTCAGGGTCGTCGTTATATAACGCAAATTCAATTTTGTCGCCAACATTGTCGCAATCTATTCTAATATAAATATTATGCATTTTTTATTTTTTGAGCATTGCTAAAAGAATCAACGTGATTCTCACTTATTTGTTTGACGGAAACTGTTCCTTGTGTTTTGGTATTACTCCAATATTTACCTTCTAATTTTTTTTCGTCATTACCAATTATCAATCTTAATTCAGTTGCTCCTTCTCTCAAATGTTCATCATTATTTTGGGTTGAATCTTTTTTATAGAGGTAAGCCACATTCTTTAAACCTTTATCCTCGTTCAAAGCGAACGTTTCGGCATAAGATATTCCAACAAAATCCTTAGTGAAGGTTGTAAAATGAACTCTGATAAAGCTTTGTCGTATGACGATGTAAAATTCAATCGGTGGAACTTTATCTCCATTTTCATTAATATAGTCAGAAATTATAAATCCTGCCCAAGTACCATTGATATTCGGGCGATAAAACATCCAACTAGAGATTTTCCATTTCCATCCTTCAGTAAAATAGTATGTCCAAAAAAACGTTGTTACTGTAATACCAAAACTAACTGCCCTAGCAATACTTGATAATTCTAATTTTAAAGCTAATACAAATAAATATAAGACAGCAATGATTGCCGCTAACGCTATTGATATAAATACGATATTTTTTAATTCTTCTTTTTTTAGCATAGTTCTCAAGGAAATTATTTTAGCTTTGCAAACTGACTTATTTTGTTACCTTTTTAGAAATCTTTCCGTTAATAATATTTCCCCGTTTTAACAGCCCTCTAAATTCAACTACTCAATTGTTCTTAAAAGTTGTACCGTTTTGCGATAGCATTTGATTTTGATGTGATTTCCATTATCTCATTAATTTATACACCATTATTTTGGTTAACGATTAATCATGGCATTTCTTCTATAGCTTTTAAAGTTGCCTGCCTAGTTCATCAATTAAATCTCTTAAAAAACAATGTTAGCGTTATCTGTTTTTAAAATGGATCGGCAACATTAATAGGGTTTCGATGCATTGGACGATAACCGTTAGCAGGGTCGAAACAAATTATGGCAGTGCCTGGTAACCCATTAATTAGTGCTTCCATTACTTCTGGCTCATTTTCAAATTTTTCAAACCATAAAGAAAAAAAGCCGCATGGTATAGCGAATTGCAATATGTTATGTGCACTTCTTGCTGCATCAAATGTTGGTACTAACTTTAGCAATTGATATACTTCAAAAGCAGCTTCTACAGTTATTATTGCATCCTTGCGTTTTTTCCAACGTATATCTACTATGTTACTTCTGTTATCTTTAACATCGAGTGCCGTTAAATTAATTGTGGCTGTTGATTTTGCCAATTGTATGGGATTTATGCCATTTGTTGGAACAACAAAAGCTGCATCATTGCTAATATTTAGACGGATACGAAATGGAAATAGGGTATTGTGCTCTTCAGGGAAATAATAAGTCACAAAATCTACAGGATCATCTGATTTTGCATTGTTGCAAGGACCACAAGCAAGTAGCATATTACTCCATGCAAGAGGATCACCTGGAGCTGGGCCAAGTGGATTTTTAGGAACTACATGTTCTACTTGTAGACTGTGGCTTAGAGGCATGTTGCAATAGGCACAATAATATCCAATACGGTCAATTAATTTATCTCTCCAGTAAGTATAATTTGTAACTATAATTGGGTTGCCTAAAGCATCGATAGGTATAGCTCCTTTATCTAACGGCCTCATCATTACTGTTTTTTAAGTCGCGATTGATTTCAATAAAGGCGCGTAATAGTGGATTTCCTATATTATCATCACTATCATTCTGAAGCAATTGTTTTGTTTTTTCATAGTTTTCCTGATTGTCAATCGAAAACTCACTATCTACTCCCATGATTTCAGTAGCTACTTCATCAATAGTAAGATCTTTTAATGAAACATCGGTAGGTTTATCTAGGTTTATTAGTTCATCAGATTCTAAACTCTGTACAATAAATGGCGAGTGGGTTGTGACTACAAATTGCAGTTTTGGAAAAGCAGCTTTTAAATCCTTTATAACATGTTTCTGCCAATTTGGATGTAAATGCATATCAAGTTCATCAATCATGACAATTCCGGGAGACTCCTTAACTGCCTCGGCACCTAGGAAACCGTTTAAAACCACACAACGAAATGCCAACTCTGCTACCAAATTAAGCATAGCTATTAACCCATCACTCATATTAGAATGAGTTTTTTTCCCTAAATCATTTTCATCAATAATTACAACAGCCTCTAATTCATGATATAAACTATTATAGCCAACATCTTTTAAATAAGGAATTGCAATTGTTATTGCTTCAAAAACAGCTTCTCTGGTTCCTTCAAACTCTCTTTCATATTTAAGTTCATTTTCGTAATTATGGAGCCATTCTACTACCCCATGAAAATCAACCTTATTTCCCAAAGCAGCGAGATATGCCTTCTCCATCCGGCTACGTCGCTTTTGGGCTTGCCTTACCTTTCTAAGTTGGCTTGCGGTTCTCTCAGTACCAAAACTAGCAACCACGGGGAAAATCTCTTTTTTTGTTCGATCTTTTTTAGTTAATAAACTCTCTACTGTATCCATTAACTCCCAACACAATGTTCTGTTATGACTTGTAGTGCCATTTGCTGCCATTAGTCTTGTCCATGAAATTTCTTTTCCTGGGTTAAATTCAGCAGTAACTGAAACCTTGGTTTCACTACGATTTGACATATATCCCTTTTCATCGGGATCCCATTTTATAAAACGTTCTGATTTTTTAAATTGTCGGCGATATACAGGAGAAGCAGGAATGGGGAGACATTGTAAATATGCTCCTAGTGCTACTTGGAGACCATATAAAATAGTCGACTTCCCTTTGCCATTATCTCCAATGGCAGCGGTAAATTGAGGATTGAGAGGTATAGTTTCTTCTTCAAACCCTCTAAAATTTTTGAGATAAATACTTTTTATATGCATTCTAAACCTTTGGTTAAAGATAATAAAAATTTAGTTTGGAATAGGGATTGAAAATTTACTTTTTATTACAAAATCAAAAGTTTAAATTTGAATAACAACTTTATTTATTAAGCAACTTTTCTAAGTAATCTATCTTTTCTTTCTCTGCTTTTAAAAGACGTTCATATAGTTCTAGAATTTTATCCAATGGATTAATTGAACACAAATAATTATTGTTGTTAGAGCTATTATCAGTGAAAGTATTATTGATAATATTAAATACAGTTTCTTCGCTAAATTGTTTTATTCCTTCTGGTGATACCTTCAAAGCTGATGAAAGTTTTTCCAACATACTATCTTCAATTTCCTCACTTCCTTCAATATTGGAAATCGTCTGCTGACTTACCCCAATGGCAATAGCCAATGCCTCTTGTTTCATACCACGGAGTTCACGAATGCGGCTAATGTTTCGCCCTATATGTTTAGGTTTTGTAGTTGTATCCATAGCCCAAATATATAAAATGTTTTGGGATACTCAATAGGCAAAAAAGGAAAAACAGTAGTAAAATACTATCATTTCTAGTAGAATACCAACAATTTTGGTTCATTACAGCTTGACGCGGGACTAAATTGCTTCAAAAATCACAAACAATGCGAGCTATAACCCTCTTAAAACCAGAAGCTGATGCTATATTGGAGCTACTTTTAAAAGCTGCTGCACCTTGTAGTATTTATGTTTTTGGTACTCGTAGCATGAGTACCGTACAGCCTGAAAACACGAATAATCATTTTGATATTCTTGTTTTGACGGACACACCCGTAACAGGTTCACACCTTATGAACGAAATAAGAATGCAAAACGATAAAAATGTTACTGCAACAGTAGTAGTGCATAACGTAAAACAGCTTGCCACGAAACAAAGAAGCCAGCAGTATTTTTTTGACCGGGTACTTCGACACGGTCAACGCCTTGCACTAGATAAAGCGAATGTGCCGTATATACTGAACCACAGCCCTGAACAAGATTTAGAAACCGATACCCGTTTTTGGCACAAATGCGTTGCGGTAGCACAATTCAATATACAAGCGGTAAAAGACAGCCCGCAGGTTGATGTTACCCTTTGCAAAATAGCGTTGCTCAACACGGCATGCGTTCAGATGGCCATTGGACTTATTAGGGTTTTCTTAGGGTATACGCCAAATGAATTTGGATTGAAGTACCTGTTGCAGTTGTGTGGGCATTTTACCGATTTGCCACAACAAGTGTTTGCCTGTAACACGGAGAATGACATACGGCTTAATAAAATGCTTTGTGCACCGGCCAGTATGCTGCTTCGCTGGACGAAGCTTGATGCTGAAGAAAGCGATTTTGAGGTTTTATTGCAAAACTGCGAGGTGTTTTTGGAGAAAGCCGGAGCACTGGCTACAACAGAACTGAACCGATTAGAAACTTTAAAACCAAAATTATGAAAAATGAAATCCTAAGTTTACCGCCGGAACTTCGTGAACTGGCTGAAATGTATTTTGTAATGCTTAAATCAGAAAATAAGACTAAAAAGCGTGATACGCTGCAACTGAATCTATCAGGCTATGCTGATGTGATGTACCTGATTGCGGACATTGTAAAAGTATCTATCCTTGCACTGGAAGGCGAAACTAGTTGTACTCGTATTCCTGAGCCAATGGTTAACATTAGTGGTGTGCTTGGGATTATCCTTGACCTGATACCGTATGAGGAGGCAGATTTGCTGGATAAGATTAGGGAAGCTGTGCTGTTGCAGGAAATATCATCGTCTATTGAGGAGGAGTTTATTATAGAAAACATTTTTCTGACTACCCCAACATCATTTCAAATAACAACATAACTTATGGAAACTAAAATTGAACAAATAAAGGCGAAAGCAGACTGGCTACTGGCAGGAATGAAAGCACACCCAAAAAAGGAAGGTGTATGGCAGGTGACTGTGAATTTTTCGGGGTATGCATCGCTGTACGGAACCGTGCAAGATTTGATGAAACTGTGCACCGTCGCGCTGCTGACAGAAGAGCCGTATGTATCATCAACAGTTGGGAACCCCAATATTGATTTGGCCAATATCATGGAACTGGCAATACAACTGATGCCGAGTAACGTACCCGAGTTTTTGGATAACGTAAATGAGATACTTGCTAACGAAGATACCCAATCCGAAGCACTGCCGGAGTATAATTTCAGCACGATACGAATCATAAGTACAGCGGTCTCGTAATTAGAATAAGTGAATCCCCATGGCGCATTCTATGATAAAAAACAACTTTAATTGAAAAATTAAGATGCAAATTTATAAGTATCAATAAATGGAGTCTGTCTGTTAACTACAGAGAAAACCCTGCTTATAATTTTGCATCTTACATTGTTTAGAACTAACATCCCCGCTCCCGCGCGAAATGCAATTCGACGAAGTCAATCCTTTCGCGTGGTTATGATACATTATAGTGCCTTCTTTATTATTTACCGCTCCTTCCAGACACGCCTTGTTTTACTCCCTTGCATCAGCGTAAATATCGGCTGTGTCTCGTCAACGGTAAACTTAAGGTTGGGTATGTAAGCAGCATGCTTATTGAGTTGTACTGCCATTTGTTTATCCGGCACGGTAACAAGTAGAAGTTCCCATCCCATTAGCTTTTCAAAGTCAACAGCAGTCAGGCTAATGTCTAGCGCTGTAAATAATAGCTTAATCTTCTCCGCATTCAGCGCCCGTATATCGGCATCCAATGCGGCCAATTGCTTTAAATACTCAGGGTCAATAATAACTGTAGACATGGTATATAAGTAAGTATCGTAAAAATACAGGAAAAATAAACTGCACGCAATACTTCGTAATTCGTAATTTCAAATTCGTAATTCAAACGCCCTGATAGTGCGGATTTATAACAGGATCTATCGGACTGCTAATATCACTCCGCATCAATAAATAGTTATTTATTTATTTATTTATTTATGTATGTTGTCAACTATTAAATCAAATTCAAAAGAGAATTTTTCAATTTTTTTGTCAAGTTTTGTGTCCAAGAAAATGTTTTTAAATGTTTTTTTAAATGTAAATTATTAGTTCTGAATATACTTTTTATATTTAATGTTATTAAAAATAATAAGATAAATTATATATATTAAATCAGAAAAATATAATTAGAAAAATAAAATTTGTAAATAAATAGTTATATATTTGAAATATAGATTTTGCAAAAACTATTTGTCAATTTGTTTTATTAATTTAATTTTTAATACTTTATGAGAAATATAATTTATAAATCAGGAATTTTGTTTGTAAGTTTATCTTTGCTAATTTTAAGTTGCAGTAAGGATAGTGAAAACTCTCAAACAACAAGTACAGAATATTTAAATAAAAACACTCAAAGTGAGCAAACAACGGCCAAGAATTTGTTCGTTGCTATGATTAATACATCTGACTATTCCAGTTACAAAAGTTCACTAGATGCTTTTGTTGACAAGATGAATGGCAATGCAGTTTATTTTACTACCAAAACTGCATACATGAGTTGGATAACTACTAATATATCTAATACGTCATTTACATCTACTCAAGAATTTAGCTCAATACTTGATGACATAATAGCAAAACATGCTAACTTGGTGAGTAACAACAGTCAACTTTTCGCTTTAATAGACAATGCGGATCCAGGACAGATAATAGAAATTATCCAACCTAGTTTAGCGACAATAGAAGTTTTATCAGGATCGAATTCATGTGAAAACCAGTGCATTAGTGATTACGAATTTGCAATGAATGGCAATGAATGGGCTTATGCACTAGATTATGGCACTAATAATCATGCCTTTGCTGCGCAATATTATTGGGTAAGAGTTAAAAGTATTACCGATAATTTAAGTAACTGTGTCTATTTCTGTTAATTTTTAGATATTATGAAAATCAGAATTTATATTTTTTATTTGTTTTTTTGCGTAATAGCAAATGGACAAACATCAATTTTAAAAGGAGAGGCCAATTCATCAAAAGTTGGTTTGTCAAGTGATGAATTAACTTATGCTTGCAATGAATATGAGAAACTTATAGAAACTGATGCATATCTTGAATATGAAAAAAAAGTAAGGTTTTTTGCTGATAAGATGGAAAATGCATTTAATGATAAAGACCTACCTATAGATAGCTTTAAGAATGATAGTCTCTATTTAGAATGGATCGGAAAAAACATTTCAAAAACAAAGTTTAAATCAATCGATGAAGCCAAAAACGCTCTTGAAAACCAACTAAAGAGCGAAGAAAAGATGAAAAAAGAAAATCCGAAACTCTTTGAATTAATAGACAAAGCTAACCTTGAACAACGCCATAAAATATTTCAACCTCTTTTTAATAGAGCAAGAAATGAAATCCAAGCTACTAAATTTATAAAATTAAGGTTATTTATCACTAACTGTGTAAATATAAAATAATGGAATTTAACAACCATTGTTTTTATACTTACACAGTTTTTAGGTTAGTGTCAATTCCTTTAATTAGTTTTTTCTTAAATAATACTGCCCTACAGCATATAACGATTTATATTTCCCGATGACGGATTTGTACACGAGCGTAGCGACTGCCGCAGGAATCCGTGCTTACCTAATAATTCAACGCTCCTTTCAGACCCGCTTTGCTGTACTGCCCTGCCTCAGCGTAAATATCGGCTGTGTCTCGTCAACGGTAAACTTAAGGTTTGGTATGTAAGCAGCATGCTTATTGAGTTGTACTGCCATTTGTTTATCCGGCACGGTAACAAGTAGAAGTTCCCATCCCATCAGCTTTTCAAAGTCAACAGCAGTCAGGCTAATGTCTAGCGCTTTAAATAGTAGTTTAATCTTCTCCACATTCAGCGCCCGTATTTCAGCATCCAATGCGGCGAATTGATTTAAATACTCAGAATCAATGATAACTGTAGATATGGGATATAAGTAAGTGTCTTAAAAATACAGGAAAAATAAACTGCACGCAATACTTCGTAATTTGTAATTTCAAATTCGTAATTCAAACGCCCCTCGATGACGCGGATTTATTATCCATATTTCATAAACATATAAAACTAATCAATAAATCGTAAACCATTACATAGTGTTTATGGGGCTATACTGATATTGGAATGCTTTTTGTTGGTGTAATTAGGTGAAATTTTAGCAAAATTTTACAATTTATGTAGGTAAAATATTTCTAACTTTGCTTTATATTTTAATTATTTAGTAGTTAAAAGGTGTTTTTAATCGATGTTTTGTGTATTTTAATCGATAAATAAGATATTTTTATTACATTTACATATACTTTTGTCACAGCCTAGACATGAAAAAAATTAAAGTAAATAGAGAAGCCGTTAAATCCGCCGTTGCTAAAATGGTATCGGATAAAGCTACAGTACGTGCTTTCTTGAAGGGCAAAACCTCTAAAGAGACCTTGTCTAAAAACGGTATTACTCTTGCCAAACCCCTATAACTATCATTTTGATGATGAAACTCAGAGTTATCATTTTATTACAAAAAATGGTATAGAGTATAAAGTTGCTTTTATAGTAGACCATACTTTTAGTGCTGTATCTAATATTAAAATAGACAATGTTTTTCAATTGATTATTGAAAAGAAAGACGGCGCTATTGAAAGATATGATTCTCAAGTGTCTGAGACAGTCAAAGATATAGTGGCATCATTCTTTTTAAACTCGCAAAATTCAATGATTTATATTTGCGATGATGAAGATTCAAAGGCGGAAACACGATTTAAAGTTTTTGATAGATGGTACCAAAGCAGTACGCTCTTCGACTACGTTTTTAAGGTCGATAATGTAATAGAATGTGATTCACCTGCAGGAATAACAACTATATATTCATCTCTTTTATATCATAATGAGAATATCAATAAAGAAGAAATTATTGATATTTACAATAACATTCAAGAAATACTAAATGATAAATAAAGCTTCTTAATAGGAGCTTTAATTATTATGTATCCTTAGTAGTTACTGCAAACCCCGATGGCGCTATTTGCGCCCGAGGTTGCAAGCCGAACGGAGCTTGGCTACATGAGCGAAGCGACTGCCAAAGGAATCCGTGCCTCTCTAAATCCTTTCGCGTGCTATTAAAACAGTATCCGTCAGGAAACATGCAGCCATCTGGATAAGTAAAGCCTATTGCTTCTCAAAAAAATCCAGTTTATTCCTGGCGCTGGTCAGTTGGCTTTTATAGTGGTCAAGCTGTTCAAGTAAATTCATGATGATGTCAATGCCTTCCAGGTTAATTTCCAGCTCATGGTGCAGCCTGATTATTTTTTCAATTTTGGCAAGCTGTGCTGCCTCAATATATTGCTTTTCCTCCAGTACCAAAATTTCAATCAGGTCAAACTCCTTCAATGCCACTATAAAGGCCGGTTCAATACCATGGTGCTGGCAAAAGTGGTCAATTAATATTAGGTCTTCCTTAGTCATGGCTTCTCAATTTTGAAAGTTCGGTAAATAGTTCCTTTTCCTTTTCGGTCAGGTGCACTGGGGTTTTAACAGTATACGTAACGTATAGGTCGCCAAACTGGTCTTCTGACTTGTATACCGGAAATCCCTTGCTTTTTAATTTTACTTTGGTTCCGGTCTGGGTTTCAGGCGGCACTTTCAGCTTTACCTTGCCGTCAAAAGTAGGAACAACAATTTCTCCTCCCAAAACCGCGGTATACAAATCTAAATCAAAAGTAGTATACAGATTGTTTCCGTCCCGTTTAAAATTAGGGTCATCCGCTATCGAAAAGGTAATATATAAATCTCCATTGGGCCCCCAATTGGCTCCCGGGCTGCCGTGACCCGCAATCTTGATGACCTGTCCGTTTTCTACGCCGGCAGGTATCGTGATCCTGATGTTTTTATGGTTTACGGTCAGGGTATGTTTTTGGGTTTGGTATACGTCTTTTAAGCTAAGCCGTAAACTGGCATTAAGGTCCTGTCCCCGGTATTTCGTTTCCCTTCTTGCGCCGCCACCGGCATTGCCAAACATGCTTTCAAAGAAATCAGAAAAATCGCCGCCGTAATCAGACGATTGCGCACGCCTTCCCGCACTTTGCTGTTGATTAGGGTCATACCCCGATTTTTCAAACTCATCCGCATGTTTCCAGTCTTTGCCATACTTGTCGTATTTCTTCCTGTTTTCGGCATTACTCAAGACTTCGTTGGCTTCGTTGATTTCCTTAAATTTTTTTTCGGCATTTTGGTCATTTGGGTTTACATCAGGATGGTATTTCCTTGCCAGCTTTCGATACGCTTTTTTGATTTCGGCTTCAGTGGCAGTTTTGGGTACTTCAAGAATTTTATAGTAATCTATGAACTCCATTGTAAAACAAATTTTTAGGTTTAAAATAGGAGTAGTCGCTCCCGAGAAAATAGGCTTTTAATATAAAACCAATCACTATAAAAGTACAAAATTTAAATGGTTCAGCAGGCAGGGATAATAGTTTATTACGCCTAAAAAACTCAGATAGGCGGATTAGCACACGAGCGAAGCGACTGCCGAAGGAATCCGTATTTTTCAATCCGCTCAATAAAAATGCCGGTCTGTTCACAAAACATCCGGCATTCCTAATTATAAACAAAGCATGAAATCCATTTTATTGAACAGTGTAACTTGTAGTGGCTACGGTTGCTAATCTGAAATAACCAAAAGCAAAATTTTTAGGATTAGTTTGGTTGGCAATATTGCCGCGCACAGCTGTCGGCGTAGTTGGAAACGGACTGCCATCATTACCCGAGGCCAACAGTAACTTATTGAAATAATCATAATACCTTCTCGAGATACCATAGAGTCTGATAGCAACAATATCACCGGGTTCTAAATCTTCATGCGAATACGATTCGCTCATCAAACTGCCTTGGCTGTAGCGGTCGTCTTCCAGTTCAAATATCGGAAAAGCAACCCGTGGGTTAATTATCCGGTTGAGGTAATAATTTACGGCAGTACCATCATCTTGATAATGATAGGTAATTTCAACTTCATCACCCGAAAAACCGCCATCATTGGTTTGTTCGATATTGTCTTCTATAGTAGGCACATCCATTAACGTTTCGATAGCGGTATAGGTTTCGCCATTTAAAATAACCGTCAGGGTATAGGTTTCGCCAAGGACAGGCTCAAAATTACTACAGAGGTATTCTCCTGTATTTGGAATTTCGGTAAAGGTAAATACTGTATTGGTTGTGTTGGTCACCATTACGGTAGCTCCCGATACAGTCGGAAACGTTGCGTTATAGTATCCTGTGGTAGAGGACAATACTATCTTTTGTTCGTTCCCCGGCGTGTTTTTAACCCAGTCTATCGAAGCGTCAATCACCAGTTTTGGAGCAGCGGTATCCAAATCAACGTGGATTACGTCTTCACATCCGGTTACAAATAGGACTAAGGTGGCTATTATGATTTTTACGGTGGTTTTCATAGTTGTTTTTTTTTAGAATTTGAAATTGTAAGTAACACTCGGAATCACCCCAAATATCGAAATCCGCTTGGCTTCGCTTAAACCGGTGGTTTCATTTTGGCTAAAAGTGTAGGAAGCGGCATTGCTTCGGTTGTACACATTGTAGAGACTGAAATTCCATTCACTTTGCCAGCCTTTTTTCTTATCGGGTTTTGGGGTGTAGGTGGCCGATAAATCCAAATGATGATACGACGCCAGCGAGTTTTCATTTCGCAGCCCATAACTGGCAACCGTTATCCCTTGGTATTGGTATTTCCCGTTGGGAAACGTCGCGGATTTGCCCGACTGAAAGGTGAAAATAGCACCGAGATTCCATTTTTTAGTCCATTGATAAGCTGCCGTAACCGACAAATTATGCAGCTTGTCATAGTTAGCGCGATACCATTCGCCATAGTTAATTCCGGGTTCGTCAGCAGCTCGGCCGGGTGTTTTCTGTTCGGCTTTGGATAGGGTATAAGACAGCCAACCCGTCAATTTTCCGGTATTCTTTTTAACCATGATTTCCAAACCATAGGAACGTGCTTCACCATTCAACAATACTTGCTCAATGGCATCATTGGCAATGAGTTCCGCGCCATCAATATAATCGGTTTTGTTCTTTATTTTCTTATAAAACGCTTCCACTTCCAAGGAATACTTATCATCGTTGAAATTTCGGAAATAGCCCAAAGCGACTTGGTCTAAAATTTCCGGTTTCAAGTATTGGTCACTCGGCGACCAAATATCCAAAGGGGAGGCCGAAGCGGTATTGGAAATCAAATGAATGTATTGACTCATACGGTTGTAACTGGCTTTTACCGATTGATTTTCAGTAAAGGAATAGGCAACAGCAAATCGGGGTTCGAGATTCCCAAAACGGGCAATGGTTTTGTTTTTGTCATAATGAATCGTTCCCGTTGGGGTGGCTTCTTCATAAATCTCGAATTCGGGATTAAAAATGACCGCCCGATTGTTGGCATACGTATTCACATCTTCTTGGCCTAGTCTGTGGAAATTGCTGTAACGAAGGCCATAAGTAAGCGATAATTTATCCGATAATTTTTGTTCGGCACTAAGATAAAGCGCATTTTCAAAAGCATATTTTCGGGCCAACTGGTCGCGATTGATACTCGAAGCAGGGGTCAACGGATTAATCGTTCCCGGATTGAATTGATAATACACCGAATTCAAGCCATAATTTAAACTCAGTGTGTTGGAGACATAATGTTTAAAATCGTATTTGAAATTATAATTCTTTACATCCGAATCCCAGTCAATGCCCACCGATCTAATTTGCAGACCATAATTGTAATCACTGTAAATGGCGGAGGCATTCGAGAATATCTTATCAGAAAAGATATGGTTCCACCTTACATTCAGTAACGTATTGCCATAAACATTCACAAAACTGTTGTTGAAATTCAGCTTATCGTTGCCCAGATAGCCCGACAGGAAAAGATTGTTCTGGTCATTAATCCTGTAATTCAATTTGGCGTTCAAATCATAAAAATAAGCCGAATTGGGTTCGTCAGCCAGCTTCAGAAAAAGATGACCATACGTGCCCCGACCGGCAATCACAAACGAACTTTTCTCCTTTACTATCGGTCCTTCCACTAACAGCCGGCTCGAAATCAAACCAATACCGCCATTCACATGGTATTCCTTATTGTTGCCTTCTTTTTGATAAATATCCAACACTGAAGAAATCCTACCACCAAAATTAGCAGGAATACCGCCTTTATAAAGTTTCAAATCTTTGATCACATCAGAATTAAACACAGAGAAAAAGCCAAACAAGTGCGAAGTGTTATAAATCACCGCCTCGTCCAGCATTACCAGGTTGCCGTCAACAGAACCGCCACGAACATTAAAGCCCGACGCACCTTCTTGAGCATTGGTAACACCCGGCAGTTGTAAAATCGATTTGAGAACATCCACTTCACCCATAACGGCAGGCATTTTTTTAATGGTGCTTATCGACAGTTTGTTGACACTCATTTCCGGCTTGCGGATGTTAGTTTTGGTTTTGTTGGTTTGAATCACAACTTCATCTAAGGCTTTACCGCTTTCAGGCATTGTAAAATTCATTTTGGTGTTTTCCGTCAGAGTAATGCTTTCTTCCACATTGTCAAAACCCATATAGCTAAGGATAATGGTATAATTTCCTTTGGGTAAGGTAATCGAATAAAAACCATAGGAGTTGGTCGTGATAGAAGCTTTGGCTTCCGGAATGATGATGTTAACACCAATGAGTGTTTCATTATTCGTTTTGTTGGCAATCGTTCCGCTCAGGGTAACTTTTGCCTCCTGTGCATACGCTGAGACCATACAGAGGAAGGCGGTCAGGATAAAATACTGGAGTTGCTTTTTCATGCATCAAATAATTTAGATTAGATTTTTGGGCTAAACTATAGGATTGCTGAAAGGGCTTTCTCGGTTTTATACCAAACCAATTATTTTTTATAGCAAAAGGCATTTTAGACCCATAAAAAAAGGAACCGTGATTTTCGTATAAAAAGGGGACAGTTTGGTATAAAAGGCAGTGACTTCCTTTTTTAGGTTTTTACATTTGCTTTGCCTAAATTTATAAGCTTATGCGCAAAATAGTACACAGTAAGATGAACGATAAAAATTTGATGCTCCGGTTCTTTGTTTCCAAAAAACACCGATGGTTCCGCCATTCAATTCTGATTGTTTTTAGCATATTGGCATTGTATTACACAGAAGCGGAATACACCCAGCCGGCTGAAATGTATAGCCGTATCCTGCTTTTTATGCAGGTGATGGTGATGTCTTATGTCAATATGTATTATCTGGTACCCAAATTTTTGTTTAAAAACAATTATTTAGCCTACAGTGTCTCAGCCATAGCCGTGATAGCTTTAGTAGCACTCACACATGATATATTTGCCGCCGTTTATGAACCTGATTTATTGCCGCATCAAAACGATAATATCAACTTTATTTCTTTTTCTTTTGTTACCCTCGTACTCATTATTGCCTCGGCAGCGGTCAAATTATTCCAGCAATGGGTATTAGATGCTCAGTTAATCTATGAATTAAAACAGGCCAAAACCAGTGCCGAATTGGAACAGTTGAAAAACCAGATCAATCCGCATTTCCTTTTCAATATGCTCAACAATGCCAACGTACTAACCAAAAAGGATCCTGATAAAGCATCGCAGGTATTGATAAAACTGAGTGATTTGTTGCGTTACCAATTATATGACAGCAGCAGGGAAAAGGTATTCCTCACTTCTGATATTCATTTTTTGGAAGATTTCCTCAACCTAGAGAAAATTCGGAGAGATAGTTTTGACTTTATCATTTCCAAGGAAGGCGACCTCAATGGCGTTCAAATTCCGCCATTGCTGTTTATTTCGTTTGTTGAAAATGCGGTGAAACACAATAACGATTCAGAAAAAGCTTCCTATGTCAACCTCGAATTCAAAAGCCATAATGGCGAATTGGTGTTCAAATGCACCAACTCAAAACCAGTTGTAAAAGCAGTAAAAAACAATTCCGGAGGTTTGGGACTCAACAATATTAAGCGTAGATTGCAGTTGTTATTCCCGGAGGCGCACGAGCTGAAAATCGAAAACAGCAAAGACACGTTCCGTGTAACCTTAACCATAAGATTATGAAGTGTATTATTGTAGATGACGAACCGTTGGCAAGGGAAGCCATTGAAATGCTGGTCGAAAAAACACCGGCATTAACATTGCTGGGTTCGTTCAACAATCCGGCAACGGCTTCTAAATTTATGCATGATAATACTGTTGATTTGATTTTTCTCGATATTCAGATGCCCGGAATCAATGGGATAGAGTTTGCCAAAACCATACCCCAAAAGACCTTTGTAATCTTTACGACCGCTTTTTCAGAATTTGCAACCGACAGCTATGAAGTTGATGCCATTGATTATCTTATAAAACCCGTAAAACTGGAACGTTTCCAAAAAGGAGTCGAAAAAGCCCAAGCCTATTCCAAACTGCTCAAAAAGGGAAACTCCGGGAATAATATCGAACAGGTAACCGATGATTATTTCTTTATCAAAGCCGACCGGAAAATCATCAAAGTATACTTTAATGACATACTGTTTATCGAAGGGTTAAAGGATTATGTGGTGATGCATACCGAAAGTCAAAAAGTGATTACAGCCATGAATATCAAAACCATTCACGACCAGTTGCCCAAAGCCATGTTTGTAAGGGTAAGTAAATCGTACATCATCAATGCCAAAAAAATAGAGTCCGTAGACAACAATACAGTTTACATAGGTAAAAACGAAATCCCCATCGGGAATATTTACAGGGATTATTTCTTTAATGAATTTGTGACCAAAAAAATTCTGAGCAGGTAAAATTAAAGCAATATCTAAATTAACAAACGTTCGTGTTTTGTCAATGGTTTTAACTTTAATAATACAAAAAAATGCCCTCTTCAATTCAAGAATTATACCCCCCGCTACCGCGCGAAATTCCCGATGGCGCGGATTTGTAATCCGTGCTTACCTAATGTTCAACGCTCCTTCCAGACACGCCTTGTTTTACTCCCTTGCATCAACGTAAATATCGGCTGTGTCTCGTCAACAGTAAACTTAAGGTTGGGTATATAAGCAGCATGCTTATTGAGTTGCACCGCCATTTGTTTATCCGGTACGGTAACAAGCACAAGTTCCCACTCCATTAGCCGTTCAAAATCAGCATCAGTCAGGCTAATGTCTAGCGCTGTAAATAATAACTTTATCTTCTCCGCATTCAGTGCCCGTATATCGGCATCCAATGCGGCTAATTGCTTTAAATACTCAGGGTCAATAATAACTTTAGACATGGCATGTAAGTAAGTATCGTAAAAATAAAGGTAAAACAAAAATAAAACAAGTAAGAGTTAATCTATGTCTCTTGTTTCTAATTAACCCCTGCTATATAGCTCCTATATAGGAAAGCCATAGGAAAGCCATAGGAAAGCCATAGGAAAGCCCACCCTAAAGCATCAATGGTGACAGTTATGCGTTAGTAGAACTTACTTGGTCTTTAAGCAGAGGTTTAACTCGCCCTCATAGAATTTGTGTAGCAAAACAACGAAGACACGACAGTGAGCAACCCAAAAAGACGAGGAGGTACGACGAGCGGCTCGGGTTGCGGAACCAGTGTCAAGGTAGTTTTGAAACAAAGACTATGGAGGCTTGATCTTTTTGTTTCTTTTTCTATCAAGAGAAAAAGAAAGGAAGCAAAATTAAAGAAATGAGATTCCTTCTTTGTCGGAATGACAAAAAGAAGCAAACAAAAAAGGAACCAACTGGTTCCTTTCATATTAATACAAACTCGGGTATAACTCCGGTTTCGCTTCGTGCATAATCGCATAAACCTTCTCAAAAACATCTTCTGCCGAGGGTTTAGAGAAGTAATCTCCATCGGTGCCATAAGAGGGTCTGTGGGCTTTAGCGGCTAACGTTTGCGGTTGGCTGTCTAAATATTGGTAACCGTTTTGCTCGTCTATAATTTGTTGGAGTAGGTAAGCAGAGGCGCCACCCGGAACGTCTTCGTCTACGACTAATAAACGGTTGGTTTTGGCGATGCTCTTCACACAGTCATGGTTCACATCAAACGGTAACAACGATTGCGCATCAATAATTTCCACATTAATCCCAACTTCCAATAATTCTTTTGCGGCTTGTTCTATGATTCTTAAAGTAGAACCATAAGAAACCACCGTGATATCGCTTCCTTCTTTGATAGTTTCCACCACGCCAATAGGGGTTTTGAATTCGCCCAAGTTGGTTGGCATTTTTTCTTTCAAACGGTAACCGTTCAAACATTCAACCACCAATGCCGGTTCGTCTGTTTCCAACAAAGTGTTGTAGAAACCTGCCGCTTTGGTCATGTTTCTTGGGACCAAAACGTGAATCCCACGAATCGCATTGATAATCATCCCCATTGGTGAACCGGAATGCCAGATGCCTTCCAATCGGTGACCACGCGTTCTGATAATCAACGGCGCTTTTTGACGACCTTGGGTTCTGTATTGTAAAGTCGCTAAGTCATCACTCATGATTTGGATGGCATACAACAAATAATCTAAATATTGGATTTCGGCAATCGGTCTCAAACCACGCATCGCCATGCCTATTCCTTGTCCGAGTATAGTCGCTTCACGGATTCCGGCATCTGCCACACGAAGCTCTCCGTATTTTTCCTGCATGCCTTCTAAACCTTGGTTGACGTCGCCAATGTTTCCGGCATCTTCTCCAAAAATTAAAGACTCAGGGTATTTATTAAAAATCGCATCAAAATTGTCACGCAATACCAATCGGGCATCTACCTCTTCAGCTGATTCGTCGTAAGTTGGGGCAACAGTAGTCGCGCCCAAAACCGTTTTGTCTGATTGCGAGAATAGGTGCGAACTAAATTTCGGTTGTATTTTATTGGTGTAATTCGTAATCCAAGTCGCTAATTGTGATTGACCACTTTCTTTCACTACCAAACGCAATACTTTACGCGCCGTAGTGATAATGTCTTTGCGAATAGGTTCTTTAATCGAAGCCAATTCAGCCGTATATTTTTCAATAAAAACTTTATTCGAACTCGTCTCCGCAATGGAATTTAGTAACGAAACCAATTCTTGTTGCTCTTCTTTCATAGGCGAAACAAAAGCGGTCCAAGCGGCTTTTTTGCCTTCTAACACTTCTTTTTTAGCTTGTTCGTCTATGGCTTCTAATTCCTCGGCGGTGGCCAAATTGTTATCGACCAACCAAATTCTCATTTGCGCCAAGCAATCAAATTGCGCTTCCCAAGCCAAACGCTCGGCATTTTTGTAGCGTTCATGCGAACCCGAAGTCGAGTGACCTTGCGGCTGCGTCAATTCGTTTACGTGAATTAAAACCGGAACGTGTTGCTCACGAGCAATAGCACCTGCTTTTTGATAAGCTTCCACTAAAGCCGGATAATCCCAACCTTTAACCGTCATGATTTCGTAACCGTTATTCTCTTCATCGCGTTGGAAACCTTTTAAGATTTCAGAGATGTTTTCTTTGGTCGTTTGGTGACGCGCATGGACTGAAATTCCGTATTCGTCATCCCAAACACTCATGACCATCGGTACTTGTAAAACTCCCGCGGCGTTGATGGTTTCAAAAAACAAACCTTCCGAAGTGGAAGCGTTGCCAATCGTTCCCCAAGCGACTTCATTTCCGGCGTTAGAGAACTTTGTTAAATCCTCTAATCCGCGAACGTTTCGGTATATTTTTGAGGCTTGCGCCAATCCTAACAAACGCGGCATTTGCCCGGCAGTAGGAGAGATATCAGCACTCGAATTTTTTTGTTGTGTTAAGTTGTTCCAATTTCCGTTTTCGTCTAAGGAATGCGTTGCAAAGTGTCCGCCCATTTGACGTCCGGCACTCATTGGATCATGTACTAAATCGGTATGACCATACAAACCGGCAAAGAACTGTTGGATACTCAATTGCCCAATCGCCATCATAAAAGTCTGGTCGCGATAATAACCAGAACGGAAATCACCATTTTGGAAAGCTTTCGCCAAAGCCAATTGTGGTACTTCTTTACCATCGCCAAATATTCCGAACTTGGCTTTTCCTGTTAACACTTCTCTTCGCCCTAACAAACTACATTCTCTACTGATGGTAGCAATCTTGTAATCGTTTAGAACTTCTGTTTTGAAATCTTCAAAGGTAATTTCGGTCTTAGTTTGTGCTTCAGTCATAATGGAAAAGTTTCTTGAAGTAACAAATTTAAATAAAAAGAAGTAACTTTTACCATACTGTTGAAAAAAACTAATTTCAGTATCAATAATTTTAAACCTAAAAAAAGAGGGTTGACTGAGAAATTTTCAACGATATTTAAATATTGTAAAGAAATGTGTAATATTTAAATGATTTTATGCGTGCTTAAAACCACTTTCTGGTGAAAAGTCCAATCAAGGTATCCGGATTGAAAGTCACAATAAAACGTATTCTTTCTCCGTAGTTTTTTTCGCCCACTTCCCAACCGTTATTCGAATATACCGGGAAGTACAATTCGAAATAATCGGTTACCAAGTTCAAACGAACGCCGCTATCGTATACAAATTGCTCCGCTGTGTTTTTGTTTTTTATCATTCCGACATCGCCATAAACCTCAATCCAATTCCAGATATTGGCACTGGCATTCAAAGTGGTCATCCATTGGTTGGCGGTTCTGGTTTCCAACATCGATTTGAAAAAACCATCTGAAACAATCGACTGTTGACTGAACAATCCTGTCGTTTCTGAGCGACCTAAATAATCGTGTTCGAACAAATAATCCGTTGGGCGATCTAAGCCAAAATCGAAATAGGTAGAGATGTTTTTATTGTACAAAAACGTTCCGGCGAACAAACGCAAATTCACTTGTCGTTTGTCGTTAAAGAGTTTTCGGTATTGCAATTCTCCTGCTATTTTCCCGAAAGAACTCGACAATTGGAAATCGCCTAAGAAATTGTAATGCTTGGTGACTTCGGTTTTGCCGTTATAGTATTTGGCATTAAAAACTTTGTAATTCTCCGTATTCTCATCAACGGTAAACGCTGATTTTTCACGGTCAATCATGATGTATTTGAAAACCAACATTTCTTTTTTGTTGTCTCTGAAATCATCGGGACGGAAACGCAAATACACCATCGGATTGATTTTGGTGTAATAGGCATCGGGCGCATAATGCAAATAATGGCCGTTCAATTGGTAACGAATACTGTACAAATTACTGTCGCGGTTGAATTGGTTTACCGCGAAATTGGCTTTCCCCGAAAGACTTTGCGTCTTGGTAGAAATCGTTGGATTCACATCAAAATTAAACGGTTTGTCTAAAATGGTTTTGTTGTGAAAACGAATTCCCGGTAATAAACCATCGTATAAATTGTATTCCAAGGTCGGAATGTAAACGATTTGATTGTAATTCGGGTCTTCTAAATCTTTGAAGAAAATAAATTTAATCGGACGACTGTTCAATCTGAAACCGCGAAGCGACTGCCAGTTGTTTCTCAAATTGAATTCCGGTACTTCATTTTTATAATTGATGACAATTTTCTCTGCTTCGTTTCTCGGAACCGTAAAAATGCTGTCTTTTGGGAACGTGTCAATCCATTTTTTAAAGACTACGTTTTTGCCTTTAACGCCATAAACCGGAATAGGCACATTGGTTTCGGTTTTATTCTTGAGCGAAAAACTAATGCTGTCTTTGGTTTTGGTGACCTTGTCAAATTTAAAATCGATGATGTCTCGTGAATTGATGATTTTGTCAAAAAACCAAGTGATGTCTTTGGGTGAGTTTTTAGTCAGCAACAACTCAAAATCATTGCGATTGGTTTGCTGCTTTTTATTGATGTCGATGAATTGTCGGATAGTGTTGGGTACGACATTATTTTCAAGATAACTGTCGAGGTATTTCAAACTCAAACCGGCGCGGTATTTCGAAGCGATTTTTTCATTGAATTTAATCAAAGTATTTTTGGGTGCGCCCAAAGGTTGGTCGAGATTCTTTCTCGCCATCAACATATAAAAATAACTGTATTGTCCGTTGAAATCAAGGCTAACCAAGTTGTAAGCACGCAAGATTTTCAACTTCGCCACATTGCCCATCATTTTACTTTCGGGATGAAATTCGTCTATGTATTTCATCATTGTATACACTTGAATGCCGTTGATAATCCAGCTGTCTTTTCTTGGATCGAGTTGTAAAGCGTTGTGCAAATAATTGTTCAAATACGTTTTCAGGAATTTGATTTCATACATAAACTCATCGGGAAACGGACTGATAAAATTGGGCAATTGGTTCAAACCATAAAACGGATTTCGGTCATAGTCGGCTTGAGAAACGGTTATTTTTTCAAGCGGATATGGCCCTAGATTTTCACCTACATAATTTACAATTTTGTCAATCACAATGGCGCGTTGAATGTCTGTTAAACGATTGTCTCGTAAGTTGGAAATGACTTCCACTTGGCTATTTTTGAACACCGAATATTCTTTGGGAATATCAACAAACAGGTTAAGATTCAGACGGTTTTTGCCCGAAAATTGGTAGCGGTTTTGGTTGTTTAGGATTTCTTTTTGAATCTCATTCAAATCGGAATTCACGGCTAAATTTGCCGGAATTCTTATGTCTAAATCATAATCCGTAAGGGCATTTGCCGCATCGTCTAAGTTTAAATTGTTGTATTTGACAAAGGCTTTACTTTCGTATCGAGCCGGAATCAGAAAGCAGTTTTTGAGGTTCATTTTTCCATTGGCTCCATACCCAAATTGGGTAAACTCAGCATTCGGAACTTTGACAAAATAAGTCAATTTGAAAGTCGCTTTTTGATTAGGCAGCAACTTTTCGCGTAAGCGTATTTGAACCACATCGGGATAATTTTCGTCTCTTTCCCATGTCAGGATCGATAAGTTTTGGTCGATAACGGTAATGTTATCTGTTTGACCTCGTTCTTTGTCTTGTGCCAAATGAAAACTGCGCTCAAATTCATCGGAAAAACGTCCTGCCAAAGGGGTATTTTTATCCCGATAGGCATTGTTCCAATCATTCAAAACAATAAAACTAAGCGTGTCATTAGATTGGTTATGGAAAGTCAGCTCTTGAATGACATTGAGTATTTTGGTTTCACTGTTGACTTCCACGACCATTTTAGTATGGTGTTGGGCAAAAGCTACGCCGCAGAAAAAATAGACTATGTATATTAGTTTTTTCAAGATTTGACTTTGGGTTTGAAAAAGGTTTTGAATACCGCTTTGGTGTATTCCATCGCACCATCTTTGTTCAAATGACCACAGGTTGAGAAGTATTTATCCTCTGTCACAGCGTTTTCTAAACGATGAATTTCAGGATAAACTTTTTGGATATGATTGAAATAATCTCTGTTTATGGTACTCATACACATTGGTGTCGTTACGGCAATTAAATGAATATTGTTTTCTTTACAAATGGCTTTTATCTCTTCGTAAGCTTTGTTTCTTTTCGGATAATATTTCGATAAATCGGCCGCCACCATTGGTCGTTGATTTTTGGTTAAGGCATTGAATCCGTCGTTGTACAAAGCATTCGTTTTCTTATGAACAAGTGAAGCGTACATTTCCCTAAATCCAATGCGAGAATCATAATTCATATAACGGTAAAACGGAATAAAAAGTAACTTATTATACTCCGCAATCGTGTCATAATGTTGGCGAATGGTTTCCGATTGGTGAATATACGGCATAAACAAAGAACGAATCGCTTCCGAATGGTCATTGGTATTGATATTTAAATCTACTTGAAGGATGAGTGTGTCTATGGTATAGTTGCGTTCAACCATTAATTTTAACATCAAAGCCGACTCTTCTAATCTTGAACGGGTAATGCCGTAGTTGAAAGTTTTGTAGCCTTGGTCATTGAAATATTGGGGTACAAAATGATTGTTGACTCTCGACGAACCCAAGAAAACGACATCGTATTTTAGGTTGTGGGAATGGTATAAATGACTGATTTTATTTCGGTCATCCGATTGTTTATAAACCAAAGTATAACAGATATCAAGCACTATTAAGGTAAGTAATATTACCGCTAAACCTTTTAGTATGAATTGAAAAAACTGCTTCATCAGAATTGGAAATAAATAAATTCTTTATAATCTGAAAACACGCCAAGTGCTAAAATAGCAGCCATACATAAACTCATTTTCAACCAACTGTATTTTCCGGAGATGGGCTCAATTCGGGTTCGACTGTTCCATTCGACCAAAACAAAAATCAGCAACAAACTCCACAATTCGGTTGTGTAACGTTCAATCTTAAAGTATTGTTCTGAAAAATGGCCATCCGTAAACATTCGGCTGATATACAGATACGCATCTTGTATGGTTTTGGATCTGAAAAATATCCAGGCCAAACAAGTAATCGCAAAAGTCAAAATGATATTAAAGACGATTCGCACCGAAGTAAAATCGAACGACAACCGGAAACTTTCCATGTTGTTTCGGTTCTTATTCAGAATCATCAGCGGAATGAAATACAAAGCGTTGATTAAACCCCAAGCCACGTATGTCCAATTCGCACCATGCCAAAATCCACTGACCAAAAAGATGATAAAAACGTTTCTGATTTGGAACAGCTTTGATCCTTTGCTTCCGCCTAACGGAATGTACAAATAATCTCGAAACCAAGACGAAAGTGAAATGT
Organism: Flavobacterium sp. 102; assembly: GCF_003634615.1. Lineage (NCBI taxonomy): Bacteria > Pseudomonadati > Bacteroidota > Flavobacteriia > Flavobacteriales > Flavobacteriaceae > Flavobacterium > Flavobacterium sp. 102. The sequence continues at coordinate 3,635,015 of NZ_RBKX01000001.1, read as the reverse complement.
GCCATCTTCTCCAAAACTCGGCTATATCTCTAGAGAAATAAGGGAAATTGAAGTTTCGCAACAAGTCGATCCCAAAGAGTTTAGATGTTCCCAAAGCGATATCGGAATAACCCGAGAAGTCGCCATAAATCTGGAACGCAAAATAAACAGCGCCCAACATCAGCGAAAGCGAATTCATGTTTTCGTAGTTGTCAAAAATCCCATTGGCATAAACCGCGCAAGTATCGGCAATGACTACTTTTTTGACCAAACCCCAAATGATTTGGTAAACGCCTTCTTTGGCTTTTTCGAAGTTGAATTTGCGTCTTTTCTTTAATTGTGGCAAAAGATGGGTCGCGCGTTCAATCGGTCCGGCAACGAGCAACGGGAAGTAGCTGACGAATAATGAGTAATCGACAAAGTTCTTTTCCGATTTGATTCGGCCATAATAAATGTCGATGATATAAGACAAGCCGTGAAAAGTATAAAACGAAATTCCAACAGGAAGTATGACATCCAATAAAATCGGGCTGACATTAAAGCCAATAGCGGTAAATAATTCGGCAAAAGAATCCGCAAAAAAGTTATAGTATTTGAAGATACCTAAAAACCCTAAATTGATCGAAATACAAAGCCAAAGCCAGAATTTTCGCGACTTTGGCGTCGTACTTTGTTCAATTTTTATCGCCGATAAATAATCGAGTAAAGTGGAAAAAACCAATAAGAATAGGAAACGCCAATCCCAACAAGAATAAAAATAATAACTCGCCAAAATCAAAATATAATTCTGATTGATTTTGGATTTGTTGCCAACAAACCAATAGAATAAAAATACTATCGGCAAGAAAATGGCAAAATGTAGCGAGTTGAAAAACATTCTTTAGAAATTTGGACTCAAATTGTATTTTTTATAGAAATTATCCAAAACTTCAACAACTTCGTCTTCGGTATCAACTACTTTTATCAAGTTCATGTCGTCCGGGCTAACTGTTTTTTCTCTTTCAATCATTACGGTTTTTACCCAGTCTAATAAGCCTGACCAAAATTCAGTTCCCACTAAAATAATAGGGAATCGACCAATTTTCTTCGTTTGGATTAATGTCATCGCTTCAAACAATTCGTCCAAAGTACCAAAGCCGCCCGGCATCACTACAAAGCCTTGCGAATACTTGACAAACATGACTTTGCGCACAAAGAAATAGTCAAAATTCAAGTTTTTATCCTTGTCGATATACGGATTGAAATGTTGCTCAAAAGGCAATTCAATATTCAAACCTACAGAAGTTCCGCCGCCATTATGTGCGCCTTTGTTTCCGGCTTCCATGATTCCCGGTCCGCCACCGGTGATGACGCCATAACCGGCTTTGCTGATTTTATAAGCAATTTTTTCGGCCAATAAATAATAACGGTCTTCCGGTTTGGTTCTGGCAGAGCCAAATATGGAAACACACGGACCAATTCGTGCCATGCTTTCGTAGCCGTTTACAAACTCCGACATGATTTTAAAAATCGCCCAAGAGTCATTGGTTCTTATCTCATTCCAGGTTTTTTGTTTGAGTCGGTCCTGGATTTTATCATCTTCATTTTCAAAATCGTCTAATCTCATTGTATGTATTTTTGTTCTGGTTTTTATTTTTTTATAAGGATTTATTCTGAATTTATTTCAGAAGCTATTTCCGGCTTTCCATTACAATCTTTTTTCAAGAAAAAAGGATTTTCATTGCAAATGCTTGCATTCACTGAACACCATTTAAAATAAACATTCGGTGAAGTAATCCGGGCTAAAAAATAGCGTACTAATTTAGTTCTTTTTTTAAGAATTGAGCCGTATAGCTTTTCTTGTTCTTTACAATCTCTTCCGGCGTTCCGACACACAGAATTTGGCCACCGCCTTTTCCGCCTTCGGGTCCAACGTCAATGATGTGGTCGGCTAGTTTGATTACATCCATATTGTGTTCAATAATCAAAATCGTATTGCCTTTGTCCACCAATTTATGAATCACATCCATCAACACGCGAATGTCTTCGAAATGCAAACCGGTGGTCGGTTCATCCATAATGTAAAACGTGTTTCCGGTGTCTTTTTTGGACAATTCTGTGGCCAATTTGATGCGTTGCGCTTCACCGCCGGAAAGTGTTGTGCTTTGTTGGCCTAAAGTGATATAACCCAAACCAACATCCTGTATCGTTTTGACTTTTCTGTAAATTTTCGGAATGTTTTCAAAAAAAGGAACCGCCTCATCAACCGTCATGTTCAACACATCCGAAATGGATTTGCCTTTGTATCTGATTTCTAAAGTTTCTCGGTTAAAACGCTTGCCTTGACAAGTTTCACATTCCACATAAACATCCGGTAAGAAACTCATTTCAATCGTTCGAACACCCGAACCTTCACAGGTTTCACATCTTCCGCCCGAAACATTAAAACTAAAACGTCCGGCTTTGTAACCGCGAATCATTGCTTCCGGCATTTGCATGTACAAACTTCTGATTTCCGAAAACACATCGGTATAAGTCGCCGGATTGGAACGTGGTGTTCTGCCAATCGGACTTTGGTCAATGTCGATTACTTTGTCGATATGTTCTAAACCTTCAATTTTTTTATAGGGTTGTGGTTTTTTGACGCCATTGAAATAATACGCATTCAAAATAGGGTAAAGTGTTTCATTAATCAATGTCGATTTTCCGCTGCCTGAAACTCCGGTGACGCAAATCAGTTTGCCTAATGGCAATTCGATAGAAACATTTTTCAGATTGTTTCCTGTCGCCCCGGTGAGTTTCATGAATTTGCCGTTGCCTTCGCGGCGTTTTTTCGGAACTTCAATTTTCATTTCGCCATTCAAATACATGGCGGTTATGGTGTGTTCGTTGAGCAATTCCTTTGGTGTGCCTTTGCTGATGATTTCCCCGCCAAATTTTCCGGCTTTCGGACCAATATCAATGACATAATCGGCGCGTTCTATCATGTCTTTGTCATGTTCTACAACTAAAACAGAATTGCCAATATCGCGTAATTGTTCCAAAGAGTGAATCAGTTTTTCGTTGTCTCTTTGGTGCAAACCAATACTCGGTTCGTCCAAAATATACAATACGCCAACGAGTTGGGAACCAATTTGCGTCGCCAAACGAATGCGCTGTGCTTCACCGCCCGAAAGCGATTTGGAACTGCGATTAATCGATAAATAATTCAAACCGACATTCACCAAAAAGCGCAAGCGGTCTTTAATTTCTTTAACGATTTCAGAAGCAATAATGGTTTGTTTCTCCGAAAGATGTTTATCTAAATCATCAAACCAAACCGATAAATCCGAAATATCCATAGTCGATAAATCGAAAATGTTTTTCTCGTGAATTCGGAAGTACATGGCTTCTTTTTTCAATCGTGAACCTTGACATTCCGGACATTGTATTTCGTCCATGAATTCTTTGGCCCAACGTTTTATGGATGTCGAATTGCTTTCATCGTATTGGTTTTTGATAAAATGCGAGATGCCTTCGAACTCTATTTTGTATTCTTTGGTAATGCCCAAAGTCTTTGATTCAACAGTAAATTTATCTTTGCCACCATGCAAAATGATTTGCATCGCTTCTTCCGGAATGGTTTCGATAGCATCGGTTAATTTGAAATCAAACTTTTCGCCAATCGTTTCCAATTGCTTGAAAATCCAAGATGATTTGTATTCGCCCAAAGGTGCAAAACCACCATTTTTGATGGACAACTTCGGATTGGGAATAATTTTTTTTAGGTTGATTTCGTTTACGGTTCCCAAGCCTTTACATGCTTCGCAAGCGCCTTTTGGCGAGTTGAACGAGAATAAATTTGGTTCCGGATTTTGGTATGAAATGCCTGAAGTCGGACACATTAAGTTGCGACTGAAATAACGCACTTGATTCGTGTCTTGGTCTAAAATCATCAGCACATTTTCACCGTGATACATGGCAGTTTTGATGCTTTCGGCTAAACGTTTTTCGTTGTCTTCATTTTTCTCAATCACCATTCTATCAATCACAATTTCGATATCGTGGGTTTTGTATCTGTCCAATTTCATTCCCGGAAGCAAATCTTGTACTTCGCCATTGACGCGTACTTTCAGAAAACCTTGTTTGGTAATTTGTTGGAACAATTCGGCATAATGACCTTTTCTGGCGCGAATAATCGGTGCCAAAATGTTGATGCGTTTTCCGGTAAAATTATGAATAATCAAATCCTTAATTTGTTCATCGGAATAAGAAACCATTTTTTCGCCGGTAACATAACTGTAAGCTTCACCGCCACGGGCATAAAGCAAACGCAGGAAATCATAAATTTCGGTAATGGTTCCCACAGTTGAACGCGGACTTTTACTTGTCGTTTTTTGCTCAATGGCAATTACGGGAGACAATCCATCGATTTTATCGACATCCGGACGTTCCAATCCGCCAAGGAATTGACGTGCATAAGCCGAAAATGTTTCGATGTAACGGCGTTGTCCTTCGGCATAAATGGTGTCGAAAGCCAAAGACGATTTTCCCGAACCGGAAAGACCGGTGATAACGACCAGTTTTTCGCGAGGAATGTTGATGTCAATATTCTTTAAATTGTGTACTCGAGCGCCGAGGACTTCAATAGTATTTTCTGTTTCAAGCATAGCAATTGGGCAAAACGCAAAGGTAGTGTTTTGGATGCAATTTTTGAATAGACAGTGGAGAAGTTATTGTTAAAAAAGATTATTCGATCACCATTTCTTTCAAACGTTGGCGATAGCTTTCAAGGACATCAATTTTGGAGAGGAAACCAAAGTATTTTCCTTTCTGAATGACCGGTAAAATATGAGTATTGGAGGTTTCAAACTGCTTCATCACTTTTTCTAATTTATCTTCTAATATAACCAGCCCTTTAGGTTGACTAATGATTTCAGTCATCGTCATAAATTTGACGTGATTCGGATTGAATATAAAGGCTTTGACTTCTTCAAAATCGACTATACCAATTAAAGATTTTTGGTCATTAATAATCGGAATCATTTTTTGGTCACTGGTTGAAAAGATATCTACTACTTTTCCTGGTGAATCGTTAACAGTTAACGTTTTATAATTTTGTTGAACCAAATTATAAAAATCAATGCTTTGCAAGATATTTTTATCTTTATCGCTCGTGAAAACTTCCCCTTTATCGGCTAAATTTTTAACATCCATTGAATGCTTTTCAAACTGTTTGGAAACGGCAAAACTTACCGACGATACTATCATCAAAGGCACCATTAAATCATAACCTCCGGTAATTTCTACGATTAGGAATATGGCAGTTAAAGGCGCATGAAATAAACCACTAAGAATTCCCGCCATGCCTACAATGGTAAAATTGGCAATCGGTAAATGATGGGTGAAGTTGAGCAGATTTATCGATTTGGCTACAAAATAACCCAAATACGAACCCACAAAAAGTGAAGGCGCAAAGTTACCGCCATTTCCGCCACTACCTAAAGTAAGACCGGTAGCGAATGCTTTTAACAACATGGTTACGCCAATAAAAGCTAACAAAACCCATTCGCTACTTTTGAATTTTTCCAATAAAGTATTGTCCAATAAAACACTTGGATTGTTTGACGAGAGCGTCTTGATACTTTCATAACCTTCTCCAAAAAGCGTTGGGAAAAAGAAAATCAAAATGGCCAATAGTGACGCGCCAAATAGAGCCCTGCGATAGCCTTTGTTTTTAAAACTACTGAAAAACTTCTCTACTTTCTGAAAATTTCGGGCATGGTAAATCGAAGTCAATCCGGCTAAGATTCCCAGTAAAATATAATAAGGCGTATTGTGGTAATCAAAATGCAGTCGCTGTTCAAAATTCAAAATAACATCATTGCTCAAAACGATAGTTGAAATCAGCGCACCGGTTGCAGCAGAAATAATAATCGGTATAAAAGCCGCAATGGAAATATCAGTTAAAACCACTTCGATAGCAAATAAAACTCCGGCAATCGGAGCGTTGAATGCTGCACCAATTCCGGCCGCAACACCACAAGCTAACAATAGAATTCGGTCTTTTTGGGACAAATGGTATTTCTGTGCGAAGTTGGAACCAAAAGCTGCACCAGTAATCACAATTGGACTTTCCAAACCGGCAGAGCCACCAAGTCCGACAGTTAACGAACTGGTTACGATTTGGGCATACATTTGTTTTTTGGGCATGATGCCGCCTTTTTTGGCCACTGCATACAATACTTTAGAGCTGCCTTTTTCGATGTGATTGCTTAGAAAATTGCGCACCACAAAAACCGTCAGCAAAATACCGGCAATAGGCAGTAAACTGTTGATGTAAGGAAGTTTGAGAAAACCATTGATATTGTTGGCCCAAAGGAAAATATTATGGGCAAAACTCTTTAGAATAATTACGGCAAACGAACAAGTAATCGCCACAGCGATACAAGCAAAATAGATAAAGTTTCTTTCGCTTAGTTTGTCTTTCAGAAGGAAAACCAAGTTTTCGGCTCTTCTGAAAATACTTCTGAAAACAATCTTAAAAAAGGAAGCTTTGTTCGACGGCATTGATCAAAACATTAGAACGGCTAAGATACTTTTTAAATTTTAAAGTATAAAATCAAAATTCGACAATCTAAAGACCAACTGCTTTGTCATCGCCACGAAAATCGGCACCACCTTCCAGTTTTCCATCGGGTAAAACTAAAACAGCATCAACCTTACCAATGACCGGCGCTACTTTTTCATTGGTTTTGTAGCCTTTGTTGGCTAAATTTTCCAACAACAATTTGTCAAATTTTCGTGGTTCAAATTGAATCTCGTCGGGCAACCATTGGTGGTGAAATCTCGGAGCATTTACGGCTTCCTGGACGTTCATGCCAAATTCGGTTACATTCAAAATAGTTTGCAAAACCGAAGTGATAATCATCGAACCGCCGGGCGAACCAAGTAGCATAAAAAGCTTGTCATTTTTTTCAACGATGGTTGGTGTCATGGAGCTTAGCATTCTTTTTCTTGGCGCAATGCTATTGGCTTCGGCTCCAACTAAACCATAAGAATTTGGCACACCGGGTTTTGATGAAAAATCATCCATTTCATTGTTTAGAAAAAAGCCCAATTCATTGCAATATAATTTCGAACCATAAGCGCCATTTATAGTAGTAGTTACCGAAACGGCATTGCCTTCAGAATCTACGATTGAATAATGCGTAGTTTCATCACTTTCGTAAACTGAAACGTTGCCATGACTAACATCAGCCGATTTTGTTGCTTTTTCAAAAGTGAAATTACTCATTCGGTTTTTTAGATAGTTTTTGTCCAGCAATGCTTTTAGCGGAATTTGAACAAAATCCGGATCACCAAGGTAATAATTTCTATCTGCATAAGCTCTGCGCTCGGCTTCTGTTATAAGTTGGATGTATTTTTCAGAATTGTGTCCAAACGAACTCAACGGATAGGGCTCAATCATTTTTAAGATTTGTGCCAAAGTGATTCCGCCACTGCTTGGCGGTGCCATCGAAATGATTTTCAAATCTTTGTGTTGAAACGAAATCGGTTTGCGCCAAACGACTTTGTATTCGGACATGTCTTTCATCGAAATAATACCGCCTTTTTGTTGGATAAAAGACACTAGTTTTTTGGCTGTTTTACCTTTGTAAAATTCGTTACGACCGTTTTTAAGAATTTGTTCCAAAGTGTTGGCTAAAGCCAAATATTGAATCGTGTCTCCAACTTGAAAAGTCTTATTATACAATGTTTTGTCACCGCTTATTTTTACGATAACGGCACGATATTCATCGAGTTTTTCTTTTTCTTTAGCAGTAACGATAATGCCTTTTTTGGCTAAAGCAATTGATGGTTCAAACAAAGCTGCAAGTGGCAATTTCCCCAACTTTTTATGCACTTCAAAAATCGCTGCAACACTTCCCGGAACGCCAACGGATAATGCGCCGTCTGTACTCAAATTCGGAATTACGTTGCCGTCTTTGTCTTGATACATATTTTTGGTAGCTTTTCCCGGTGCTTTTTCGCGAAAATCCAAAGAACCAATTTCACCATTCGCTTTTCGATACACCATAAATCCGCCACCGGAAATGTTGCCGGCATACGGATAAGCCACGGCTAAAGCCAATTGGGTAGCAATCATCGCGTCAAAAGCATTTCCGCCTTTTTTGATGATGTCGATACCAACTTGCGAAGCTTCTTCGCGTGCCGAGACGACCATCGCTTTTTCGGCGATCAATCCTTTTTGTTGGGCAAAAATAAAATTAGAAATCAGAAAAAAAACAAAGAAACCTTTTTTCATAAAGTGGCTAGTTTTTCTTCACAATGTTGGCGCAATTCTTCAAAATACAAAGTGAATTCGTTTTCAAATTCGGTGTAGAATTGTTTTAATTCGACTATGGATTCGTCCATAGCTACACGGTGTTTCGTTCGATAATCCATCTGGAACATAATCATTTGCAAACCTTCAATCGTAGCATAGCTCACCAACCAATTTCGCCCAATCATATACGGCATCATGCCTTTGGCTCGTTGCGTTAGGACTTCGTAATTGTCTTTAAGTAAGAGATAAAAATCCTGAGCATAATCTTCTAATTTGACATCAGAATATTGGTTCCAGTTTTTGGCCAAAAAATGGTCATAAAAAATATCCATAATTACACCCGAATAATGTCCGTATTTCTCATGTAATCGGTGTTTGCTTTGTCGGTAAATCGGATGCATATCGGTAAAACTGTCGATGGAACGATGGAGTAAAATTCCTTTTCGGATTTCGGTTGGATAATTATCATAACTGTGCCCGCGAATGCTGTCCGCCATAAAATTCCCGATTTTGAGTAAATCGTTGTCGCCGGAAAGATAGATGTGGGCTAGGAAGTTCATGTTTGTTTTTTTAGGCGCTGAGGTTCTAAGGTTCTGAGGAACTAAGAATTGCTCTGTGTTGTTTTGTAAATATAGAAAAAGTTTGCCTTTTTAGCACAAGCTTGTGAAAACTTAGCACCTTAGCACCTTAGTTCCTTAGTAACTTTTTTATATTTGTACTTCAAAAACAAAATATAAAAAAAATGACTCTTATAAAATCAATCTCAGGAATTCGCGGGACTATTGGCGGAAACGTTGGGGACAATTTAACACCGGTTGATGCGGTAAAATTTGCTTCGGCTTATGGTACTTTCTTGAAGAACAACATACAGAAAGACAAGCTGAAAGTGGTTATCGGTCGAGATGCTCGTATTTCGGGACCGATGATTCACAATTTAGTGGTCAATACTTTAATCGGATTAGGCATTGACGTGATTGATTTGGGTTTGTCAACTACGCCAACGGTTGAAGTTGCTGTACCAATGGAAGAAGCCGATGGCGGTATTATTTTAACGGCTTCACACAATCCGAAACAATGGAATGCCTTGAAATTGTTGAATGCGAAAGGTGAATTTTTAAGCGGTGCCGATGGTGCTAAGATTTTAGAAATCGCCGAAGCGGAAGCATTTGATTTTTCGGATGTGGACAGTTTGGGAGAAATCACGATGAATGATGCTTATATGGATATTCACATTGATGAAGTTTTGGATTTGCCATTAGTAGATGCAGAAGCCGTTGCTAAAAGAAAATTTAAAGTAGTGGTTGATGGTGTAAATTCTTCGGGAGGCATTATCATTCCGAAGTTATTGGAACAAATGGGCGTGGAGTGCGTGAAATTGTATTGCGAACCGAATGGTCATTTTCCACACAATCCTGAACCTTTGAAAGAGCATTTAGGAGATATCTGTAAATTGGTTTTAGAAGAAAAAGCCGATTTCGGAATCGTAGTTGATCCTGATGTTGACAGACTTGCTTTTATTTCGAATGACGGCGAAATGTTTGGTGAAGAATATACTTTAGTGGCTTGTGCCGATTATGTGTTGAGTAAAACGCCGGGTAATACAGTCTCTAATATGTCTTCTTCTCGTGCTTTGCGTGATATTACTGAAAAGTATAACGGAAGTTACCAAGCGAGTGCCGTTGGAGAAGTGAATGTAGTCGAATTGATGAAAGCTTCGAATGCGATTATCGGAGGTGAAGGTAATGGTGGAATCATTTATCCTGAGTTGCATTACGGTCGTGATAGTTTGGTAGGCGTCGCTTTGTTCTTGACGCATTTAGCCAGTTTAGACATGACAGTTGCCGAATTAAGAGCAAGTTATCCGCAATATTATATGAGCAAAAACAAAATCGAATTGACACCACAAATTGATGTTGATGCAATTTTGTTAGCCATGACAGAAAAGTATAAAAATGATCGTTCGACAAGCTCACTATCAACAATAGACGGAGTGAAAGTTGACTTTGCCGACAATTGGGTTCATTTGCGCAAGTCAAATACCGAACCAATCATTCGAATCTATACTGAAGCTCCGACTCAAGAAGCAGCTGATCAATTGGCTTTGAGAATTATTGACGAGATTAAGGCTGTTGCAGGGATTTAAACAATTTTTTGGTTTCCAAAAGAAAACCCTTTCCAAACGGAAAGGGTTTTCTTTTATTTATAAATCCACATCAAAACGGGTTTGTCAGCAGCTTTTAGAATCGGGTCAATGATTTTCATATTGGTATTTGAAATCGTTGGACAACCCCAACCTTCGGGCGTTCCGTTTGGATAGATTTCTGTATCGGAAACTTTTTCCCAGGAATGAAAAACGATGTATCTCGATTGCGCATTGTTATTGGTTTCCTCCAAACCGTGAAGCACATATTTAACATGAATGCCCCAATCGCTCCAAGCCCTTTGCCCAATTTTATATTTGCCCAAAGCCGAACAATGACTGCCATCTTTGTTGCTGAAAGTTGGGCTTTCTTTTGACCAATCTTGACTCCAGGGCGAATCACAACAACCGTGTCCGACCAACATTTGATGGGTAATTTTATTTTGCTTAAAATCATACACAAAAAAACGATTCAAACCCGAGTGAATGCTCATGTCAATCAGTATGCAAAAATCTTCGTTGTATTTGTTTTTTTGACAAAAAGTCAAGGCTTCCTTCGCCTTGTTATCGGTTCGGGAAGTATCGACTTTTGGTTTGTTTTCGCTTTTAATTTTATAGTTTATCCGGCTGTATCCATAAGCTACAACCACTACGGCTAACAATAGAAAAACAATCTTTTTTTTCACGGGCTGGTTTTCTATTTATAACGTAAGAGAATGGTTTATAGTATGTAAGCTCAAAAAATAATTTAAGGTTGTGGGTTTTCGTCAAAATTCACCATCCAATTGATGCCGAATTTGTCAACGAACATACCAAAATAAGCCCCCCAAAAAGTATTGGTCATCGGCATAAAAGCATTGCCACCAGCGGATAATCCGTTAAAAATTCTATCAGCTTCGGCACGACTTTCAGTATTGATAGAAACTGAAATGTTACTTCCGATAGTTACATCACCACTTTGTGAAGTACTGTCGCTTCCCATTAAAATGGTGTCGCCAATGGGTAACGAAACGTGCATGATTCTGTTTTCTTCTTCCGGTGTTGGTGGCGGACAATTTGGGTCATCTGATGGCATATCTTTGAACTTTCCGATATAGGGAAATTCACCTCCGAAAACGGATTGGTAAAATAGGAATGCTTCTTCGCAATTTCCATTGAAAATTAAATAAGGATTTACTTGTGCCATTTTTTATTGTTTTTAGGTTTATTGATTAGTGTATTTTTTAAAATTGTCTAATATCTATTGTTATTAGTATTGAAGCTTAGTGTTTCATTCTTTGTTTCTTTGAATTTTCATTCACTTTAAACACAACCATTTTACGAATCAAGTCATGTGGGATAGGTTGATCTAAAGGAAATTGTACTGCGCCTTTTGAATTTTTATAACTTTCGATTTCTTTTTGAAAAGCTTTAATTCCGCTACCGGTTGGATAAAATCCGATGTGGTTTTTATAAGCGGCAAAATACACTAACGGTCCATTGAGTTTATAAGCCGGCATTTGGTAACTGATGCATTCTTCGGCTTCAGGTGCAGTTTCTTTGATGGTTTTACGAATGGATTCCAACCGTTTTTGTACTTCTTTGGTTTGAATGGAGATATAATCGTCGACACTTTCAAAAGTAGTTTTCATCCTTGGATTTTTTTTAAGGAAAGTAAAGTTACAAAAAGTCTTTTCTCAATCGATTTTATCTTTCATAAAATTCTATTGGTAACTCATCCGGATCGCTTATAAAAGTGAATCGTTTTCCGGTGTATTCATCAATGCGAATGGGTTCGGCGATGATGTTATGTTGTGCCAAATGTTTAATTACGGTTTCGATATCATCGACTTCAAAAGCCAAATGACGCAAACCCGTAGCTTCCGGTCTTGAAACTCTTTTCGGTGGATTGGGAAACGAAAACAATTCGACTATATAGCTACTGTTTAGGGCCAAATCCAATTTAAAAGATTGTCTTTCCTCACGATACACTTCTTGAATAATGGCTAAGCCAAGAATCTCGACATAGAACTTTTTAGAAAGGTCATAATCGGAACAAATGATGGCAATGTGATGGACTTTATTAAGCATGAATTACATTTTTTTCTTCGCTACTTTGTTATGCAATTGATTTACTTGTTGCAAAGCAGCGCTGCAATACCAAATGGTCATTTCGGCTTCGAAGATTTTGGCTTTAACTGCCGGATCGGTTTCTACTAAGGCATTCGCTTCTTCAATGGTGCTGACATTAAAAACAAAAACGCCTCGATAATTTCGGTCGTTTTTCATAAATGGTCCTGCTATAACCAGTTTTCCTTCGGCGGCGAGTTTGTTGATATTGGCCATGTGACCTTCAAATAATTTAGCTTTTTCTTCTTTGGTAGCCGTAGTGTTACTTCCTGTTTTTAGAATGCAAAATACATAGGTTTTCATACCATAGTCATCGGCATTTAAAGATTTGGCTATTTTTTCATCAAATTCGGGATTGGTTTCTTGGGCAAAGCCAATAAATGAAAATAGTAATAGAAGGAAAGTTAGTTTTTTCATATTATGCTATTATTGGTTTTGTTTGTCTTTTTTGTCAGCATTGTATCTATTGATTTTGGCAATCGCTTCTCGACCGTATTTTCTGGAATACAAATAACCAATGGTAACTGCGATAATAGTCCAATAATTGTTCATTTGTTTTGTTTGTTACTCAAAGGTAAATCTTTTTCTTCTTTTAAAAAGGATAAAAAAACAAACCCTTTTGGTCTTCATCACACCAAAAGGGTTATCTATTAAACAAAACTTAAAGACCTCAGTTCCTTAGTGCCTCAGCACCTTAGCGCCTTAAAAGGAAACCTTATAAATTAATCCGGCTGTAAAAGCCCTAGTCAAACCATCGGGACGAATATCACGGACAACAAATGGTGTTGCCAATGAAAGTTCCAAACTGCTTTTGGCATTGAGAGAATAACTCGTTATCAAATTACCGTTGATAGTCAAACCGTCTGAGCCTTCAATGATTTCGCGTTGGCTAAAAATGTTTTCATAACTGTCTTCGCCCAAATGGTACAAGAACAGTACGTTTGGTTTGAAAGTGAATTTTTTATTCAGTGTTTGATAAGTATAAGTCGTGCGAAATAAAGCATCTGATTTTCTTTCGAATAAATTGGTTGACGGAAAATCATCGGTACCACTGTATTCTGCAAAATAGGAATTCTTATTGTTGTTGAATACCGGAATTTGAAAGCCTAAATTAAAATCCCATTGGGAAAGTTTATAATTGGTAGCCAAAATCAAATCGAATGTTCCCAAACTCGCCTGATAGTCTAAAGGCAAAGAATAACCATTAATTTTGGCATTCGAAGTGGTGAACGGAAACTTGAATCCGGTTAGAATACTCCATTGCTTTTTGTCTTTTTCTGCCCATTTGTAGTTGCTGATTAGATAAGCATCGCCAAATTGTCCGCGCTGACCAAAACTGCCATCGGCTATGGAGTAAGTAAATTTGGCACTCAACGCCCATTTTTCACTAAATGTTCTCGAGTAAGTTACATATGAAGAAAGATAAGTCACATCGGCTTCACCGACACCATAAATGCTTCCGGTTTCGATTAGATTCTTACTTGTGTTTTCTTTATCAAAACTATTCCCAATCGAACAAACACCGGCATCACTACAACCTTGAGCCAAAACAGTTGAACTGCCGATTATCAATAACAAACCAATAAAAATAATCTTTTTCATAGCCTTTAATTAGGTTGTAACGCCGCAATGGCAAACAAATGATTGTATTGCTGGCAATGAATTAATACATAAGGATAGTCGGCAAGGTTCACTTGCTCCGGAATTGAATAAGTTGCGTTGGGATTGAGATTGCCTAAATTGACAAATTCGGAAGGAGAATCTTCTTTAGACAAATAGACTTTCAAATCGGGCCCGGATGAAATGCTGAAATTATCTAGTTTTAGCGAATAAGTATTGTTCTGCTCATAAATTTTTACGGCACCTTGTACGTTGATTCCTGATGTTGGAATAAAAATGCCGCTGTATTTGAGTACTGCTTCGTTGCTGATTTCTTCTTCAACCACATCTCGAGTGAGTTCACCTTCTACTTCGCAGGAAGTAAAGAGTAAAAAAAGGGTGAAAAGGGAAAGAATTGTTTTCATAGCTTTCAATTTTTATCAAAGTTCAGCATTGCTTGTGATAAGAATTGTCGGCTAGTTTACAATTGGATGAAGATTACAAGATTTTTACTTTTTTCAACACATTTACAATTACGCCATTAATTTCTTCAGAAAGTTTGGCTTTGAATATTAAACCAACGTAAAACAAACAAACCAAACCTGATTTAAGTATGATATTGACAATCGGATGAAAAGGGAAATCCCAATAATAAAAAGCAAAGAAGCAAATCAATCCAATGACTAAAGCATAAATGTTTTTTAGAGTAAACGGATAGAGATTCATTTTTAAAACTACAAAAAGCAATTTGGCCAAACTATACAACGTAATTGAAATTAGTGTGGCAATGGCTGCACCATTAATTTGATAAATCGGAATGAAATACATGTTTAATGTTATTGCTAAAAAAGCCAATAGCAATCCTAAAAATAACACTGCTTTATAATATTTAGAATTAAAAATAATTGCATTGTTGTTTCCTAAAATCAAATCAAAATATTTAGAAAGACCAATCACGAAAACCACAAAAACACCACCGCGGTAGTTTTCGGGTAAGAGTAAATAGAGTTGGTTGATGTTGACCAAAATGCCTACTAATACCAGTCCGCCAACAATTTGCAGCGTGATAGAGGTCTTTTTATACAAGTCGTTTAGCTCATCGTGTTTGCCTTCGGTCATTAGTTTGGCGGTAATCGGATATGTAATTTGATGCATTGCTCTGCTTGGTACCGAAATCACTGTCGCAATAAAAATCGCCACCGAATAATAAGCGATATTTTCAATTTTGATATACTGTCCAATCATCGTTTTGTCGATGTCGAGCAGCATATTGGCAATACTTCCGGAGAGAATGATAAATAAGGAATAGGTGAGAACGGCTTTGAAATTGTGTGGAATTTTAAATGAGAATTGAATGCGCTGTACTTTATTGGCATAAAACAACATCACCAAAGTGGTTAGCAAATAAATGCCCATTAAAATGTCGACAAATGTTTCTGCCGAAATGGTGTCAAAGTAAACGGCGAAAAGAAAAATACTAATGAAGATTCGAAGTAAAATTTCTTTAACAAAACTTCCGAAGACCGATTGCATGTGGACTTTTACCCAAGCATAAAAAATTTCAAAATAACCCATGCACAAACCAATCACCGGAATTTGCCAAGTGAAGTCGAATATGATAGGATTTTTTCGGGATAAAAAAGTAGCAATATCAGTGTAGAAAAAGGCTCCGAATAATCCGATTGGAAGGAGAACCAATAGCGGCAAGATCATTACAAAAGTTAGGAATTCGCCTTTTTCTTTTTCGGTTTTGTATTGTGTGAAGAATTTGACCAACGTATTGTGAACGCCAAAAGCCATCAGTGGAAAAATAATATTGGCCGAAGACAAAATATAACCCGTCAAACCGTAAAACGTTTCGCCCAAAAAATGCGGATACATAAACAAAGTATTCGCCGCGCCAATCGCAAACCCGATATAAGTGATGATGGTGTTTTTGATGGATTGGTTGACAACGATGCCCATGGTTGGAATTATGAATTAAGAATTACGAAAGTATGATTTTTTTCTTAGTGGACTTTGTGCCTTCGTCGTGTTCTCCGTGGTTAAGAAATTAATTTAGACAATTGTTCCGTCAAACTTTTTCTGGAATATTGTTGTAAACCAACGGCGTGAACTTTTAGGCTTTGGTTTTTATATTCTTGATAATATTTCAAAAGTAGCGCTTTTAGTTTTTCTTTTTCTTCATAGGTAAAGAAAACACCAGTATTGGTTGCCGTAATAATTTCGGCAAAATCGGAACCTTCCGGGCCAATCGCGACAATTGGTCTTTCGGAAACCATGTATTCAAATAATTTTCCGGGAATAATGCTTTTGGTGTCTTCGGAATTGATTTCGATGAGTAACAAAACCTGTGATTTTCGTTGGTGTTCGACTGCTTCTTGGTGCGAAACATAGCCTAAATTCAATACATAATCATTGAGTTTAAATTCAGTAATCGTATCTAAAACTTCTTGACTTACCGCGCCGATTAATTTGAGTTGGAAATCGTTTTTAAAAGATTCGTTTTCTTTGGTCAATTCTTTTAAGGCTTTCCACAGAATTCTCGGATTTCTTTCCGATAAGAACGAACCAATATGTGCCAAAGTAAATTTGGAATCCAAAGGTTGTTTGGTTATTTTTTCCACATCATAGCCATTGGTAATCACTTCGATGGGTTTGGAAGTAATGGCTTCGAATTCGGTTTTGGTGGTTTTGCTGGTGACGATAATGGTATCGGCTGTATTTAAAACTGCTGCCTCTAAAGCTTTGTGTTTTTTCTCGGCTGAAGCTGATAATTTCAAGGCTTTGTGGTAGCCAATGGTGGTCCAAGGATCGCGAAAATCAGCAAACCATTTTACACCTAAATCTTTCTTCAATTGTAAGCCAATCAAATGCAAACTATGCGGCGGACCGGAAGTTACAATCGTATCGATATTGTTTTCCTGAATGTATTTTGATAAATATTTTACCGAAGGTTTCACCCAAAGAAAACGCGCATCGGGTATAAAAATATTACCGCGAACCCAAAGCAAGGTTTTCTCTAAAAAGGATTGTTTCTTCTGATTGGGAATAATACCGGAACTGATTTTCTTGGTTTTGTTTTTGCCCAAAAAAGAAGCCAAACCATAAGGTTCGAAAATTTTATTTTTCAGAATAATGGCTTTCTCCGAAACTTCATTTTCCAAGCCATTGTCAATTATCGGATAGGTTGGATTTTCAGGAACATACACTATAGGTTGTACATTGAAATCCGGCAAATACTTGACAAACTTTAACCAACGCTGAACGCCTGGTCCACCGGCTGGCGGCCAGTAATATGTGATGATTAGGAGTTTTTTGGGTTCAGACATTACTCAATTTTCTTGCCTTTTTGTTCAAAATAAACACCGCCAATTATAACCAGCAACATTCCAATTGAACTAAACAAAGCAATGGTACTTCCGGTTTTTACGACTTGTGGTTCAAATTTGAATTCGATAGTGTGTTTGCCTTTTGGAATGGCTAAACCACGCAATACATAATCTACTCTGTGAATGTCCGTGTCTTTTCCATCTATAGTAGCTTTCCAACCTTCGTAATAGTTTTCAGAGAAAACAGCAAAGCCATCATTAGTATTGGTAGCCGTGTATTTGATATAATTAGGTTTGTGTTCTACTAGTTTTATCGCAGCTAAACTATCCTTTTGGAAAGAAGCAGTCAAAGCAGATTTGGTAAAATCGTTGCTATTTCTTGTTGCTACATTTTTAGTGTCAATTTTGCCTAAAACTTTCATTTCTTCATCGGCAGAATTCACGGTTTTCAATTCGGAAACAAACCATGCATTCCCGTTGATGAAAGGATTGGTTATCGGTACATTTTCTCCGTCTTTAGTTTGTACCAATAAATATTTGATGTTTAAAGCATTCAGGATTGGAATACTGGTTTTTAAAGTCATGGTTTCCGAGTCAATCATTTGGCCCAAATCGTTTAATTGTTGGTCAATATGATACTCAAATAATTGCTCATATCTTCTTGGACGAACAGCGCTGTAACCGCCAACCGATTTGTGAAAATAAGAAGTTCGGCCTTGTAATCTGCCTTGTAATTCATAAACCCTGAAAACCGTAGTGTCCTTTAAAATTTCTATATCGGCTTGTGAAGGTTCAAAAGGTTGGTCAATTTCAAGAGCGCTTCTGAATTGCTCTCCATCGTTGCTTACATAATTTTTATCGATAAAGAATAAATCTCCAACCATGAAGATTCCGATGATAATTACAGCCGTACTTTGAACCAATTTTCCTTTAAGGTAAAACCAAAGTGTTCCAAAAGCAACAATCATAAAAAACCCGGAACGCAATAAATCTGCGGTAAATAAATCCATTCTGTCTTGGCGTAAAGCATCCACGAATCCTAATCCGAAAGCCTTATCTTGTCCTTGATTGAGCATGGCCATGATTTGAGAATCAACCGGACTTGAGAAAGAAAAAGCACCTTTGAAAAGGAAAATCAAAAGGAGTAAGCCAATAGAAGTTGCTGACGTATACAACAATGATTTCTTTTGGTTTTCAGTTTCTTTGAAAAAAGATTGCAATCCCATGATGGCTAAAACCGGAATACACAATTCCAAAATCACCTGAATAGAAGAAACCGCTCTGAATTTATCATACAACGGAATATAATCGATAAAGAAATCGGTTAGTGCAGAGAAATTTTTACCCCAAGAAAGAAATAAGGCAAAAATAGCACCGGCTAGGAACGCATATTTCATTTTGCGTTTGTCATGATACAATGCTAATACACATAAAAAGAAAACAATCGCCCCAATATAGGCCGGAGCGGCTACTATAGGTTGGTCGCCCCAATAAGTTGGCGCATAGTTTTCTGTAAAAGTTTTGGCTTCACTATCGGTAGCGCCATAAGACAACATATAATTGTAAACATTCGATTCCTCTCCCAGTTTTTCGCTATTGCCGCCGCCATACAAACGAGGTGCGATAAGATTTAAACTTTCTCCGATTCCATAACTATATTCGGTAATATAATCTTTAGACATTGAAGCCGTTTCTGTGTTTTTAGAACCGTCGGCATTAAAAGTCAGTTCGCTTTTGCCACGCATACTAAAATCGGAGTATTCTTTAGTCGCCAATAATCCGGAAGCATTGGTTCCCAAAGCTAGAATAACCGCTATAGCAAAGGTTAAGGTGATTTTGGGTAATGACTTTAAATCTTTTTCTTGATATAGTCTGTAAAGAAAATAGACCGACAAAATTAGTAAGAGGAACAACAAATAGTAAGTCATTTGGAAGTGGTTGGCATTAATTTCCAAAGCCACAGCCAACATGGTTAAGATGCCACCGTGCCAATATTTTTTCCTGAAAACCAAAATAAATCCGGCTATAACCAATGGCATATAAGCAATAGCATGCGCTTTGGCATTATGTCCCACGCCGAGTATGACAATTAAATAGGTTGAAAAACCAAAAGCCAGCGCCCCAAAAAAAGCTTTTAGCGGATCAATTCTGAAAACCAAAAGCAAACCATAAAATCCTAAAAAGTAAAGAAATAAATAATCCGCAGGTCTTGGTAAAAATCGTAAAGCATCGTCTAGTTTTCCAATAAAATCATTTGGATAATTGGCACCAAGTTGATAGGTTGGCATCCCGCCAAAAGCGGCGTTTGTCCAAAAAGGTTCAGCATTGTATTCGGCTCTGAAATTGTTTTGTTCTTTGGCCATACCGGTATATTGTACAATATCCGATTGGTAGATTTTTTTGCCTTGCAGAACAGGATAAAAATAAATTAAAGAGATTATAATAAAACCAAAAATGGCTAAAAAATGGGGATAAAACTTTTGAAGTTGTTTCATGTTTTTGGATTAGGTTTTCAAGTGAAATTACTTAATTTCTTCGAAATCAATATAATCACCAACGATTTTTTTCTCTTTTGGCTTTTCGGTTTTAGAGCTTTGCGTTTGTTGTTGTTCTTGGAATTGTTGCTGCTGTTGTTGGAATTGCTGAGCTGCTTTTTCAACCACTTTTTTGGCAACAACAGGTAAAAACAATCTTGCCAGAAATTTAAAGATATAGTAAATGGCTATAATCCATAATATTGTTTTAACAAAGCCGGGCATTGATGCAGTTTCCATATTGCAAATATAATTTTTGTCAAAAATACTAAATTCCACATGTAAAATTCGCTTTGACCTCTTAAATAAATGATAAATTGTATTACTTTTGGGAGACAATATTTCACACTAAAGGCTCTGCTATGCTAAAAATAAAATCACTGTTGGTTGTTGGCTTTTTGCTGATTTCAACTTCACAATATGCTCAATATACTGACATCATCAATTCGAATCGTCCGGGAAAATCGATGTCTGCTTTTTCTGTTGGAAAGACAGTAATTCAGGCTGAAGGAGGTTTGTATGGTATTCAGGAAAAACACGATTTAGCGCGTTATGAAGCCAATGGATTCGGGACGGAATTAAGTGTTCGGTATGGCGCTTTTTTTGATCAGTTTGAGTTTAATTTAGAGACGCAATATCAATATGATTGGTACACTGCGCCATTAGTTGAAGACACTCGCGGTGGTTTTAAACAGTTTACTTTAGGGGCTAAATATTTGGTTTTTGATCCTTTTGTACAATTGAAAGACGATAAACCCAATGTGTATAGTTGGAAAGCGAATCATAAGTTTAGCTGGAAACAATTCATTCCGGCGGTAGCAGTTTACGGAGGTTTCAATTTGAACTTAGGTCCCAATCCGTTTACCTTTGATTCTGATCCGACTATCAGTCCGAAATTGATGTTGATTACGCAAAATCATTTTGGCAGTAAATGGGTTTGGGTCAATAATATTATTGCCGACAAATACATGACTGATTACCCGACTTTGGGTTGGATTACAACGATGACCAGAGGTTTTAATATGCGTTGGTCCGGTTTTTTAGAAATTCAAGCTTACAAAAGCGACTTTTATGCTGATACAGTTGGGCGTTTGGGTGCAGCTTATTTAATTAGAGAAAACATACAGCTTGATGCGTATGTTGCTAAAAATATAAAAGATACTCCGGCTATTATGTATGGAGGTTTTGGAATGTCTTGGCGTTTTGATAGTAATTATGAAACCAATTACAAAAGAATCAAAAACGACAAAAAAGACGACAAGAAAAAAGATAAAAAATCTAAAAAAGACAAAGGCAAAAAGCGCAAAGACGAAGTAGAATTAGAAAATCCAAAGCCATAATGATTACCATAGTTGAAGCCAATACCCAAAAACTGATTAAAGATTACATTAAGTTTCCTTTTGCTTTATATAAAAATCATCCTTATTGGGTTCCGCCTTTGGTTAGTGATGAAATGGAAACCTTCGATAAAACTAAAAATCCTGCATTTACTTCGGCAGAGGCGCACTTTTATTTGGCTTATAAAGACCATAAAATTGTAGGGAGAATAGCCGCCATTATCAATTGGGACGAAGTCAATGACCAGCAAAAAAAGAAAGTTCGTTTTGGTTGGTGGGATGTGATTGACGATGTTGAAGTGACCAAAGCTTTATTAGAAAAAGTTTACGAATTTGGCAAAGCCAATAATTTAGAATATGTCGAAGGACCGATGGGTTTTTCCAATTTGGATAAAGTAGGTGTTTTAACCGAAGGTTTTGATGAGATTGGTTCAATGATTACTTGGTACAACTTTCCCTATTATAAGGAGCATTTGGAACAATTGGGTTATATAAAGGAGAAAGAATACCTTGAAAATAAATTTCCTTTCGCAAATGTCAAGCCCGAATTGTTTTTAAAGGCCAATGAGTTAATCAAAAAACGCTACGAATTAAAGGCCTTAAACTTTACGAATAACAAAGATATTATGCCTTATGTGGATAAGATGTTTGATTTATTCAATGCCAGTTATGCCAGCTTGTCTTCTTTTGTGGCGATAACCAATGTGCAAAAAGAATATTTCAAGAAAAAGTATGTCAGCTTCATCAATCCGGAATACATTAAGTTTGTTTTAGATAAAAACGATAATATTGTAGCTTTTAGTATTGTGATGCCGAGTTTTTCAAAAGCTTTGCAGAAAGCCAATGGCAAACTATTTCCTTTTGGTTTCTATCATTTGCTTAAAGCAAAAAAGGAAAGCAAAGAAGTGTTGTTTTATTTAATTGGTATCGATCCCGAATACCAAAGTAAAGGCGTTACCGCTATCATTTTTAATGAATATTATAACACTTTTAAAGAAAAAGGAATTCTGCAGTGTATTCGTACACCAGAGTTAGAAGACAATCATGCCATTCACAATATGTGGAAACATTTTGATCCCGTTACTTTTAGAAGAAGGAGAACTTACAGCAAACTTTTGTGATTTCACAAGCTCTTAATGCCTTCATAATGTTAAATTTACCTGTACGAAACACTAATATTTAGACTTCTCTTGAAAAAATATTGAAATTGATGTTAAATCGATTTGAGTTTTTTAGTCATTTGTGTAGTTAATCGGAAAAAAGTAAATGTTCGTAGAAAACTTACGGCCATTTTAACATTGTATTTAGATTTCTATCTAATTTTATAATCCCAAGTAAAAAGTCTACCGTTTATTATTTTCACACATTTCAAGGATATTGAAGATTTACCCTTCGATGCTTGTCCCCAAAAATACAAAACCAAACTTATTCGTGATGTGGTATTACCTAAATACATAAACATTATGAAAAAAAGTACGTTATCAAATTTTTCGATTAAAAAAGATTATGTTTTTATCGAAAACGAAAATGGTTTCAGAATGGACTTTAGCAGAGATACAAATTCGTCTGCCTTACAAAGTTCCATATCGGTCGATTCCTCAAAAAAGAAAGGGTTAGCAACAATTCTTCTACTCTTCTTTGTTTTCTTATTTACCAATTTTTTGTTTGCTCAACCGCCAGCATGTAACTTGAATGGTCCGCTAAAGTATGAATTAGGTGATACGAGTTCTCGTGCTAATCGTCTTTTGCAGTTTAAATCAGATGTTTCAAATGCAAAACCTAACACGGTCTATTTGTGGAGTTTCAAAACCAATAACACTGAAGCTATTTTTGCTTCAGAAAATGGCCTTGATAAAATTTCTGTAAACGCAGGCAAGCTAGTAGGTACTTTTACGATAGAATTGAAAGTTACTAATCCTTCTGCTGATGGCAGTAGAGAATCGTGTACATGTACCCAATCGGTTACAGTTGTTCGTAATAATAAGGATTTAAACACCAAATAAACACTAGATATGAATTTAAATTTACTCAACAAAACATCCGAAGGCGAGCCTTATTGTTGCCAAAAAGGCATCACCAATGGATGGCAAAATAATATCAAGGCATTGATGTTGTTTTTTGCAATGGTATTAGGTCATGCTGTCTACGCTGTTGCTCCTACTGTCACCACTTTTATTCCAAGTTCTGGTGCTCAAGGTCAGGTAGTAACAATAACAGGTGCCAATTTCACAGGGACTACTGCAGTCTCTTTTGGTTTAACACCAGCAATGTCATTTAATGTTATTAATGACAATACCATATCTGCTGTAGTAGGTGCTGGTTCCTCAGGTTCAGTCAGAGTTACCAATCCAACAGGATTTGGTCAAAAATCAGGCTTTACTTTTTTTCCGGCTCCTTCATGTAACCTTTCGGGGATATTAAAAGCATGTTTAGCAGATGGAAATATTGCTATAACGACTACGGTTCAGTTTAGTACCGGTGAGCCAACTCTTAATTATAGTTTTCCTGTAGGTCCTCAGAATACCTCAGGAGCTTTTTTAGTTTCTACTGGACCATTTATTTATGATCCCGTAAATGATATTGGTACACAAACTACAATAATAAATCCTGGAACTTCCGGAGGTCAGATTCTTTTTCAATTAAATGTTATAAACGATGGTGGAGAATGTACTTGTAGTAAGTCTATAACAATTATAGATCTAGGTTTAGAAGCTTATTATAATCCGATTACTTGTTACGGAGGAACTACCTCTCTATTTGCAGATGCTACTTCAAGTGGTTCCTCAAAATATACTTTTACACTTCAACCCGGGAATATTGTTATTGGACCTCAGGCAGATCCTTCTGTTGAGTTTCAAAATATACCGGCAGGAAGTTACACTATCACTGTAGTAGATAATAACGGATGTTCAAAAGAAACTCAAGTTACTGTCGAACAGCCACCTTTAAATCCGGTGGTTTTAAATTGTCCTGAAAATAAATTCGAAACGTCTTGTAAGACTCAATCGGAGATTAACACATCATTTGCAGCATGGTTAGCATCATTCAATTATTCTGGAGGTACTAATCCTGTTTTAACTATTCTTCCATCAACACCAACCGCACCATTAACCTGTTCTTCAGGTAATGGTAATAGTGTTCAAGTTACATGGACAGTTACTGATGATTGTGGTCAACCGCAAACTTGTACAAGAACTTTTACTGTAACGCCATTTACACCAGTAGATGTAACAGGTCCATCAAATGCCACTTCAAGTGCCTGTGATTATGAAAATCAAGCGGGAGTTGATGCAGCGTTTGCTTTATGGTTGGCACAGTTCCAAACCGTAAACGATGGATGTGATGCTACAGCTCAATTCAACATTAGCGAGTTCCAAGCACCAAGATTGTGTGAGGGAGGAAGCGTATCGTTGACTTATAGTATTTCAGACAACTGTTCACAAGACAGTGTAAGTGCTACTTTCACCATTACAAAATCTACACCAGTAGATGTAACAGGACCGGAGAATTCCACTTCAAGTGCATGTGATTATGAAAATCAAGCGGGAGTTGATGCAGCGTTTGCTTTATGGTTGGCACAGTTCCAAACTGTAAACGACGGATGTGATGCTACGGCTCAATTCAACATCAGCGAATTCCAAGCACCAAGATTGTGTGAGGGAGGAAGCGTATCGTTGACTTATAGTATTTCAGACAACTGTTCACAAGACAGTGTAAGTGCTACTTTCACCATTACAAAATCTACACCAGTAGATGTAACAGGACCAGAGAATGCTACTTCAAGTGCCTGTGATTATGAAAACCAAGCAGGAGTTGATGCAGCCTTTGCTTTATGGTTGGCACAGTTCCAAACCGTAAACGATGGATGTGATGCTACAGCTCAATTCAACATCAGCGAATTCCAAGCACCAAGATTGTGTGAGGGAGGAAGTGTATCGTTGACTTATAGTATTTCAGACAACTGTTCACAAGACAGTGTAAGTGCTACTTTCACCATTACAAAATCTACACCAGTAGATGTAACAGGACCGGAGAATGCCACTTCAAGTGCCTGTGATTATGAAAATCAAGCAGGAGTTGATGCAGCGTTTGCTTTATGGTTGGCACAGTTCCAAACTGTAAACGACGGATGTGATGCTACGGCTCAATTCAACATCAGCGAATTCCAAGCACCAAGATTGTGTGAGGGAGGAAGTGTATCGTTGACTTATAGTATTTCAGACAACTGTTCACAAGACAGTGTAAGTGCTACTTTCACCATTACAAAATCTACACCAGTAGATGTAACAGGACCGGAGAATTCCACTTCAAGTGCATGTGATTATGAAAATCAAGCAGGAGTTGATGCAGCGTTTGCTTTATGGTTGGCACAGTTTCAAACTGTAAACGACGGATGTGATGCTACGGCTCAATTCAACATCAGCGAATTCCAAGCACCAAGATTGTGTGAAGGAGGAAGCGTATCGTTGACTTATAGTATTTCAGACAACTGTTCACAAGACAGTGTAAGTGCTACTTTCACCATTACAAAATCTACACCAGTAGATGTAACAGGACCGGAGAATTCCACTTCAAGTGCATGTGATTATGAAAATCAAGCGGGAGTTGATGCAGCGTTTGCTTTATGGTTGGCACAGTTCCAAACTGTAAACGACGGATGTGATGCTACAGCTCAATTCAACATTAGCGAGTTCCAAGCACCAAGATTGTGTGAAGGAGGAAGCGTATCGTTGACTTATAGTATTTCAGACAACTGTTCACAAGACAGTGTAAGTGCTACTTTCACCATTACAAAATCTACACCAGTAGATGTAACAGGACCGGAGAATGCCACTTCAAGTGCCTGTGATTATGAAAATCAAGCAGGAGTTGATGCAGCGTTTGCTTTATGGTTGGCACAGTTCCAAACTGTAAACGACGGATGTGATGCTACGGCTCAATTCAACATCAGCGAGTTCCAGGCACCAAGATTGTGTGAGGGAGGAAGCGTATCGTTGACTTATAGTATTTCAGACAACTGTTCACAAGATAGTGTAAGTGCTACTTTCACCGTAACACCTTCTGAACCTGTTGATGTAGAAGGACCTGCAAGTGTTACTTATAACTATTGTGATTTTGCTACTCAAGCTGATTTAAATGCAGCATTTTCTAGTTGGTTAAATCAATTTAGAGTAGTAAATGATGGATGTGGAGCTGAACCAATTTGGTGTCCTACCCCAAGAATTGCACCTATCTTGTGTGCTGGAGGTTCTGTTCAACTTATCTATACAATTTCGGATAATTGTAGTTTAGATTTTGTTACAGCTACTTTCACTGTTACACCTGGTACACCAGTAGATGTAGAAGGACCGGAGAATTCCACTTCAAGTGCCTGTGATTATGAAAATCAAGCGGGAGTTGATGCAGCGTTTGCTTTATGGTTGGCACAGTTCCAAACCGTAAACGATGGATGTGATGCTACAGCTCAATTCAACATTAGCGAGTTCCAGGCACCAAGATTGTGTGAGGGAGGAAGCGTATCGTTGACTTATAGTATTTCAGACAACTGTTCACAAGATAGTGTAAGTGCTACTTTCACAATAACACCTAGTACACCAGTAGATGTAACAGGACCACAGAATGCCACTTCAAGTGCCTGTGATTATGAAAACCAAGCAGGAGTTGATGCAGCGTTTGCTTTATGGTTGGCACAGTTCCAAACTGTAAACGACGGATGTGATGCTACGGCTCAATTCAGCATTAGCGAATTCCAAGCGCCAAGATTGTGTGAGGGAGGAAGTGTATCGTTGACTTATAGTATTTCAGACAACTGTTCACAAGACAGTGTAAGTGCTACTTTCACCATTACAAAATCTACACCAGTAGATGTAACAGGACCGGAGAATGCCACTTCAAGTGCCTGTGATTATGAAAATCAAGCGGGAGTTGATGCAGCGTTTGCTTTATGGTTGGCACAGTTCCAAACTGTAAATGACGGATGTGATGCTACGGCTCAATTCAACATTAGCGAGTTCCAAGCACCAAGATTGTGTGAGGGAGGAAGCGTATCGTTGACTTATAGTATTTCAGACAACTGTTCACAAGACAGTGTAAGTGCTACTTTCACCGTAACACCTAGTACACCTGTTGATGTAACAGGACCACAGAATGCGACTTCAAGTGCATGTGATTATGAAAACCAGGCGGGAGTTGATGCAGCGTTTGCTTTATGGTTGGCACAGTTCCAAACTGTAAATGACGGATGTGATGCTACGGCTCAATTCAACATTAGCGAGTTCCAAGCACCAAGATTGTGTGAGGGAGGAAGTGTATCGTTGACTTATAGTATTTCAGACAACTGTTCACAAGACAGTGTAAGTGCTACTTTCACCATTACAAAATCTACACCAGTAGATGTAACAGGACCACAGAATTCCACTTCAAGTGCATGTGATTATGAAAATCAAGCAGGAGTTGATGCAGCGTTTGCTTTATGGTTGGCACAGTTCCAAACTGTAAACGACGGATGTGATGCTACGGCTCAATTCAACATTAGCGAATTCCAAGCACCAAGATTGTGTGAGGGAGGAAGCGTATCGTTGACTTATAGTATTTCAGACAACTGTTCACAAGACAGTGTAAGTGCTACTTTCACAATAACACCTAGTACACCAGTAGATGTAACAGGACCACAGAATTCCACTTCAAGTGCATGTGATTATGAAAATCAAGCAGGAGTTGATGCAGCGTTTGCTTTATGGTTGGCACAGTTCCAAACTGTAAGCGATGGATGTGATGCTACAGCTCAATTCAGCATTAGCGAATTCCAAGCGCCAAGATTGTGTGAGGGAGGAAGTGTATCGTTGACTTATAGTATTTCAGACAACTGTTCACAAGACAGTGTAAGTGCTACTTTCACCATTACAAAATCTACACCAGTAGATGTAACAGGACCACAGAATTCCACTTCAAGTGCATGTGATTATGAAAATCAGGCGGGAGTTGATGCAGCCTTTGCTTTATGGTTGGCACAGTTCCAAACTGTAAACGACGGATGTGATGCTACGGCTCAATTCAACATTAGCGAATTCCAAGCACCAAGATTGTGTGAGGGAGGAAGCGTATCGTTGACTTATAGTATTTCAGACAACTGTTCACAAGACAGTGTAAGTGCTACTTTCACAATAACACCTAGTACACCAGTAGATGTAACAGGACCACAGAATTCCACTTCAAGTGCATGTGATTATGATAACCAGGCGGGAGTTGATGCAGCCTTTGCTTTATGGTTGGCACAGTTCCAAACTGTAAACGACGGATGTGATGCTACAGCTCAATTCAACATCAGCGAGTTCCAAGCACCAAGATTGTGTGAGGGAGGAAGCGTATCGTTGACTTATAGTATTTCAGACAACTGTTCACAAGACAGTGTAAGTGCTACTTTCACCATTACAAAATCTACACCAGTAGATGTAACAGGACCACAGAATTCCACTTCAAGTGCATGTGATTATGAAAATCAAGCGGGAGTTGATGCAGCGTTTGCTTTATGGTTGGCACAGTTCCAAACTGTAAATGACGGATGTGATGCTACAGCTCAATTCAACATTAGCGAGTTCCAAGCACCAAGATTGTGTGAAGGAGGAAGCGTATCGTTGACTTATAGTATTTCAGACAACTGTTCACAAGACAGTGTAAGTGCTACTTTCACCGTAACACCTTCTGAACCTGTTGATGTAGAAGGACCTGCAAGTGTTACTTATAACTATTGTGATTTTGCTACTCAAGCTGATTTAAATGCAGCATTTTCTAGTTGGTTAAATCAATTTAGAGTAGTAAATGATGGATGTGGAGCTGAACCAATTTGGTGTCCTACCCCAAGAATTGCACCTATCTTGTGTGCTGGAGGTTCTGTTCAACTTATCTATACAATTTCGGATAATTGTAGTTTAGATTTTGTTACAGCTACTTTCACTGTTACACCTGGTACACCAGTAGATGTAACAGGACCGGAGAATTCCACTTCAAGTGGCTGTGATTATGAAAATCAAGCGGGAGTTGATGCAGCGTTTGCTTTATGGTTGGCACAGTTCCAAACTGTAAACGACGGATGTGATGCTACGGCTCAATTCAACATCAGCGAATTCCAAGCACCAAGATTGTGTGAGGGAGGAAGCGTATCGTTGACTTATAGTATTTCAGACAACTGTTCACAAGATAGTGTAAGTGCTACTTTCACCGTAACACCTTCTGAACCTGTTGATGTAGAAGGACCTGCAAGTGTTACTTATAACTATTGTGATTTTGCTACTCAAGCTGATTTAAATGCAGCATTTTCTAGTTGGTTAAATCAATTTAGAGTAGTAAATGATGGATGTGGAGCTGAACCAATTTGGTGTCCTACCCCAAGAATTGCACCTATCTTGTGTGCTGGAGGTTCTGTTCAACTTATCTATACAATTTCGGATAATTGTAGTTTAGATTTTGTTACAGCTACTTTCACTGTTACACCTGGTACACCAGTAGATGTAGAAGGACCGGAGAATTCCACTTCAAGTGCCTGTGATTATGAAAATCAAGCGGGAGTTGATGCAGCGTTTGCTTTATGGTTGGCACAGTTCCAAACCGTAAACGATGGATGTGATGCTACAGCTCAATTCAACATTAGCGAGTTCCAAGCACCAAGATTGTGTGAGGGAGGAAGCGTATCGTTGACTTATAGTATTTCAGACAACTGTTCACAAGACAGTGTAAGTGCTACTTTCACCATTACAAAATCTACACCAGTAGATGTAACAGGACCGGAGAATTCCACTTCAAGTGCATGTGATTATGAAAATCAAGCGGGAGTTGATGCAGCGTTTGCTTTATGGTTGGCACAGTTTCAAACTGTAAACGACGGATGTGATGCTACGGCTCAATTCAACATCAGCGAATTCCAAGCACCAAGATTGTGTGAGGGAGGAAGCGTATCGTTGACTTATAGTATTTCAGACAACTGTTCACAAGACAGTGTAAGTGCTACTTTCACCATTACAAAATCTACACCAGTAGATGTAACAGGACCGGAGAATTCCACTTCAAGTGCCTGTGATTATGAAAACCAAGCAGGAGTTGATGCGGCGTTTGCTTTATGGTTGGCACAGTTCCAAACTGTAAACGACGGATGTGATGCTACGGCTCAATTCAACATCAGCGAATTCCAAGCACCAAGATTGTGTGAGGGAGGAAGTGTATCGTTGACTTATAGTATTTCAGACAACTGTTCACAAGACAGTGTAAGTGCTAGCTTCACCGTGACGCCATCATCTCAAGTAGAGTTCAATTGTGGAGTTGACGTAACAGTCCCATCATGTAGCACTCAAACGCAGGTTAATACTGCATGGGCTGCATTCTTAGCTTCAACAACTGCAACCGGCGGATGTAATGGTGTATTGACTAATAATGCGCCGTCAACCGCACCATCTTCATGTGGAGGTTATGTAGATGTGACATGGACATATAATGTTAGTGATTTGTGTGATCAATCTGATGATTGTGAAGGGCAATTTACAACATTTACTCAAGGAGGTTATGGAACTTCATGTAATGGGAACAATCCAGGATGTTACAGAGATGCAAATTTTGCTGGAGCCTTTCCAAATGGACTAGTTATAGGATGTGGAAGTAACAAACTTACTTTTACTTCTTCATCAGCAATTCAAAATTATCTACCGGCAGGAGGGAATTCATCTCTAATTACATCAAGTGCTGTAAATCCAACTACGAGTAGAGGTGTTTTATCTTCTCAGTTAATTGCACTTACATTATCAACTGGATTTGATATATACGATCCAAATTTCTCGGCGAGTAATGCAAGTTTAGGCTCATTAACTATAAAGACCGGTACATTTACTGGAATGACAGTATCTAGCTTCTTACAATTAGCCAATAATGTTATTGGAGGTTGTACAACAGGATATTCTTTATCAGAAATCAATGCTGTAGCAACTGCTATTAATGAAAATTTTGATAATGGAACTGTTGATCAACAATTCTTAAACTGTGGTGGACAAAATGGAAGTCAAAGTGCAACAGTATGTACAAAACGTTTCACAGTAGAATCTCCGGCTCCTGTTGTGTTCAATTGTGCAACTAATGTAACAGTACCATCATGCAGCACTCAAGCGCAAGTAAATACAGCTTGGGAAGCGTTCAAAGCATCAACAACCGTAACCGGTGGATGTAATGGCGTATTGACAAACAACGCACCAGCTAATGCGCCATCATTATGTGGCGGTTATGTAGATGTGACTTGGACCTACACCGTTGGTTCATGTGGTCAACAAAGTGGATGTGGTAATCAAAATACAATGACGTGTACAAAACGTTTTACTGTAGCGGCTCCGGCTCCTGTAGTATTTAATTGTGCAACTAATGTAACAGTACCATCATGTAGCACTCAAGCGCAAGTAAATGCAGCTTGGGAAGCGTTCAAAGCATCAACAACTGTAACTGGTGGATGTAATGGTGTATTGACAAACAACGCACCGGCTAATGCGCCGTCATTATGTGGCGGTTATGTTGACGTGACTTGGATATATACTGTTGGTTCATGCGGTCAACAAAGTGGATGCGGTAATCAAAATACAATGACATGTACAAAACGTTTCACTATTTTGGCGCCATCACAAGTTGTATTCAATGCAGGAAATAATGTAACATTACCGGCATGTAGTACACAAGCGCAAGTAAATGCAGCTTGGGCAGCATTCAAAGCTTCAACAACTGCAAGTGGTGGATGTGGAGGTGTATTGACAAACAACGCACCGTCTAACCCACCTTCAAACTGTGGTGGTTATGTAGATGTGACTTGGACTTACACTGTTGGCTCATGTGGGCAACAAAGCGGATGTGGTAATGATAACACAATGACAACAACAAAACGTTTCACGGTAGCATCACCACCTCAAGTAGTATTTATTGCAGGAAATGATGTAACATTACCGGCATGTAGTACTCAGTACCAAGTAAATTCTGCATGGGCGGCATTTAAATCATCAGTTACTGCAACCGGTGGATGTGGAGGCGTATTGACTAACAATGCACCATCTAACCCACCTTCAAACTGTGGTGGTTATGTAGATGTGACTTGGACCTACACCGTTGGTTCATGTGGTCAACAAAGTGGATGTGATAACGGAAATACAATGACAACGACAAAACGTTTCACTGTAACGTCTCCATCACAAGTAGTATTTGCAGGAGCAAACAATGTAACATTACCTGCTTGCAGTACTCAATCACAATTAAATGCAGCATGGGCGGCATTTAAATCATCAGTTACTGCAACTGGCGGATGTGGAGGTGTATTGACTAACAATGCACCGTACAATCCACCTTCATTATGTGGTGGTTATGTAGATGTTACTTGGAAATATACTGTAAATTCTTGTGGTCAACAGAGCGGATGTGGAAGTTCAAATATAGTTACAACTACAAAACGTTTCACTGTAGCCAACCCAACTCCGGTAGTATTTGCAGGAGCAAACAATGTAACGGTACCATCTTGTAGTACTCAATCACAATTAAATGCAGCTTGGGCAGCATTTAAATCATCGGTAACTGCAAGTGGCGGATGTGGAGGCGTATTGACTAACAATGCACCATCTAGTCCACCTTCATTATGTGGTGGTTATAAGGATGTTACTTGGAAATATACTGTAAGTTCTTGTGGACAGCAAAGCGGATGTGGAAGTTCTAATATAGTAACAATTACAAAACGGTTCACTGTAGCCAACCCAACTCCGGTAGTATTTGCAGGAGCAAACAATGTAACAGTGCCATCTTGTAGTACTCAATCACAAGTAAATGCAGCATGGACAGCATTTAAATCATCAGTAAGTGCAAGTGGCGGATGTGGAGGCGTATTGACTAACAATGCACCGTCTAATCCACCTTCATTATGTGGTGGTTATATAGATGTTACTTGGAAATATACTGTAAATTCTTGTGGTCAGCAAAGCGGATGTGGAAGTTCAAATATTGTGACAACTACAAAACGTTTTACAGTAGCATCTCCGCCACAAGTAATCTTTACTCCAGGAAACAATGTGACATTACAGTCATGTCGTACTCAAGCACAAATTAATTCGGCTTGGGCTGCATTTAAAGCATCAACTACAGCTAGTGGAGGATGTGGTGGCGTATTGACTAATAATGCTCCGGCTAACCCGCCATCAGCATGTGGTGGATATGTAGATGTAACTTGGACTTACACGGTTAGTTCATGTGGTCAACAAAGTGGATGTGGAAACACCAATACATTGACTACAACCAAACGTTTCACTATTCCTACTGCACCAGCTGTGACCTTTAAATGTGGAAACAATGTAACAGTACCGGCTTGTAGTACACAGTCGCAGATTAATTCAGCTTGGAATGCATTCTTATGTAACACAACAGTTGCTGGAGGATGTGGAGGAACATTAACAAATAATGCTCCATCAACACCGCCATCAGCATGTGGAGGTTATGTGGATGTAACATGGACGTATACTGCTGCTAATGCTTGTGCGCCTATTGCACCAACATGTGCGCCAAATACACAAGGTTCATTCACTTGTACTAGAAGATTTACAGTTGCCACTGGTGCCGCTGTAGATGTAACTGGTCCGTCAAATGTGTCTTATGTAGGTACAAACTTTAATAGTCAATATGCATTAAACAATGCATTTGCTAACTGGTTGTCTCAATTCAAAACGATTAGTTCTGGATGTTCAACATCAGGAAATGTATGTGGACCAACAGGAGGAGTAACTGCTGTATTCAGCGGTAGTCCAAGAGTTGCACCAAACAGAACAACTGGTGGTGTAGTTACAGTTACCTATAGTATTAATGGAACATGTAACTCAGATAGCGTTACTGCTAAATTCACTGTCTTAGCTGATAATTCTAATTGTAGAATTATAGCTATGGATGATGTCCAAGAAACGGATATTAGAACTGAGTTAACGGCTAAAGTTTCTCCTAATCCATTCACAGAAACATTCAAATTGAATGTTACTGCTCCTACTGTTGAGAAAGTTGCAATTGCAATTTATGATATGGCCGGAAAATTAGTTGAACAACGTGAAGTGAACCAGGATCAATTGTCTGAATTACAAATAGGAGAACGCTTCCCATCCGGAGTTTACAATGTAATTGTTACTCAAGGTACAGAAGTTAAAACACTACGTGTAATTAAACGATAATAGTTTCCAGATTAAAATAAAAACCCTTCGATTAATTTTGAAGGGTTTTTTTATGCTTTGTATGAAGCTATGATGAGTATTCTTGCCTTTAATTCTCTTATAAGCTTCAATTGTTCGTAGTAAAGTCTCTAAAGAGTAAGATAGAATTTTGACAGCTGTTATTCGCTTTTAAAGGATATAATTAGTTTTAAAGTCTTTGGTTTTTTTGCAAGATTATTGTTTAAACTGAATAACAATTTCTTTAGTCATTATACTGCTTTTTTGAAAAATTGAGAGAATAATAAAAACAAGCCCAATCAGAATTATTTGATTGGGCTTGTTTTTTACAATTTAATCGATTTTCATCTTAAAATGATTATTATTTAGCTTTGCTCTTTTGAATAGAAATGATAATGCCAGCAAATAAAGAAAGG
This sequence comes from Flavobacterium sp. 102, assembly GCF_003634615.1. Lineage (NCBI taxonomy): Bacteria > Pseudomonadati > Bacteroidota > Flavobacteriia > Flavobacteriales > Flavobacteriaceae > Flavobacterium > Flavobacterium sp. 102. The sequence goes on along the minus strand of NZ_RBKX01000001.1, from coordinate 3,600,074 downwards.
GCAATAAATCCTAATGAAACCCATTCCGGGAATTTAAAATAATGAACAATCAGCATCTTAATCCCAACAAAAGTTAAAATAGCAATCAAACTGTACTCCAGATAACTGAATTTTTCTAACATGTTAGCCAAAAAGAAATACATAGAACGCAACCCAAGAATAGCAAAAATATTAGAGCTAAATACTAAAAACGGATCTGAAGTAATAGCTAAAATTGCCGGAACACTATCCAAAGCAAACAGCATATCCATTACTTCAATTACGATTAAAGCAACAAAAAGAGGCGTGGCAGCAGTAATGTGTCTTCTCTTTACAAAAAAGTGTTCTCCTTCAGCGTGACTTGTTATTGGAATTATTTTACGCAAGTTTCGGTAAACAAAAGATTTCTTAGGGTTAAATTCTTCTTCATCGCCCTTAAACAGCATCTTTACTGCTGTAAAGATTAAGAAAGCACCAAACAGGTATGTCATCCAACTGAATTTGTTAATCAAAATTACACCAAAGAAAATCATCAATCCTCTGAAAACAATAGCGCCAAGGATACCCCAAAATAAAACCCTGTGCTGGTATTTTTGAGGAATTTTAAATGAAGCAAAGATTACGGCAATCACAAAAATATTATCAACACTCAGCGATAATTCTATAAGATAACCAGTGATAAATTTCATTGTTGCTACTGCCGGTGCTATACCGGTTGGATTTGCTATAAGTTCATTTTTATATATCCATCCTATAACAAAACTAAAAATAAAGGATAGTGAAACCCAAACTCCAGTCCAAATTCCTGCCTCTTTTGGCTTGATGATATGTGGGTTTTTGTTGAAAACACCCAAATCAAGGGCGAGAAATAGAAAAATTAAGGCCAGAAAAATAATCCAAACTGTCATGACGTTCTCTTTTAGTTGATACAAATATAGTGGTTTGAGTTATTTGAATGCAATTATTAACGATTAGACAACAAAAGTTTTAAACAATCATTTTTTAATAATTTAATAAATTAACCCCTAAAAAAACAGGGTCTGTTTATTTTAAAATAAAAATATTGCTATATTTGCATCAAATTAATAGGGTGTAACTTAAAAAATAAACTTTATGTCAACTTTACGTTTTCAAGCATTAAAAGATGCATCAGGTAGAAAACCTGTAAAATTTGAAGAAGCGGATAGAAAATCAGCCATTTTCGGTGCCAATGTGTTTAATGATAAAGCAATGAAGCAATATTTGACTTCAGATGCTTATAAAGGAGTGAAAGATGCAGTACAGCACGGAACTAAAATTGACAGAAAACTTGCTGATTATATCGCAATGGGAATGAAAGAATGGGCTTTGTCTAAAGGCGTAACTCATTATACTCACTGGTTCCAACCCTTAACAGGAACTACCGCTGAAAAGCACGATGCCTTTTTTGAAACTTCTTACGATGGGTCAGATCCGGTTGAAAAATTTGGTGGCGGTCAATTGGTACAACAGGAACCGGATGCTTCTTCTTTCCCTAATGGTGGAATCAGAAATACATTTGAAGCCCGTGGCTATACTGCTTGGGATCCAACTTCTCCGGCATTTATTTTCGGAACTACTTTGTGTATTCCCACAGTATTTATCTCTTATACCGGTGAAGCTTTAGATTATAAAACACCTTTATTACGTGCTTTAAATGCCGTGGATGAAGCGGCAACTGAAGTATGTAAATATTTCGATAAAAACGTAAAAAAAGTAACGGCCACTTTGGGTTGGGAACAAGAATATTTCTTAGTGGATAGTTCATTAGCGAACTCAAGACCTGACTTATTATTGACGGGAAGAACTTTGCTTGGACATACTTCTGCCAAAGGACAACAATTAGACGATCATTACTTCGGGTCAATTCCTTCTCGCGCTTTGAATTACATGAGAGAATTAGAAGAAGAATGCATGTACTTAGGTATTCCGGTAAAAACGCGTCACAACGAAGTAGCGCCAAACCAATTCGAATTAGCACCAATTTTTGAAGAAACAAACCTAGCCGTTGACCACAATTCATTGTTAATGGATGTAATGTCAAAAGTAGGTGAGCGTCATGATTTCAAAATATTGTTCCATGAAAAACCTTTTAAAGGTGTAAACGGTTCTGGAAAACACAACAACTGGTCATTGGCTACAGATACCGGAGTAAATTTATTATCTCCGGGTAAAACACCGATGAGTAACTTACAATTCTTATCTTTCTTTATCAATACCATTAAAGCGGTAAATGAATACGAAGAATTACTTCGTGCAGCCATCGCAACAGCCAGTAATGACCACAGATTAGGTGCCAACGAAGCGCCACCGGCAATCATTTCGGTTTTCATTGGGCAACAATTGACTAAAGTTTTAGAGGAATTAGAAGGTGTAACCAAAGGAAAATTATCTCCTGAAGAAAAAACCGATTTGAAATTAAACGTCGTGGGTAAAATTCCGGATGTATTATTGGACAACACCGACAGAAACAGAACTTCTCCGTTTGCCTTCACAGGAAATAAATTTGAATTCCGTGCTGTTGGCTCTTCTGCCAATTGTGCTAATGCGATGACGACTTTGAATTCTATCGTGGCCAAACAATTGAAAGATTTCAAAAAAGAAGTTGATGCTTTAATCGAGAAAAAAGATTTAAAGAAAGACGAAGCGATTTTCAACGTCTTAAGAGAATACATCAAAGAAACTAAAAACATCCTTTTTGAAGGTGATGGTTACAGCGAAGCTTGGGAAAAAGAAGCTAAAAAACGCGGCTTGAGTAATCACAAAACTACTCCTCTAGCGTTGAAAGCTAAAGTCTCTAAAAAAGCACTAGACTTATTTGAAGATTTGAATGTAATGAACCACATTGAAGTGGAAGCGCGCTACGAAATAGAATTGGAAGAATACACTAAGAAAATCCAAATCGAGGGTAGAGTTTTAGGCGATATTGCTCGCAATCATGTGATTCCAACAGCGATTCGTTACCAAAATACTTTAATCGAAAACGTACGCGGATTAAAAGAAATTTTCGGCAAAGACTTTGAGAAAATTGCCAAAGAACAAATCTCTTTAATCAAAGAAATTTCAGCTCATATTGAAGGCATCAATACTAATGTAGAAGCCATGACCGAAGCCCGTAAAAAAGCGAACGCTTTAACCGATGCACAAAAAATGGCCGAAGCTTACTGCGACAAAGTAAAACCATACTTCGAAGTAATTAGAGAACATTGTGATAAATTAGAGTTGTTAGTAGACGATGAAATTTGGACCTTAACTAAATACAGAGAGTTATTGTTTACAAGATAATTTTGATATCAAACCAAAAAAAAACCGCTCATTGAGCGGTTTTTTTAATTTAAAGTACAATTATATTTGAGTAATCGTGTAAGAAGCAGAACCGTTAAAGTTAATGATTAAATCAACTCTATAATTCTTAGGTGTTGTAGTTGCGGTTGTAAAAGATATTGCTGGTCCGTTAAAATCAATAGTGCCATCAGACAAGAAATCACCAAATATTCCACAGCTTGATGCTCCTGAAGTATTAGGTATATTAAATAAAAACTGATTATTGCTGGTAGTAATTCCATTAACAATAAACGAAAAAGTATTTGTTGAAGTATTGTAGGTTGGGTTAATACCTGAGCAAGTCGCTTGAATAATTAATTCAGGAGCAAAAGATTGTAATCCAAATTGCATCGGATTATCTGCATAATGATCAATTGTTATATAATAAAAACCGTTTGAAGTAACTGAGTAAGCGCTGTCACCAACAGTCACTTCTTGCGAAGCATTTAATCCATAGACTGTTGCGCTTGTATTATTATCGGCTAAAAATTTTAACTGACCACCGGATGTTAAGTATTTATATCCATAAAAAGTAGTTCCGTTATTGTTGAATAACAATGAAGTGCTTGGATTAAAAGTATTAAAAGTTCCATACAAATACAATTGACTTGGATTAGATCCGGTTGTGTTGGAAGTTGGTAGAGATAAATTTCCACTATTGTCAACTGTCAATTGATAAGGTGTTCCATTAGGTGAAACCAATGTAATTCCTTCACCCGGTGAAGTTACTAAACTGTCAGCCGCCATTGCATAAGGTACAGAAAGCAATTGTGTTGTTCCAACCAAAACATAAGTCGTTCCGCCGGTAACGTCCATTTCTACTTTTAAGAATTTGGAATTGGTTCCCCAGTTGATGGTATTGAAAGTTCCCGAAACCACTGTTCCTTGGCCAATGGTTAAGTTAAACAAACCTTGTGCAGTAGTAGTTTTTAATTGTGTCTCTGAATATAAAATTGTTCCTGTTGCAGTTTGGTCTAAGATAGACAATTTAACTCTTACGTTAGAACTTGCAACTGGATTTCCTGAACCGTTCAATGCAATAGCTTGATAAGAAATGCCTTGTGGTACTTGCGCAAAAGTTAAAAAAGAAATAAAAAGGGCTGATAATAGTAATAGTTTTTTCATGATTAATTTTGTTCTTATCGTTTGATTATTTTAAAGGATTTTATTTTTTTATTATTGAACTGAATCAAATAAACTCCGGCTTGCAATTCTGTTAAATCTAAAGAATTGTTTGTGCCAATTTGTTTTTTTGAAATCAATTGCCCCGATAAATTATAAATCGACACTTTCTCATTCAAAAGATCAGTGTCGGTTTTAAAGGAAACTGAAGCTGTCGTTGGATTTGGAAAAACAGTAATTTTTCCGCCGAGTTCCAATTGCGGTACTTCAAGCGTTTGTTGGGTTTGTGCCAATAGGCCTATGATGCCACTATTGGATTGGTTTTGATTTTGTGGTACGACTACTATTTCACCTACTGAAATTGTGGAACCCGGAGTGATAAGACTTCCGGAATTCACTGATTGAACTACTGATTGTGAGTTTCCGGAAAAACCCAGCATTAGGAGTGCGAGTAAAAATAATTGTTTCATAATTAAAAAGTTTGACGGCAAATGTAAATAATAATTTTTACGCATAAGATGATATTTTCTGTTTCACCATACTATTTTTACGTAACTTTCGTTATAATAATAAACCTAACCAATGGTGCGCAAAATATTTACTGTATTGATTCTGTTTATGACTGCTAATGCATTGGCACAAGAACAATTTTCTGTTTTTTTTGAGAGCAACAAATTCGAATTGAATAAAAAAGAACAGAATAAAATAAACCAATGGATTTTGTCCAACAATAATAATAAAATAGTCGCCATTCACGGCTTTACAGATGAAGACGGTACAACGGATTCCAATGATACTTTAGCCCAAAAACGAGTCAATTTCATTTTTCAAATAGTCAAAGACCAAATCAAAATCCGCGAAGATTTTAAAACCATAAGTTTTGGAGAAAGCTTTAAGCAATCTGAAGTTAAAGCCGAAAACAGAAAGGTTACCATTTATTATATACTTGAAAAAGACATTCCGCGCGAAAACGAAATCCTCGGAATCAAACCGGAAGTAGCTATTGAAGCATTACCAAACCGAGGCGTAGCCGAATCGAGCGAAGCTAAACCCGAAATAGAATATCCTGAAAAATTAGTATTCGAAAATCCAAACGGAACCAAATCAGAATTCAAGCTTGATAGAGAATTTATGAAGAAAGTGGGCAATGCCAAAACCGGCGAAAAATTGACCATTGAAAACCTTAATTTTATCATCAACACCTTTGCCGTAGTCAACGAATCTCGTGGAAAACTTTACGAACTCTTATTGGTATTGCAAAGTAATCCCGATTTAAGAATTGAAATCCAAGGTCATTTGTGTTGTATGCCGGTCGATCGAACTGACTTGTCAACTCAAAGGGCCAAAGCAATATACAATTTCTTAATCAAAAACGATGTCTATCGCGCCCGATTGTCCTATAAAGGTTTCGGAAGCACGCAACCGATTTATCCTATACCGGAAAAAAACGAAGCGGAAAGAGCTGCCAATCGTAGGGTTGAAATTTTAATTGTAGAGAATTAGCATGAAGAAAATTTATATTATTTTATTATTCTTGCCTTTTTTTGGATTCTCTCAACAGTCGTTTGAAGTGTTCTTTGATTTTAATGCTGCTGTCCCAAATCAAGCCTCATTAACTAAATTGAACCAATGGATAAAGGCAAATAAGTCAGCAGAAATCACAAAGGTTTTGGGCTATTGTGATAGTGTCGATGACAGTCAATACAATATAGATTTAGCGGTAAGGAGAATTAATTCTGTTTTGGACTTACTTAAAAAAGATACAATAAAAATTAGTGATAAAGTAGAGTTAAAGCCCTTTGGGAAAGATTTTAAACTTTCAAAAAATCAAGAAGAAAATAGAAAAGTAAAACTCTTTTTCATTCTAAAAGAAGAGAAAAAGATAAATCCAACAAATGAAGAAGAGGAGATCTCGTTTAGTTCACTTTCTGAATTGGTAGCCAAAGAGAAATCTGAATTGGCACAAAAGTTTGAAAAAGCCAAAAAAGGAGATTTGATTCGGATAAATAACATCAATTTTCACTTTAATTCTGAAAAAATGATGGACCAGTCTGAACCGCTTTTACTCGAATTATTACAAATTTTATACGATAACCCAAAGTTGAGAATCGCCATACACGGTCATATTTGCTGCAATCCAAACGGAATGGACACTAAATTGTCTTATCGAAGAGCCTTAGTTATTTTTAAGTATTTGACCAAGTTTGAGATAGAAGTAAACCGTTTGTCTTATAAAGGTTTTGGTAGCAATGATCCGATTTATAAAGTACCGGAGCGAAACGAAGCCGAACGCAAAGCCAATCGCAGGGTCGAAATTTTAATCGTAGATAAATAATGAGATTTAAAATATTCATATTGCTATTTTTGTTTTCTCTAAATTGTTTAGCACAAAAGCAGTTTGAAGTTTTTTTTGATTTCAATAAAGACTTTCCAAATCAAAGCTCGATCCTAACATTAAACGAATGGATTGCCAATAATAAAGAGATAGAAATTACCAGATTACTAGGTTTTTGTGACAGCATTGATACTAAGGATTACAATAAGCATTTAGCCGAAAGGCGTATCGCCAACGTTCGTGATTTATTGGAGAAAAGTGGTTTGAAATTCAGCAAAGGATTAGAAAAAATTGCCTTTGGTAAAGAATTTAAACAATCCAAAATCCAAGCTGAAAATAGAAGAGTAACTATTTTTTATACAGAAACTGAGTTAAAACCCATCGAAAGTGAACTCACCAAACAAATCAGAAATTCAAAAGTAGGCGAAACCATTAAATTGCCCAATATTTATTTTTTCAATAATTCTGCTCGTGTTGTTCCCGGTTCAGAAACAACACTCTATGATGTGCTTTGCGCATTAGAAGAAAATCCCAAACTTAAAATTGAAATTCAAGGACATATCTGTTGTCAATCAAAAGTTGATGTTGGAGACGTTTCTACCGCACGCGCTAAAGCCATTTATAATTATTTATTGCGAAATAAAATTGATAGAAAAAGGATGTCTTATAAAGGTTTTGGCGTTTCAAAACCTATCCATAAAATCCCGGAACGCAATGAAACAGAAGCCAACGAAAACCGTCGCGTAGAAATTTTAATCGTGGAAAACTAAGTTCAAAAATCTGCGTTCTGTCTTCAAAAATCTGCAATCTTTAGTTATCTTTGCGCCACAACAACACACACTACAAAATGAGCTCTGATAACAGTCAACGCTACAATCTACGTGGAGTTTCGGCTTCCAAAGAAGATGTGCACAACGCCATCAAAAACATCGATAAAGGATTATTCCCAAAAGCTTTTTGCAAAATTGTGCCTGATTATTTAACCAATGACGAAAATTATTGTTTGATTATGCATGCTGATGGCGCCGGAACCAAATCGTCTTTGGCCTATATGTATTGGAAAGAAACCGGCGATATCTCGGTGTGGAAAGGCATTGCACAAGATGCGTTGATTATGAATATTGACGATTTACTGTGTGTTGGAGCAACCGATAATATTTTGTTGTCTTCTACTATCGGAAGAAACAAAAATCTCATTCCGGCGGAAGTGATTTCTGCAATCATCAACGGAACTGAAGAACTAATAGCCGAGTTGAAAACCTTTGGCGTAACCATTCATTCTACCGGTGGCGAAACTGCCGATGTTGGTGATTTGGTGCGAACTATCATTGTAGATTCTACGGTTACGGCTCGAATGAAACGTAGTGATGTTATTGATAATGCCAATATTCAACCAGGCGATGTCATTGTTGGTTTGGCTTCTTTCGGTCAGGCCAAATATGAAAAAAGTTATAACGGCGGCATGGGAAGCAATGGCTTGACTTCGGCTCGTCATGATGTTTTTGCCAAATATTTAGCCGAGAAATATCCGGAAAGCTTTGACGCAGCAGTTCCAAATGAATTAGTCTATTCCGGAAGCACCAAATTAACAGATTCAGTTGAAGATTCTCCAATTGACGCAGGAAAATTAGTGTTGTCACCAACTAGAACTTATGCTCCGATTATCAAATCGATTTTAGATAAATATACGCCAAACGAAATTCACGGCATGGTGCATTGTTCCGGTGGTGCACAAACTAAAGTGTTGCATTTTGTAGATGATGTTCATGTTATTAAAGACAATTTATTTCCGGTACCACCATTATTCAAACTCATACAAGAAAACTCCAAAACCGATTGGAAAGAAATGTACCAAGTCTTTAATTGTGGTCACCGAATGGAATTGTACGTGCCACAAGCAATTGCACAAGACATTATTGCCATCTCAGAATCTTTCGGTGTAGCGGCACAAATTGTCGGTAGCGTAGAAGCTTCTGCAACCAAAAAACTCACTATTGAAAGTGAGTTTGGTAGGTTTGAATATTAGATAATTTTTTACAATACGTAATACGCGAGTACCTTTTGAACTTCGTAAACATTAACCGATTTGGTAAACTGTTTCGTAATGCTGGGATTTTGTTCGCTGGAAACCCAAATCTTCAATTCCGCTTCTAGGTCAAAAGTACCCGCAGTTTCCACACTAAAGCGGCTAATGGCTTTGTACGCTATCGATTTGTATTCGATTTTACTTCCTGTGATGCCTTGTTTTTCGACTAAAATTAACCGTTTGTTGGTAAAAATAAACACATCTCGAATGAGTTTGAAACCCATTTCTATAGTTTCATTATCGATTAATAACTGACCGTATTGTTTGATTAAATCTTCCTGGCTGGCTTGCCCGGCATTGCCCATTAGTGCAGAAAATAGTCCCATAGCTTTTTTTATATTTTGAATGTAAAAATAGCAAATTGGTTTTCAACAACCCGAAAAACTTTGCGACCTTTGTCAAATAGTCGCTTAGGATTCTCTAAAGTTTGGCTGTCAACTCATAACTCATAAATTATAATTCGTAATTCAAATGATAATCAATCCAAAAAACGGCGTAGACCAATTGTTATTCGGCATGAAGCAAAATCACGTAGAAGCTATTTATGGTAAGCCATCAAAACAATTCAAAGACGATGACGATAATGTGATTTATCTGTATAATGATAAAAAGTTCCGTTTAACATTCTATGAAGATGAAGCCTTTCGTTTAGGATATATCATTACTTCAAATATGGAAGCGACGTTATTAGGTAAAGCTGTTATCGGTAAAAATGTTGCCGAAATCAAAAATGATTTGCCATTCAAAACTTGGGAAGTCGAAGATTTTGATTCCACCGAAAACCACTTTAACGAAAGCAATTGGTTAATTCTGCAATCAGAATATGGTGCTATAATTCGAGTAGAAGTTGGCGCTATTATAAAAGATACTGACGAGTTTGACTGGAAATTTAAAGGGTAAAATTAACCGCAAAGTTCACAAAGAAGGCGCGAAGGATAAAGTAAAAACTAAATAATTTCCGCACTTAAACCGGCTTCTAACAACTGCGTACATTGGGGTTTCAGTTCATCATAATGACCTGTTTTTACCGTGCATTTTCCTTTATAATGAACTAAAATAGCACATTGTTCCGCTTGCTCCGCACTGTGTTGGCAAACACGAATTAGCGTATCAATTACATGGTCAAAGGTATTGACATCGTCGTTATACAATACGATTTCGTTGTTAACTCCAACTTGCTCTTCGACTAAAACGTCTTCTTGTACTTTTTCTATAGTGCTCATTTTCATTTCGTTTTACAAAGTGTAAAATTTTCTATTGCTAATTGATGTATTTTAGGGAAACCCAATTGTTTCGCTCAAATTTTTTCACATAAGTCAAACCTTTCTCCGTGCAGGAAGCATCAATAAAAGGAATGTCTTCGGTGTAAAATCCGCTTAATAATAGAATGCCGTTTTTGTTCAAACAATTTACATATTGTTGCATATCGTTCAATAAGATATTGCGGTTGATGTTGGCAATAATTAAATCGTATTTTTTGTCTTTTAATAATTCGGCGTCACCTTCGTAAACAGTGATTTCGTGACAATTATTGCGTTCCGCATTTTCAATAGAATTCAAATAACACCAATTGTCAATATCAATCGCATCTATAGGTTTGGCTCCTTTCATTTCTGCCAAAATAGCTAAAATAGCGGTACCGCAACCCATGTCTAATGTTTTCATATTAGTCACATCAGTTTCCAATAAATGCTGAATCATCATGTGTGTAGTTTCGTGATGACCGGTTCCAAAGCTCATTTTTGGTTCGATGATAATGTCAAATTCAGCATCGGTTTTTGGGTGAAATGGTGCGCGAACATGGCATTTTCCGTCTACATCAATCGGTTCAAAATTCTTTTCCCATTCTTCATTCCAATTCACTTGGTCGATTTCTTCTATAGTATAAGAAATAGAAAATTCGGGAGAAGTTAATAGGTAAATGTCATTTAGAATGTCTTCAGTCCAAAGGTCTTTTTGAATGTAAGCACTAAAACCATTGTCGGTTTCAATGAAGCTTTCAAACGGTTTTTCTCCCAATTCTGCAATGAGAATTTCAGAACCTAGTTCTTTGGGTTCAACCGAAAAATGATACCCTAAATATATATTTGACATGGACTATTTTTTTGCAAAGGTAACAATCGAAAGAGTTACTAAAAAGTGTTTTGCAAAAAGAAATTTAATCTGCTTTTACAATAGTGGTTTTCAAACTGGCATTTGGAAGTTCATCCGGAGCAACTGTGAATATCATCAATCTTTTGTAGCGTTTGTTATCACCATCATACAAATAAGTCATAGTGTTGTCTTTTGGATTATAAGTCAGCTTGGCACGCATGAATTTAGATTGTAACGACCAAGAACCTTCATTATCAGAATCTTTAGTGAAGTTATAGATTGAACCATGATGTAATCTGGTTTGCCCATTGTCAATCATGCTGATGATGACATAACCATTGGATTTGGAACCAATTTCTCTGATATCAATCACCGAATGTTCATACTCGGTTTCAATTAATTCATACTTTTCAAAATCTGTACTCCATACATAGTATTTTCTTGAATCCGATTGAAAACGTTTTTGCGTATCGGTTTGTGCTTGTAAGTGGGTTAAGCTTACAAAAAGGAAGAATAAAATAAATTTTGCTTTCATTACTAACTTTATTTGATTTGTGACAGCCGTAAAAGTATAAATAATAATCGATAAAAAGCAAATAAAATCGATGAAATACATTAAATTAATTTTAAATATAAAAAAAACCTTTCAAATAAATGAAAGGCTTCTGATTTTAGAATTATATTTAAACTTAAATCGCGTTTGCAATGGCCGCAAAATCAGACGCTTTTAAAGCGGCACCACCAATCAATCCGCCGTCCACATCCGGTTTTGAGAAAATTTCTTTGGCATTTTCAGGTTTTACGCTTCCGCCGTATAAAATGGAAACATCTTCCGCAATGTCGCTTCCGAATCTTTTGCGAACAGTTTCTCTAATAAATTCGTGCATTTCTTGTGCTTGTTCCGGTGAAGCAGTTTCACCTGTTCCAATAGCCCAAACCGGTTCATACGCCAAAATAATTTGTTCCCAATCTTTGTTTTCTATATGGAATAAGCCATCACGCAGTTGGTTTTCTACTACATTGAAATGTTGGTTGTTTTGTCTGTCTTTTAATTCTTCGCCGAAGCAAAAAATGACTGTCATATCATGTTTTAATGCTGTTGTTACTTTTTGTGCTAAAAGTGTATCGGTTTCATGAAAATAGGCGCGACGTTCAGAATGACCCAGAATAACGATATTTACACCTATGCTTTTCAACATGTCGGCAGAGATTTCACCGGTATAAGCACCGCTTTCGTTTTGATGCATATTTTGCGCGGCTACACCAATATTGGTAAATTCTAAATGATCAACTGCAGACGCAAGGTTGACAAAAGTTGGGGCAACTATGATTTGTGCTTCAATATCATTGGGTAATTTATCAATCAATTCGTTTAATAAATCTTCTGTTTCTTCGGCATTCTTGTGCATTTTCCAATTACCGGCAACAATCTTTTGTCTCATTATTGTAAAGTTTTTAAAGTAGCGTTAATTTGTTCAAAATCAGTTTCTATGGCTCTGTAGGTAACAATTTTACCGTTTTTGTCTAAGATGATATATCTCGGAATCCAATCTAAATCAATAGATTTTCCAAATTCTCCTTTCATCATTTTAGGGTCATTTACCCAATATTGTTTTCCTGTTAATTCGTGTTTTTCAATACCGGCTTTCCATTTGTCAAAGGCTTTATCCATAGAAATGAATACATAATCCACCTTTGGGTTATTCGCTTGCATCTCTTTTACTTTCGGCATTGCTTTGACACAATCACTACACCATGATGCCCATATTTCAATTACGGTTACTTTCCCTTTTTGATTTTTAAGAACCGTTTCAAAAGAAACTTCAGTGCTGTCTGTGGTAGTTAATTTTTTGTCCAAACTCTCTTTGTTAAATTCGGTTTTCTGTGCATTAGAACAACCAAAACCTATGATGGCCAACATAAAACTTAAAGCAATTTTTTTCATTTTCTTTTTTGTATAAAGATAAGTAATCCGAATTTTTCGAATTCCTAAAATTTCTATAATTCTATTCCGGAGTTTTAGATTTTTTTTTTCGTTGGGAATCTTTTAGATAAAATAATCTGTGTTTTTTTCTTTTTCGCTCCCTTCTTTCCGCTTTCTTTTTACTGTCATACATGTATTTTAAAATCAGTACAACGCCAAGTATTGATAAAAAAGTTAATGTGCTGCCTATAAGTATGTAAATGGTATTTCCCAATGGAGGATCTTCCATGGTAGAAATGTGATTCAAAATGAAGTAACCTAGTATAAAAACAACGATACAAAGAATAATCCCAATTAGGCATCTTTCGTTGGTTCTCTTAGACATTATATAGTTGATCATAAGAAATCTATTTTTTTAACTTCTAAAAATAACAAAAAGATGTGTAAGTTGCATTTATTTTTTCAACTCTGAATAAGGTTTGCTGATTAAATTTTGGAAATCAGCAGCGTCAAATTTGTTATCACCAATTCCCCAATAGTATTTATAATCATTTCCATTCCATAAATATTTGACGCCGGGGGTGTCTTTTCCTGATCCAAGTACTTTCCAAAATGGAATTACTTCGATTATTTTATAAGGATATTCAGCTCCGGCATATTTGAAAAATGCCGGAATTAAATCAGCTTCCTCATTCATAAAAATAATCGAAATTTCAGGAAAATCTTTAGTATTCTTTCTCATTTCGGTCAATTCTTTAGCGGCATCACGACAATGATCACAGCCCGGAACAAAGAAACAAAGCGTTTTTCGGCCTTTATCAATATTCGAAAAATAATGAGCGTAACCCGATTTGTGTTTGGCAGGCTCTGTTGGTATTGCTTTTACAATTTCTTTTATTTCTGCTACTTTTTTAACCGTGTCTTTTATAATCACAGTTTTTGTAGTGTCCACAATAGTTTCCGGAATTGTATCAGTGGTTGTTTCTTCCGGAGTTGAAACCGTAAAACTGCTTTCAATAGGTTGGATTGGAGCCAGCATAAATAAAGCCAAAATAGAAGCCAAAGTAACCGTGGTCAGAAGCCAAAAATTATCATGCTTTTCATTTGACTTTGGCATAATGATAAATAGCCAAATCAGTAAAGCCATCGCAGCAACATTTTTCAGAATCGCTTCAATTGGTGTCATTGGCAACAAACTTCCAAAACAACCACAGTTTCCTGAATTCCCACCATTTTGGATCGTTTCAATCAATAAATGTGTTGTAAAAACGGCCAATAATAAAATGGTCGCCGGAATAACAATGCTTCGTAAAAAGTTCTTTTGCAAAATCAAAAAGCCTAAAGCCAATTCGATTCCAATCAACACTCTCGAAAAATAGGGAGCAAATCCTTCCGAGAATCCCATTGGGTACAATTGTTTTACTTCAAAAGTTGAAATCGCGAAGTAAGGCGAAGGATATAATTTGGCCACAGCCGAAAGTAAAAACAGGAATGAAATTACGATTCGAATTCCCCAAGCGATATTGTTTTTAGAGATTGCCATATTGGTGTTTTGTTATTGATTTAAATTTTGGAGCTTCAATTTTATTGTCCGAATTTCATCAGAATTAAAGCAAAAACCGAATAATTAATCATGTCCTGATAATTGGCATCAATGCCTTCAGAAACGATTGTTTTTCCTTGATTGTCTTCTATTTGCTTTACGCGAAGTAACTTTTGTAGGATTAAATCGGTTAGTGAACTTACACGCATTTCGCGCCAAGCTTCGCCATAATCGTGGTTTTTATTTTCCATCAACGATTTGGTCAATGCAACTTTGGCATCGTAAAGTTCAGTCGCTTTCGCTACCTCCAAATCGGGTTGTTCTACTACGCCTAAATCCAATTGAATTAAAGCCATAATCGAGTAGTTGATGATTCCGATAAATTCACCTGTTTCGTCTTCGTCTACTTTGCGAACGTCGTTTTGTTGCAAACTGCGGATGCGTTGTGCTTTGATGAATATTTGATCGGTTAAAGAAGGCAATCTCAAGATTCTCCAAGCACTACCGTAGTCTTTCATTTTGTTAATATAAAGTTGTCGGCAAATGGCGATAACCTTGTCATATTCTTGAGAAGTATTACTCATTTCAATGTATCTTTGTGTCAAATTTCCCCAAAAGTAAAGAATAAAGATTGAAGTACAAAGGACTAAATCTTAGAACTAACTTAAAATGCAAATGACCATTAACTGCCTCGGAAAACTAATCGATTTGTCTTCTCCCAAAGTCATGGGAATATTGAATGTTACACCCAATTCCTTTTTTGACGGTGGAAAATATGCCGATGAAAAAAGCCTGCTTACTCAAGTAGAAAAAATACTGACCGACGGCGCAACTTTTATCGATATCGGAGCGTATTCAAGTAAACCGAGTGCCGAATTTGTTACGGAAAATGAGGAAATAGAACGATTGATTCCCATAGTGAAATCGGTGCTGCAACATTTTCCGGAAACTTTAATTTCAGTTGATACTTTTCGTGCGAATGTCGCCAAAATCGCAATTGAAAACGGAGCGTGTATCATCAATGACATTTCCGCAGGAAGTTTAGACGAAAACATGATGCCAACCGTTGCCGAATTACAAGTGCCTTATATTATGATGCACATGAAAGGCAATCCGCAGACGATGCAAAGTTTGGCTCAATATCAAAATGTTACCAAAGAAGTATTGTTTTACTTTTCTGAAAAAGTGGCTCAGGCAAGAAGTATGGGCATCAACGATTTGATTATCGATCCGGGATTTGGCTTTGCTAAAACTTTAGAACAAAATTTTGAAGTCATGAACAACTTAGAGTTGTTTCGAATGTTGGAATTGCCAATTCTAGTTGGAGTTTCGAGAAAATCAATGATTTATAAGACGCTCGACACTTCCGCTGAGTTTGCGTTGAATGGTACGAGCGTTTTGAATACAATCGCTTTACAAAAAGGCGCTAATATTCTCCGAGTTCATGATGTAAAGGAAGCCCTTGAAAGCATCAAATTGGTACAGCATTTATCTTCTTAAGGATTTGTCATAATCTTACTTCTTTTTGTTTAAGTTGTTGTAAATGAGTTTTTTGTTTTCTCAGTTCACCTTTTGTCTACCTCCAAAACGCTTGATGTTTCGTTGATAATTCCTTATTTTGATTTTTATTTAATAACGAAACATGAAAAGCACTAAAGCGATTTTTGGGATTTTTATTTCATTCTTTTTTTTAAATCAAGCGATAAATGCGCAAAGCACTTGGCAAAAACTAACTAATTTTAATGATGCCAATGCTGCTGTTTGGATGTCAGCCGGAGCAACATTAAATTATGCCATCACTGCCGATCGATGGATTTATTACAGCGATAATCAATCTGATGTTTGGACGCCGTTTGTAAATGTTCCTGCTTTTTATGGTGTCGGAAGTATAAAAGCTTCTAAAGTTAGTAATCGCATATTTTGTCTGACTTCGTCGAGTGGAATTATTTATACAGATAATTTTGGTGCGAGTTGGCAAAGCAACAATCTGAACGGCGGTGGCGGAAATTCTGGTTTTGGGCCTTTATTATTGGCCTATGGATTGAACGATTTTACCGTTTTGGTTTCAACTATTGGTCCGGCTTCGGGAGAAATTCAGAATAACTTATTTATTTCTATCGATAATGGAAACAATTTTAGTGCGTTACCAACTCTAAACTTCTATCCGACAGGTTTTCATTTTCTGAATGATACTGAGGTTTTGTCAAACACTTCAGATGGAATTTTTAAGTCAACGAACCTCAATAATGGCGTTTGGACGTCAATTGGTTTTGCCGGTTTAGAAGTGACTGATTTGGCTGTTGATGGCTCAACTGTTTTTGCATCGGTTAAAGATTCCGGAAATGGAAAGGTTTATAAAAGTATAGATTCGGGACAAACGTGGAATGAATTGATTGGGATTCCGACCAACGCAGCGGTTTCTAAAATTGCTTATGATTCGGTTAACCAAAGGTTATTGGCTACCACTAATTCAGGTATATTGGCTTTTACCAATAACGTTTGGAGTATTATAAGCAATGTCAACAAAGCGCACGAGATTATAGTTACCGGTAACCAATCGGCACTTTTTTCTGGTATTCGCGTTAACGGAATTCATAAAGTAAATGCTGACAATCTTTCAGTTACGCCTATAAATAATGGATTGTTGATGCCAACAGATTTAATGGCGGTTTCAGCAGACAATCAGTTGTATAGCGCATCGACTTCGACTTCATTTTTATCCAAATTAAATTTAAATAATCTAACCTGGTCTTCGCAAACGTTGATGGAAAATCTTGATTTTACCCGAACAATTGCAATGGGAACAGCTAATGATGGACAATGCGTTATAGGCGGAATGCATTTTATTGCCAAAACAGCCAATGAAGGCAACAGTCTTTCGGTTATCGCCGATGATACAACGGCTCCATTGGCTCCGGTTTATAATATTTTATTTCCACAGAAAATGTTTTTAGGGAATAATGGTTCTATTTCGATGGTTCAGCATGCCGTTCAGGATAACGTGAATTATAGTCCGAATATGGGTTCGTCTTGGAATATTTTGTTCCAAAATGTTTCGGGACAGTTTCCGTCTTTTTTGAGTTTTAACAAAATTTGCTCCGGGTTTCAAAATCATTATATTTTGGGAACATCCATGCAAACTGCACAGAATATTATTGCTTTTTCGAGTAACGAAGGAAGTTCTTGGACGCAATTGCCAAGTTTGTCAAGTTCAATAAGAGACATTTTTATGGACAGGTTTGATAAATTATATGCTGTGACCAATACAGCACTTTATAGTTGGAATACCACAGATCAGACTTGGAATCAACATAATATCAATTTAGGTACGACTTCTTCTAACAAAGTAGTGGAAGTGAAATTTGATTATAATAACAAGATATATGTGCTAGTTCGAACAACTACAACTCCTTTTAGTGAAGAAGGTTTTTATATTTCAAATGCTGCAGAAACGGCTTTTACACAAGTACCGTTTACTTCGGTTGGCGGACAAGTTTTATCGTTCAAAAACCTAAGTTTCAGTGTTAATAGTATTCCAATTGCGATGTCTAATTTGGTCAATCGCGATTTTGTTCAAGAAGGTATTTACTATTTTGGGAAAGACAATTTTTTAGATATAAATACCGTTCCGGAGATTGAAAAAATAGTTGTTTATCCGAATCCGGCCAATGATATAGTGACTGTTTCCACTTTTGCCAATCAAAGTATTTCAGGTGAATTGGTCAATATGATGGGTCAAGTTTCTCCGATAAATATTGTTGATGGAAATTTTAATGTGTCAACATTCTCAAATGGTTTTTATATTTTGAGATTGACGGTTGATGGTCAATCAATAAATGTAAAACTCATAATTAGGCATTAATTTTTATTTGATTATTTGAAAAGCATGCCCAACTTTTTGTAATTTGGCGAACAAAATTTTACTTAAAAATAAGCTGTAGATTTTGAGAGCAAATATGAAAAAAATAATCGTTTTAGGTTTGGGTTTATTGCTGTTTTCCTGCCAAGATAAAGAAGTTTTATTACCGGTGGCTAAAGAAACAATTGTGGCAGAAGTAAAAGATCATTCTCCGATTTATTTCTTTTTCAAGTTGCAAGAAAATGATACCATAGTTGATGTGAATCGAAACAATTCCATCAGTTCTACGAATTGGTTATTCAATGTAGACAAGCGATTGCCTTTGCGCAAGGTGATTTTGGAAGTGATAAAGCTACAGGCTAAAAAAGAAGGAAGCTCTCATAAAAAGGAAACTTCCGAAAACTACTTTACTTATACGGATACGGTTAAAAAGAATCTTGCTTTTATGCCATTCACCCAAATAACCTATAAACTCGAAAAACCCGATTTTGAGGTAATGTATTTCCACTTAGACCGAAATGATTTGGTGCATTATAACGAACTGGTTTTCTCTAAAAATCAATTACAGGAATTTATTAATAAGTTACCCAATCCTTCCAGGATATATTTCTCCTTCGATAAAGGTATGTCTTTCGGAAAATATATCGAATACAAACTCTTTATCAAAAATCTCAAGATTACCCAACTCGGCGTTTCAGTTAGTAGTAACAAAGAATACATCTACTAAACTGAAAACTATTATTGATGGTGGTAAGGTTCATTTCGTAAAATCGTGAACCCACGATACAACTGCTCGATAAAGAATAATCGAACCATCTGATGCGAAAAAGTCATCTCGGAAAGCGACACTTTGCCTTGTGCTTTTTTATAAATTTCGGTGCTAAAGCCATAAGGTCCGCCAATGACAAATACTAAAGTTTTTACGCCAGAATTCATTTTTTTCTGTAAATAATCGGAAAAACAAACACTTGAAAATGTAGAACCATTTTCGTCCAATAAAATTAATTGGTCGGTTGGTGTGAGTTTGGACAAAATCAATTCACCTTCTTTTTCTTTTTGTTGCGCTTCCGAAAGGTTTTTGACGTTTTTGATGTCGGGAATCATTTCCAAATCAAACTTGATGTAAAAAGACAAACGTTTGGTATAATCGTCAATGAGCGTTTGCAATGCTTTGTTATCAGTTTTACCAATGGCGATTAATTTGATATTCATAACAATTTATTTATTCCAGATTTTCCAAGCTTTTTCTGCTTGTAACTCTAACATTTCATAACCGTTTTTAGTTACAGCGCCTTTCTTCTTTGCGTTTTTTAAAAACTGGGTTGTTGCAGGATTATAAATTAGGTCGAAAGCGATGTATTTTTCGGTGAAAAATTTATACGGAATAGGTGGGAAGGCTTTAATATCGAGACTTGTTCCTAAAGGTGTGCAATTGATGATGATATGATAATTATCGAAAGTTGTCGCGTTGATTCTATCATAATCAATCATGCCTTCTTTGGCTGAACGAGAAACAAAAGTGTATAGAATTCCGAGTTGGTCGAGTGCAAATGCTACAGCTTTGGCTGCGCCTCCGGTTCCTAAAATCAAAGCTTTTTTATGATGTGGTTGGAGTAGTGGTTCCAAAGATTTCATAAAGCCGTAATAATCGGAATTGTAGCCTTTAAGCTTGCCTTTTTTGGTGAAACGAATAACATTCACAGCGCCAATTTGAGCCGCAGTTTTAGATAATTTATCCAAATACGGAATGACAACTTCTTTATACGGAATAGTAATGTTTAAGCCTTTTAAATCAGGATTGTTGGCTATTAGTTTAGGGAATTCTTCAATAGATTGAAGGTCGAAATTTTCATAAGAACAATCTACAAGTTTGCCCAAAGCAAACTTTTCGGTAAAGTACTTTTTGGAAAACGAATAGGAAATGTTTTTCCCGATTAGGCCATATTGTCTTCGCGACATTTATTCCGATTTTTTGTGTTTCGATATGTAGTCTTGCACCGATTGTCTTTCCCAAACCATTGGAAACAATTCTTCCAAAATGGTATTGTGTTTAGAATTCAAACGCAAACCATTGTTCAAGTGGAAGTTTCCTTTTTCTTCTTCATGCAAAGACAAATGCAAACCGGCCAAACGGTATTCGATTTCGCATTCTTCCGGAAAATATTCTGCAGCTTGGATTAAGGTCAGAATCGCATTGTTGAATTCGCCCATATTTTGCATCATATCTACCCAAAATAGCCACGTGTCTAATTGGTAATCGCCGTGTTCGACCGCTTTTCTATAACCAAATTCGGCTTCTTCAAACATACTCATCGCTTTGTTGATGGTCGCATAACGCTTCCAATACAAACGATTTTGGTCATCAATCGCCAAGGCTTTATTTACATAGAATAAGGCTTTTTGGAAGTTTTTTTGGCGTACATAAAAATCGGTAATCGCAATCCAACCTTTGTCTAAAAGCGGATCTTCGTGTACGGTTTTGTTAAAGTATTTTAAAGCTTCAACTTTGTTGCCTAATTTTTCATAACATTTCCCGATGCGCAATAACGCATAAGAAGTCGGGTCGTCTAATTCGATAGTACGATTGTAGCTTTCAATGGCATCTTCATATCTTTTTAAACGTTCCAATGATTTCCCTTTTTCCAAATAAGCACCAAGAAATTCATCATCGATATAAGTAGCAAATTCGAAAGAACGAACCGCATTTTCATAATCTTTTACGCCATAATACAAACGACCTGATTGATGCCAAGCGATTTCGCTATATGGATTTCTATCGATGTAAGTTTTTAGGTATTCAATCGCATCCAAGTTTTGGTCCAAAAACTCGAAGCAATACACTACATTATAAAGTGCCGATTGGTCTTCGAAATCTTCTTCCAAACATTTGATAAAGTTTTCTTTCGCCAATTCAAGGTTATCCATAAAAAGATATTCCATTCCGATTAAGTTGTATACATCAGCGTAATCTTCAGTATAAAGAAGTGCTGTTTGCAAGAACTCAACGGCTTGTTCGTGATTGTCTCTTTTAGAATATATGTTGGCTTTTTGAATAAAAATTTCTTCGTTGGTTGGTTCAATGGCGTACAATTCGTTTAATAACTTTTCTGCCTGATCCAATTTGTCGTCATACACCAACATTTCTACTTGAACTAATTTTAATCCGGTAGATTTTGGGTGTTGTTCCAATCCTAATTTTAAAGCTTTCTTGGCTAAAGAGGCTTTCCCCATGTCGAGATAATGCAGTATAATTTCCTCGAACTCCTCTGAATCGAAAAACAAGACTTTGTTGGTTTTCAACATCGACTCAAATTTCGCTAGGGATAAGTTGTAATCTTCTTCGTCGTGGTCTAGGTGCATACTAGTAGGTTTTAAAATTATCCTTAATAAAATTAGGGAAACGCTGTTCGTTTTTTGCGAAAGCGATGTATTGTTGTAAACAATTTAATTAACAATTTGTTCACTTGAAATTTCTTATCGAATTGAAAACTAAATGTTTAGTTTTTAATTTCTGCTGCCACTTCATTCATCGCTTCGATGATGATGGCGCAACCTTCTCTTATTTCGTCTTCTGAGAGGGTTAATGGAGGAGTAATTCGGATGGCGCAACCTTCAAATAAGAGCCAGAATAAAATCAACCCTTTATCTTGACATTTCAAAATCACTTTATTGGTAATTTCCGGATCTTTAGTCATTGCCGCCAGCATTAGCCCTCGACCTCTAACTTCCTCTATCAAAGGATGTACCAAAAGTTGGCGGAAAATCTTTTCTTTGGCTAAAGATTGTTTGGCGTAATCTTTTTCCAATATTTCTTCCAAAGTAGCCAAGCAAGCTGCCGCTATGACAGGATGTCCGCCAAAAGTGGTGATGTGTCCCAATTTTGGATCATGACTTAATAAGTCCATGTGGTTAGAGTTGGCTATAAATCCGCCAACAGGCATTCCGCCGGCCATTCCTTTGCCTATGATAACTACGTCGGGAACGACATTGTAGTTTTCAAAACCGAACAGTTTTCCGGTGCGGCCAAAACCCGGTTGGATTTCGTCAACAATCATTAAGGCTCCAACTTCTTCGCAACGTTTTTTGACTTTGGCTAAGAAATCATTTTTAGGTTCGATAAAACCGGCACCACCTTGAATGCTTTCCAGAATAATTCCGGCAGTTTTGGTGGTGATTTTTTCTAAATCAGCTTCATTATTAAAGGTAATGAAATCTACGTCGGGTATCAAAGGTCGGAAGATTTGTTTTCGTTCTTCAAATCCCATAACGCTCATCGAACCCATAGTGTTTCCGTGATACGCATTGTGACACGAAATCAACTGACTTCTGCCGGTAACTCTGCGAACGAGCTTTAAAGCACCTTCACAAGCTTCGGTTCCTGAATTGACTAAATATACTTTGTTTAAACTTGGCGGTAAATTTTCGACTAACAATTTGCAATAAGCCACCGCCGGATGTTGGGCATATTCGCCATAAACCATCACATGGGAGTATTTATTCAATTGGTCAATAATCGCTTGATTGACTCTCGGATGTTGGTGGCCCAAACTGCAAGCGGAAACTCCGGCTACAAAGTCTAAGTATTTTTTATTATTGGTGTCGTATATATAAGAGCCAATGGCATGCGACACTTCCATACCCAAAGGATACGGTGAAGTTTGCGCTTGGTATTTTAGGAAATCTTGTTTCAACTGGTGTTGATTTATTCGTTTAGTTGGTAATTCGTGACGGTGTTACAATTGGAACACCAATTAAATTGTTCTTCTTGGCTTCTTAAAAGTGTTTTGGTTTTTTCATCACAATTTTCACAAATTTCTTCGTCATGGTCTTCTTCAAATATTTGCAATGGACAATTATTACAACTCCAAACTGTTATGTTGGGTAATACCTCGCTAACGTACCAAGTAAAAGCATCTTGATGGCATTTTGGACAAATTTGAGTAATCATTATTTTACGACTGGTTTTGGATTAGCTTCGTTCCTTTCAGCCTTTGGCTTCGGGTTGTTCTTGTCGTAGTCTAAAGTTTCTTTACTGGGTTCCAAAGGTTTGTCTACTTCGGCCTTTTCAACCTTACTTTCCGCTTGAATCTTGGCATCCAAATCGAGTTCTTCTTGAGGAAAAATCTCGTCTTTTGTTTTTATTCGTTCATCGCCACGCCAAATAAATCCTCGCAATTTCCGTGCATTTTCCGGTAGTTCTGCTTCCGGAAAAATTTCGCCTTCTACTTGGTTGAAATTGGTTATAGTCTCTATAGTGTTTTTGTCCAAAATCATATTGATTTTGCTGCTAACGCTTTTGTTGATGCCAATCAATTCTTGCTGGTCATTTCGCATATAGTAAATGACTTCGGTGTTTTTGATGATGTCCACTTCCCGGAGTTTATTGTCTGCAAATTTTCCATAGAGATTTTGTCCCTTGACCTGATTATAACCAGTACTGAGTGTATCTTTCGAGATGATGAAAGCATTGTTGAGTACTTTGAGTGAGTCTAATTTTTCGGTTTGGTTGTTGCCAATAAGATGCATAATATCACCGGTCATTTGGTTTTCATAGTTCCAAAGAATCGGATTTTTGATTAGTTTGGTCAAACCGGTTTTTTGATCGGAATGGATAGAATCACATTTACCACTCATATCCGTTTTATAGAAACGCACATTGTTAAAAGCCCTTACGATGCGTTCGCCCGGTTTTCCGGTAATGATCATTTTTTTGCCATGAACATACATAGAATCTTTTTCTACCAAAGTAATTGCGACCGCTTTTTTGGTAATCATCATCGAATCTTTCTGCGTTTTTAAATCGCGATAGATTTCGGCATAATGCCCTTTGATTAAACCTTTATTAATAGAATCTGTGATTTTTACATTGTTGGTAGCCGAAGCATATTCTCGGTTTCGGTCATAATACAAACTGTCGCCTTCAATGCGCCTGTCTTTGTATTTGATATAGGATTTTCGTTTGAAATAGGCCAAATTCTTTTTGGTATCATAAAATCCTTTTTCGGTATAAATGTAATTTTCTTTACTGGTAATGGTCGACGGACCAAATAAATAGGAGTGACCCGAGTTGGTGTAATAATCCAAATGATTCGACTTGATGGTGTATTTCGGATTGGTAATCGTAACCGCAGTTAAGAATTTAAACTTCTTTTCATTGGCATAATAACGACCCGATTTGCTTTTCAAAGTGTTGTCTTTGTTGTTAATCGTTGCGTGTGAATTGTAGAAAGCTTCCTGACTGTTTCGGTCAAAGTTAATCGTATCGGTGACCAACGTCGATTCCGGGGAACGCATCACTACATTACCAGTCGCAAATGCTTGTTTGACTTGGCCATTGTATTCGGCATATTTACTGTTAAGAAAAAGCGTATCGCCTTGCACCATTTGGACATCGCCAAAAGCTTTCAGGTAGTTTTCTTTTTCAAAAAAATAGGCTTTATTGCAAGTAAAAATCACACCATCATGGCTAATTCTGACATTGCCGCGTAACAGCAATGCATCAGGTATTTCGGCTTGATTTCTATCGGCAAATTCGGAGTACTCGATGTTTATAGGTGTTGTTTTTTTTTGTGCAGAAGCAACATTTGCCACCAACAAACATAATCCGAGGCAAAAAAGTAACTTTTTCAATAGGTTGAATTTTTATTTAACTTCGTTCCGTTCGCTTCGCTCGGGTACATACAGTTCGGCCCAAAGGTCTCGAGTGAGCAAATTTATGAAATTAGCGCCAATGATAGTGGTAATTAAGAATTATTTATCAAAGTTGATTTTGACCGTTTTTTAAATAGAAAAAGCACAAACCATTTTCAGATTTGCGCTTTATCAACTTATCAACTTTTTCCTTTTACTCTTTCATTATTTTTTCAACTTTACTACCATTTTCAGAAGTTATTTTCAAGAAATAAACGCCATTTTGTTTTGGGCTAATGTCAAATACCACAGTATTAGAATTCTCTAAACGCGTTTCCAATAATCGACCTTGAATGTCATATAATTCAATAGATTTAATTGTTGTGCTACAATTGATGTTGATGATAGCGTTTGTTGGATTTGGATAGATTTTAACGCTATTATCTGGTTCAAAAATAGGGTTGCTTAGTTCCGCAAAAGTGGTTTCTGCATTGTTTGTTATCACTGGGAAATTATAGTCGAAATAAATGCCTGCTCTTTGTAAAACGGTATCATTTGTAACTAAGTTGTCTTTGGTTTTTATTTTGAACAATACATCTCCGTGTCCGCCAACAGGAGGCGTTCCAGTGGCTGCTGCAAGGTTGATGTTTTGCATTACAAACTCAACTATATTACCAGTAATTCTGGTTGAAGAAGGATTAGAACTGTTCAGTAATTGTAATGAATTCATGTCGTATTTATTACTGTCTACTTCAAGTCGAACTACTACATTTTCGGCATAAAAGGTTCCTGTGTTTTCAAAATTCACAACATAATGTAGGTAGTTGCCAATTTCTGTTGGTGAAACCGTATCGCCTTCAAGACAAATAATATCGTTAGGGTCAAAAGATCCCAAGACAATTTGGTTGAATACAAATTGATTGTCTGATGGAAGCTCATCATCAACAACTGGTGTTATGGAAGCAGTGAAATTTAAGATGTCTCCATTGTTAACCGCTGGTGTTTCCATAGGTGAGTTGATGTTAAGCATCAATTCAATACTTCTATTTTCAAAAGGCATCAGATTGGTAAAGTTCCATGAAAGTGAGTTAGTTGCAGTTACATCAACAGCTGGCGAAGCAGAAACAAAATCGGTTTTAGTATCATCAAATTGCAAATTAACAGTTCCAGATAACATTTGATTTCCTTTATTTTTATAGACTACTTTGTATTTTGCATCAAAGCCCGGTCTTGCAGGTTCTAACTGTGTGAAAACAACTTCGATATCCTTGTGTAAACCAACAGCAGTGATACAAAAGTTTTGGGTTGAAATGTTGTTGTTATCATTTAAAAACTCAAATTCAGCTGAGTTTGGCGAAAAAGTGAACCAAGTTGGGTTTTCTGTATTTGGTGCTATTGTATAATTTCCGGCACCGGTGTAAAAGTTATACGTACCATTAATATTAGTAACAGTAGCACCATTTTCATTTCCATCACTTACATTAAGTCTAACAAATGGATTTACAACATCGGTTACATCGCAACCATCATTGTTGTCGTCAAAAATGGCGATTCCTGTTATAGTGTTGTGATTTCCACCTGGCGAGAAAGTACAGTAAGAGTTCGAAACTGTTGCATTCATTCCTAAACCATTAAGCGTTGTTTGAATGCTTTGAATTTGTGAATCATCGGCGCAGATATATTCCAAATTTGGGTTATTACTAAAATTTAAGCTTTGTTCAGCTTTTCCATTTTTTAAAAATAAAGTAGTTAACAGATTGTCGTTACATCTTAATACATTTAGATAAGGTGAATTGTTAATATCCAGTGTAGTCAGTTGATTGTTGTCACAATATAAAGATTGAAGATTAGTTAAATTGCTTACATTCAAAACTGTACTTTGAGTTTCGGCACATCCCAATGAATTTAGGTTGGTTAAAAAATTCACATCCAAATCAGGGATTGTATTATTAGAATAATCTAGAAATTTTAGATTTTGATGGTTAGTTAAATCTAAACTTGTCAATTGATTTTCACCACAATATAATGTCACTAGATTGTTAAGACCGTTTATATTTAAATCGGTCAGTTGATTACGGGCACAATTTAAGGTTTCAAGTAAGGATAAGTTACTAACTTCTATAGCTGTGATTTGGTTTTGAGCGAAATCTAAATATTTCAAACTGGTCAAACTACTTACCTCTAAACTGGTAAGTTCATTAGCATAACAGTTTAAAGTTTCAAGATTTGGTAGATTACTCACATCTAAATTCGTTAAATTGTTTGATATACAAATTAGAGTTTTAAGATTGGTTGATAAGCCACTAACATTTGTAAGGGTGAGGTTGTTGTTTGAAAAATTTAAAGTTATTAGATTGGTTAAGCCGCTTAAATTTAGAGTAGTTAATTGGTTATTTGAACAAATTAAATCTTCAAGTGAGGTTAAATTAAGCACATTCAGAGTTTGTAATTGATTATAAGAACAATTTAAAGTTCTAAGATTAGGCAAATTAATTAAGTTTAAGTTGGCTAATTGATTGTAAGCATATTCCAATACTTCAAGGTTAATCAAACCTGTTAAGTCTAAACTACTAATGGCATTGTACGAACAATTTAAATTCGTTAGATTAACCAAATTGCTCACATTTAGGTTGGTAAGTTGTTGATTGATACAACTTAGTATTCTTAGATTGGCTAAATTGTTTACATTTAGGGAAGTAAGTTGTCCTATATTGTTTAGACCATCGCAGTACAATTCTTCTAAGCTAGTTAATCCGGTTAAATCAAGATTGGTTAATAAATTTCCGCTACAAGATAATTTTTTCAAATTAGCCAAACCAACTACATTAAG
The DNA here is from genome assembly GCF_003634615.1 of Flavobacterium sp. 102. Lineage (NCBI taxonomy): Bacteria > Pseudomonadati > Bacteroidota > Flavobacteriia > Flavobacteriales > Flavobacteriaceae > Flavobacterium > Flavobacterium sp. 102. The sequence continues at coordinate 3,572,330 of NZ_RBKX01000001.1, read as the reverse complement.
ATTGGTCAACTGACCACTATATTGACCACCTATTATATAGACACCAGCACATGTTAATTCTACTAAACTTGGCAAATTGGAAGCATCTAAATTGGAGATATAATTTCTGGAACAGTTTACTTTTAGGATGTTTGGCAGGTTAGTTAAATTTAAGCTAGTGATTAGATTACTAGAGCAATCCAATTCAGTTAAATTATTAAGACCACTTAAATTTAAGGTTGTTAGCTTTCCATAGCTACAATTTAATTTGGATAGATTTGGTAAACCATTAATGTTCAAACTAGTTAGTTGGCTTAAGGTTTCTGAATTGCTGGCTACATTACCAATAACTTTAAATTCCTGTAGATTAGTCAGGTTGGCTAAAGTTACACTTGTAAGCTCGTTATTATAACTAGTCTCTAACGTTACTAAGTTGGTTAACCCATTAATATTTAAATTGGTTATTTTAGTATTGTTGCAAAAAAGTTTTGTAAGGTTGGTCAGTCCGTTAACAGTTAAGCTGGTCAGCTCGTTTCCAGAACAATCCAATTCGCTTAAACTTGCTATGCCGTTTACATTTAAAACGGTAAGTTTATTATAGCTACAATTTAATTTTACAAGATCAGTTAATCCATTCAAGTTAGTCAGTTGATTACCTGAACAGTTTAAATCGGTAAGATTGGTAAGTCCATTAACATTTAAGGTTGTAAGCTGGTTGTATGAGCAGTTTAGTTTAGTTAGATTGGTAAGTCCTGTAAGATTTATAGAAGTAGTTGTATTCCCTAAAAAAAGGATTTCTGTAAGATTGGTCAATCCACTAAGATTTAAAGTGTCAATAGAAGTGCTAAGACAGTTTAGTTTTGTTAAGCTGTTCAGGTTACTAATATTTAAGTTGTTGAGGTTGTTTAAATTATAACAAGATAAATCAGTTAAATCCGTTAAATTGTTCGCTGTTATAGTGTTCAGAATAGGCATGTTGGAGCATGTCATTATCCTAAGATTGCTTAAAGCACTTACATCTAATGATGATATCAAACTTGTAGAGAGTCTTAAATCCTCAACATTACTAAAGCTGTTAAGTCCGGTAACGTTGAATATAAGCAATTCGGAAATAGCTAAAACTTTTACAGCTTCTGCTTCGCTTTCTTGAATTTCACCATCATTGTTGGCGTCAATTTTTATCCATTGATCGTTAAAGTCTTGCGCTATCTGAACGGTTGGACTTGCGGATAATAATGTTGTTTTAAAATTGGCATCCGGAATGTTTACAATTTGTGCATTTACCATTATTCCGGTAAAGAGCAGTAGTAGTAGGACTAGTTTTTTCATCGTTATTAATTTATATAATATTGTCATGTTTTCTAAGTTTTAAAGTGCCTTAATTAATTCTTGTAATCGTTCTTTTTTGCTTTGCGCAATGCTTATTTTAGTATTATCAGCCATAATCACATAACCGCCATCCGATTTGATATAGGATTTCAGATAGGAAAGATTTATTAAATGCGATTGATGTATGCGTTCAAATCCGTGTTCTGTTAATAATTCTTCGTATTCTTTGAGTGTTTTTGAAATCAAGACTGGCTTATGATTTTTGATAAAAAACTCAGTATAATTGGCTTTGGCTTCACATCGAATAATATCTGAAACTTCAAATAAATGAATGCCATCGCTTGTAGAAAGGGCAATTCGCTTAAAATTATCCACTTTCTTACGAATGTTTTCCAACAGCAAATCGATATGTTCAAACGAGTTACTTTTGCCAACGGCTTCTTTAATTTTGGCAATAGTATTTTGCAATTCTTCCGGATCGACCGGTTTTAGTAAAAAATCCAAAGCACTAAATTTGAATGCTTTCACCGCATATTGCTCATGAGCGGTTATAAATACAATATGCGCGTTGGTTTTGCCTTTGGTTTTAGCCAATTGTTCCAAAATGTCAAATCCGGTTCCGTCAGATAAGTGAATATCTAGGAAGATAACTTGCGGTTGTATTTTCTCCAAAAGTGCTACTCCGGTTTTTACACTTTCGGCTTCGCTTATAATATGAATTTCATTAGTGTACCGCTCTAAAAGCGCTTTTAAACCGGTGCGTAAATGCTTGTCATCGTCTATTAATACTGCTGTAATCATATTTTTGTTTTAATGTCAAAAGGATTTAATCTTTATGACTTTTTACTATTGTATATACTGAACCGGTAATCGCAAAGTGACTTTAGTTCCTGTGATTTCGTTGTTTTTTTCTATTTCTCGAATGTCTATTTGAGCCGATTTTAAAATGGTAGCTTCCATAATTTCCAAGCGTTTTTTGGTAATCTCCAATGCCATCGATTTGTGGGCTTGCATGGAGTTTTCTTTCATCTGTTTCGATTTAGAAATGCCAATGCCGTCATCAGTAATCGTACAAATTAGTTGACCATTTTCGACATCAAAAACGACTTCAATTTTTCCTTTATTTTCCTTTGGAACCAAACCGTGCAAGATAGCATTTTCAACAAAAGGTTGAATTAATAACGGTGGCAATCCCATGTTAAATTCTACTTTTTCACTAGAACGAATGTCGAAATCAAACTTATTGTGAAAGCGAAGTTGCTCAAGTTCTAAATAATTCTGTAAACTCTCAATTTCTTTGTCAATTGGAATTAGTGAACCTTTTGAATATTCTAATGTTAATCGCATTAGTTTAGAAAATTTCGATAAATATTTCAAAGCAGAATCAGTTCCGTTTTGCACAATAAAACTTGATATTGAGCCTAAACAGTTGAATACAAAATGCGGATTCATTTGCAAATGCAGTGCTTTTTGTTCGTACTCAGCGACTTCTTTTTGTAATGTCAATCGTTTTTTAACTTGACCACGATTGTAGATTAAGAAGATAAATCCAATTAAAAAGACGATGCCAAGAGCTGAAAAAATTAGAAACTGTGTTTGTCTTTTGCTTTCTTCTGCCAAAAGCGCTTCCCGTTTTTTATACTCGAAATCCATTTCTGCTTGAACAAACTTTTTATTGTTTTCCAAATTGGTAATGCTGTCACGAGCCACAATATAATTTTTGTAATGCGCCAATGATTCCGCCGGATTGTTCATTTTGTCATACAATTCACTAACTAGTTTTTCTGAATGAAATATTTGGTCTAAAACGCCTATTTCTTTAGCATAAGCCAATGATTTTGTGGCAAAGTTCATTGATTCATCATATTGGTTTTGCTCATAATATAATTGACCTAAGTTGTATAAAGCCAACGATGCGCCAAATTTATTTTGCAACGATTCATACATGGTCAACGCTTGATTGTAATAGACAATCGCTTTGGCTAAATTGTTTTGCTTTTTGTAATAATCACCTAAATAATTGTTTAACAAGGCATATCCGCGAAGATTATCGGAATACTTGAATATTTTTTCAGCTTGATTGTAATAGGAAATAGCTTTGGTCAAGTTGTTTTGTTCAAAATGAATCACGCCAATATTGGTCAGTGTAACCGGTACAGTTGGTTCCCCAATTTCTTTCTGAATTTTTAAGGCTTTTTCAAAATATTCTAATGCTTTTATCTTATTGCCTTGGGATTTGTAAACTACGCCAATATTATTGTATGCTTTAGAAACGCTGTTTTTTTGGTCAATTTCTTGGTAAATATGCAGTGCTTTTTGATAATTTTCCAGCGCAGCATAGTAATTGCTTTCTTGGGAAAAAATAACACCTAAACTCGCGTAACTTCTGGCTAAACCATTCTTGATGCTTTTGTTTTTCTCATCGTCTTTAAGTAATTTTTCAAAAGTGTTTTTGGCTTTTTCAAAAGCGTTTCGGGCTTCTTTATAATTCCCCAAAATAATATTAGTATTCCCTTGATTAATGTAGCCATTGGCCAAACCATTGTTGTATTTTATTTTTTCGGATAAATTCACTGCTTTTTGAGCGTAAAAAAAAGCGGAATCAAGATTACTTTCTTTGAATTCAAATGACAATTGGTTGTATATGTTCACTTTCGAAGTGTCAATTTTAGTGATGCGGATCACTTTTTTCAGACTATCGATAGTAGTATTTTGTGAATGACTTATCGAGCTGTAAATAATGCAGTTGAAGAGTATCGTTAATTTTAAAATTGTTTTCAAAATGACTGTAATTAAATTTCTTAAGCAAATATAGAGGAAGTTTTAGCTATAAAATAAGTGAACTCCTATAGCTCGGTTTTCGTTTATTATTTACCAAGTTTGGGTTATTATCGCAAAATGGGTATTTGTTTTTGCAGTTAAATATTCTAAAAGAAATGGTGTAATACTTATCAAAATTCGACGATTTATTTATATTTGTGTCTACTACTTGTCGCTATAACGGACGAGAAAAAATGATATGAAAACAAAACTATTAATACTGATTGCAATAGGTTGTACCGGAAGTATGGCTTTTGCCCAAAACAATACACAAGTACCTATGATGAAGAAAGTTGAGGTTGGTGAACAACCCAAGAAAACCGTTGTTTACCAAGTTTTCACTCGATTATTCGGGAATAAAAACACCACCAACAAACCATGGGGAACGATAGAAGAAAACGGCGTCGGAAAGTTCAATGACTTCACCGATAAAGCATTACAGGAAATTAAGAAATTGGGCGTAACTTATATTTGGTACACCGGTGTGCCACACCATGACGTGATTAGAGATTATACCAAATACGGGATTTCTAATGATGATCCCGATGTGGTAAAAGGACGTGCCGGTTCGCCTTATGCTGTAAAAGATTATTATAACGTAAATCCTGATTTAGCGGTTGATCCCGCTAAAAGATTGGAAGAGTTTGAAGCCCTGATTTCGCGCACACACAAGAATAAATTAAAAGTCATCATTGATATAGTTCCGAATCACATTGCTCGTAATTATACCGGATTGACCAATCCGAAAGGGGTTAAAGATTTTGGAGCTGATGATAACACGTCAGTAGAATATGCTCGTGATAATAATTTTTATTATATCCCAAATACGCGTTTTGAGGTGCCAACCTCTAAGGATTACAAACCTTTAAATGGTGAAGCGAATCCTTTAAATGATGGAAGATTTCAGGAGTTTCCGGCGAAATGGACCGGTAATGGTTCGCGTTTGGCCAAACCGGATATCAACGATTGGTATGAAACCGTAAAAGTAAATTATGGCATCAGACCGGATGGTTCAAAAGATTTCCCATTGTTACCTGCCGGATTTGAAACCAAAGATTACAAAGCGCATTATGAATTTTGGCAAGGAAAAGACGTGCCGAGTTCGTGGAAGAAATTCCGTGATATCGCGTTATATTGGATAGCCAAAGGTGTTGATGGTTTCCGTTATGATATGGCCGAAATGGTTCCGGTTGAATTTTGGAGCTATATGAACTCCGCTATCAAAATGAAAAATCCAAATGCCTTTTTGTTGGCAGAAGTATACAATCCGAAGGAATATAGAAATTATATTAAGTTGGGTAAAATGGATTATCTCTACGACAAAGTAGAAACTTACGACCATTTAAAAGCAGTGATCCAAGGCAATGCTTTACCTGATCCGCTTACCGAAATACAAGAAAGCATGGGTGATATTGAGCATCACATGTTGCATTTCTTAGACAATCATGATGAGCAAAGATTAGCCAGTCCTGAATTTGCCGGAACACCGGAAAAAGGGAAACCCCTAATGGTAGTTTCAGCCACGATTAGTTCATCGCCAACGATGGTTTATTTCGGACAAGAAGTAGGCGAGGCCGGCCATGAAAAAGGTGGTTTTGGTACACGTTCCCGTACTTCCATCTTTGATTATGTAGGTGTTCCCAGCCACCAACGTTGGATGAACGGCGGTAAGTTTGATGGCGGACAATTGACTCCTAAAGAAAAAGAGTTGCGTGATTTTTATTCCCGTTTGTTGAACTTCACTTTAAACAGCGAAGCCATGGTGGGGAAATTCCAGTCTATTCAGGAGGTTAACCGCAAGGAAACTGCAAACTACGATCCGGGATTGTATTCTTATGTACGTTTTACTAATCATGAAAAATTAATTGTGGTAGCCAATTTCTCTTGGGTAACTACAAGTGAATTCGACTTAAAACTGCCAAAAGACGTTATCTCAAAATGGAACTTACTCGACGGAAGTTATACAGTAAAAGACCAACTGTATGGAAGCAGTGCAGTCTTGAATGTGGCTAATGGCGTAGGAACCATGAAACTAAAAGTGAAACCAAGTGAATCGTTTATTTTTAAGTTATAAACCCATTTGATTGATATTAAAAACCCCTTTCTCTCGATACTTCGAATGAAAGGGGTTTCTTTTTATACTATATCTAACTTCTTAAAATCTTTTCCAATGTTTTTCCTTTCGCCAATTCATCAACCAGTTTGTCTAAATAACGAATCTTTTGCATGAGCGGGTTTTCGATATCTTCCACGCGATAACCACAAATGACCCCGGTAATTTTTGAAACATGCTCGTTTAGTTGTGGTGCTTCAGCGAAAAAGGTTTCAAAGTCTTTTTTGTTGTCAATTTGATGCTTAAGAGCTTCTTGAGTATAACCGGTTAGCCAACAAATAATCGTGTCCAATTCAGTTTTGGTACGGCCTTTTTTCTCTACTTTGTTAATATAATGCGGATAGACACTGGCAAAGGTCGTTTTGAATATTCTGTGGTTTTCCATTGTCAACAGGGATTTTTTAATATAGTTGATTTCTTTAATAGCTAATTTATAAAAAGATTACAATTAAATTAAGCGAGTAATAAAAGAAAAACCCCTCTCAGTGGGAAAGGGGTTTTAAAATGAACTAATGGGTTTGTTCCTTTAAGCGGCCGGAGTGGTTTCTTCCTCTTCTCCGCTGATGGTGTTGTATAACACATAATCATTAAACTTGGCGACATCATTGGTTTCCCAAATGTTTCGGCCTATGGCTGCATACTTTACTAAGGTATCGTAAACGGCATTACCGGCTTCTACACGGTCTTCTTGTTCAATATCGCGGACAGCGATTTCTATTTTTAAATCAACCAAAAGAGTCGTAAATTCATTATCAAGATCAGTTATATTGTCCAACTGTGATGTAGTGAGCCCGGTATCAGACAGTTCGTCTAAGTACTCTGTTGCTACTCGTACTACTCTTTTGGCGGTGATGCTTAGCTCAGCATCGGTTTGTTTGGATAATTCTTCCGTTCCAAACTTTTTGTACTTTGGACTACCGATACCCAACTTTAATTCTGCTCTAGCCATTACAGCTCTAATGGCGGTTCGGATTTCTTCGGCTTTTGCGTCTTTGTTAAGGGTTACTTGTGTTTGATCGCCTAGGGCTTCAATGTCGGTGATTCTGGTGGCAAAGGTAGTCAGCTTTTCTTGTAGTGCTTCAATGAGCGGTATGGTAATCCCGAAGGATTCAAACTCTGTTTTGTCTCTCAGCATATAAGCTGCTTTTTCTAAACCTTTCGTGACCAATGTGGCATCCGAAAAATTATACAATCGAATTACTTCCTGCTTTTTCATAAAAAATGGGCTTATTGATTAATAATGTTTTAGGGGCAACCAAGAAAGATGCCAACAAATACTACAAAAAAGTTAAATAAATGCTAAAAATCAGACAATTACCGCTCAGTAGCCCATTTTTCAGGCTCCGAAGCAGGTTAGTGTTTGTCCGAAATTCATCGGAAGTTGTCCGTTAAGTGGTTTTGAGTGTCCGAACTAAAGAAATGATTGTCCGAAGCTTGGGGGCGTAAGTCCGAAGCATTTGGGTGTGAGTCCGAAGCTCGTTTGCGGGAGTCCGAAGCTCGTTATCCGGCTGGAAAGGCTTGGAAATGCTGGAAAGTTGGTTTTTGGAGGGTTTTGGGGAAAGTGTGGATTTTAGATTTACGGTATCGGGGGTTTTAAGCGTAGGCTTTATATTCGTATTCTTTTTGGGCTAATGATTTGTGCAGAATTAGTAGCTCTAATTCTAATATTATTATTAATAAGAATGTCTTCTATACTTGGTGTTCCTGTAAAGAAAGAGGCACTGAAATCTTCTATAAGTGTGGGAAAAGAAACGATTGCGGTTACTCGACGATTGTTTTCAATTATATTTTTAGCACGAAAATAATTAACCGTATCGATAATTTGGTCAATCATAGAGTTAGGATAATCATTACTTTCTCTAAATGCGTTTTCGATATTATGTACATATTTAGTCTCAGCACACAAAATCCAATCATCTTCATTACATGTTTGAGGGAAAACAATACATTCGCATTGTCTAGAACAAGTTCCCGGTGAAATCTCTAATGCATTGTCTAAAAATCCATCAAAATGTATTGCTACACTGTCAGAGTTTTCAATATAAATATGTGGAACAATCGGATTAGATGATAAAATCATCACACTTCCTCCATTTATTTGCTTGTAGTCAACAATAAAATATTCAGGAGAGTTAAGAGATGTAATTATATGATTAGGTAGATTGGCTCTTAATTTTGCTATCATACTGAAAATAATTTAACATATCATAATACTCGTTCATTACTTCATTCATTATTTGATTAAAATAATGCTTCGTAACTGTCCCAGTTCTTTCATCTATAACATTAGTTAATTCCCCGTCATTAACTTGCCAAATAGAAACAAGTTTTGGGTCTAACCAAGCTTTTAAACTTTGCATTTCTGCTCGCTCTTCTTTAGGCATTTTTCTTTTTATAACATGTCCCATTAAACAGTTGTTTATTGCATATAATATAAATGGACTATGAGTGGTAATAGTTAAATTATGTGGATGTTTTTTATTTTGAATTTTTTCGAAAAGATAATAAATTAAGTCTTTTTGTGTTTCTGGGAATAAATTTTGTTCAGGTTCTTCTAATATGAAATTTATAAAATGATAATCTTTTTTGTTAGATATAAGTGTAATCACTTTATCTGCTTCACTTTTGCTTAAATCAAATGTATTAGTTGTTTTTAATGCTTCTTTTAAATCATCTAGTCTTTTTAGATTATCAATTATATAGCCAAAATTTTTAATAAATGTGTTAGCTATTTCTTCTTTTTCATTTACAGAAGAAGACTTGTTTTCTTTGAAAAAATCATTTGTAAGATATTCTACAAGCATGAACAGCGGAACTAAACTTTGCAAACCACTTGAAGAATCTTTTAATTGAAGTTCTTTTTTTATATTATTTAATTTAAGAATATCACGGTCATTATCTTCGGAGTAAAAATACGATACTGGAAATTTTAAAATGGGTAATGATTTTTTTCGGGTATATTTTTTCTTTACTTCAAACCAATCATAAAGAAAACTCATAATGTTATCATTAGATTCATTATATCGTCTAAGATTAGGTATTGCCGAAACGAAATTCCTTTCAGCTGGAATATAAATATTTCTTGATTTTTTAAAATTATATGAGTTCTTCTGCTCAGAAATTTCAAGTTTGTATGTTTTACCTACATGTTTAATTGAAATATATTCACTGTTGTATTCGAAATAAGATGTTTTTGAAAAATAAGTATCACTTACACGATGAAAAATAATAAACTGATCTTCAAAATCGTAATCAAAACTACCATCAAGAAGATATCTTTTTTCGACCCATTGACAAAAACTAATTATCTTAGCTATAGTACTTTTTCCACTACTTTGCGGTCCCATAAAAACATTAACTTTATTCAATTGAATGTTAACATCTGTAATCGGACCGATATTTTTTATAATAATTTGATTCATAAAGTTTATTAAATTCACACACAAAGGTAAGCATAAATCAGTCTTTTTACACATTGCAGATGTAAGCTTACTATTTACTAATAGTTAGGTTTAGCTGTTCATTTATCTTGTTGCTAATATATAAAAAGATTACAGAAAAGTTTAGGTCTATTATAAAAAACAAAACCCTCCCATCACTGAAAGGGTTTCTAATTTATCTCGTAATCGTCTGCTTCCTATCCGGTCCAACCGAAACAATCTTGATTGGTACTTCGACTTCGCGTTCTATAAATTCGATGTAGTCTTTGAGTTCTTTAGGTAAGGCATCGTAAGTCGTCATTCCGGTTAAATCGGCTTGCCAACCTTTGAATTCCGTATAAATAGGGGTTACGTTTTCTTCTTCGATATTATAAGGCAAATGGTGAATCACTTCGCCTTTGTAGTTATAGGCCGTAGCGACTTTCAAAGTATCAAAGCCCGAAAGTACATCGCCTTTCATCATCATCAATTGGGTTACACCGTTGATTTGGATAGCATATTTTAACGCTACTAAATCCAACCAACCGCAACGTCTTTTTCTTCCGGTTACCGAGCCAAATTCGTTACCCACTTTTGCCATTACATCGCCGGCATCGCCAAAATCCTCCGTAGGAAATGGTCCTGAACCTACACGAGTGGTATACGCTTTGAAAATGCCGTACACCTCTTTGATTTTGTTAGGCGCAATCCCTAAACCGGTACAAGCACCGGCAGCGGTAGTGTTAGAAGAAGTTACAAAAGGATACGTCCCGAAATCAACATCGAGTAACGAACCTTGAGCGCCTTCACAAAGAATAGATTTACCTGCTTTTTGGGCTTGTGCCAAATATTCTTCGCTGTCAATGAAATTCAGTTTTTGCAAATCGGCCACTGCTTCAAAGAATTCTTTCTCTAACTCAGGCAAATTGTATTGAATGTTTACGTCATAGAACGCAATCATGGCTTCATGTTTGTCGGCCAAAGCTCGGTATCTTTCTTTGAAATCAGCCAATTCGATATCGCCAACACGCAATCCGTTACGACCGGTTTTGTCCATATACGTTGGGCCAATTCCTTTTAAAGTCGAGCCGATTTTCGCTTTGCCTTTTGCCGCTTCAGAGGCTGCATCTAGTAAACGGTGCGTTGGTAATATTAAATGCGCTTTGCGCGAAATGATGAGTTTTGATTTTAAATCGAGGTTGAATTTCGCCAAGCCATCGATTTCGCTTTTGAAAACGACAGGGTCAATTACGACACCGTTTCCAATGATATTGATATTGTTGCTGTGAAAAATTCCGGAGGGAATGGTTCTCAAAACGTGTTTGATTCCGTCAAATTCTAAAGTGTGTCCGGCGTTGGGTCCGCCTTGAAATCTTGCGATGATGTCATATTTTGAAGTAAGAACGTCAACTATTTTTCCTTTTCCTTCGTCTCCCCATTGTAATCCGAGTAGTAAATCTACGGTCATTGTGTGTTGTTTATGTTGTGTTGTTGTGTTTTTTTATTCCTTCTTATTCGCATAGAAATACAACGAGTGGTTGTGAATCTCAATCCCAAATATTTCTTCAATCGTTTTTTTGATGGTTTGTATTCTCGGGTCGCAAAATTCAATTACTTCACCGGTATCGGTCATGATGATATGGTCATGTTGTTTGTCGAAATAGGACTTCTCGTAATGCGCTTGGTTTTGGCCAAATTGGTGTTTGCGAACCAAACCACAATCTAATAAAAGCTCGATAGTATTGTATAAAGTCGCACGAGACACACGGTAGTTTTTGTTTTTCATTTTGATATACAAATTCTCGATGTCAAAATGCTCTTCACTATCGTAAATTTCCTGTAGAATAGCATAACGCTCAGGGGTTTTGCGATGTCCTTTGTTCTCCAAGTATAGCGTAAAAACGTTTTTTACGGTCTCTTGATTTTTGATATTATCGGTAGCAATTAATGTCATGGGACAAAGATAGTTTTTAGTTTAAAAGTTTAAAAGTTTAAAGTCTAAAAGTTTAGGTGTAAAAGAAAATTTAAACTGTAAATGGCGTTTACTTTATTAAAGCTGACATTTGGATTCAAACCAATAGCAAACCTTTTGCCGGTATAATACAAGAATTTTGCTTTTACAGGAATGGCCCATGATTGCTTTTCATCACTAATGGTTGTGTTGTTTTGGCTTATGAATCCTACACCCGTATGGGTTTCCAAATAAAATTTGTCCGCAAGTTTAAATTCTCTACCGTAAAGCAAATCAACTTCGTAATAGCCTTCTAAATCGGTGTTGGAATCTTCATTTTGTCCAAATCCAAATCCAATTGCGTTGGACAAGGTGAATAGGTTTGATTGATAAGAAGTCGTTACGTCTAATGAAGCATTTAAAACAAAAACGGAATTTCGATTGCTGATTTTATAGGTTCCAATGCCATAATCCATTGACTTGAACTTGAATTTGTCTTGTGAAAATACCGTTGTGAACGCAATTAGAAACAAGAACAGGATGATTTTTCTCATGGCTAATTGGTATAAACTCGGGTTACTTTGTCTACGCCGTCGATCTTTTTAATATTGTCGATTAGTTTCTTTAAAATACTATTGTTCTGTACAATTACCGCTACTTGTCCGTTAAAAATTCCGGCTTCACCACTAAGGGAAATACTTTGAATGTTGACGTGCATGTTGTTTGAAATTACTTTGGTCAATTCATTGGTTAAGCCCAAACTGTCCATGCCGGTAATTTTCAAAATGGCTTTGAATTCTTGTTGCGAAGAGTCAATCCATTTGGCTTGCATAATGCGGTAAGCATAGTTCGACTGCAATGTTATTGCGTTCGGACAATCTTTTTTATGTACTTTGATGCCTTCATTGATGGTGATAAAACCGAATACTTCGTCGCCCGGAATTGGGTTACAACAAGAAGACAGTTTATAGTCTAATTTGTCTTGTTCCGAACCAAAAACCAGCATGTCAAAATTCTTGCTCAATTCTTGCTTATTGATTTCATCAGGTCTTGAGCTTGGTGAACGCTTCATTTTGCTCTTGAAGAAATTCATCAATGTATTGCTTTTTTGGGCTGCGAAATCTTTCAGTTGTTGGTTTTCAATAGAGCCTATTCCAACACGATAAAACAAGTCTAAACTGGTTTTGAGATTGAAGAAATTCACCAATTCATTGACTACAGTTTCACTTAAAGTGATCTTTAAGTGTTTCATTTTTCGGGTCAATAATTCTTTTCCGTCTTCGGCAATTTTCTTGGTATTTTCGTTAAGAACGTTTCTGATTTTATTTTTAGCTCGTGAAGTGGTCACATAATCTAACCAGTTAATCGTTGGCTTTTGATGGACAGACGTGATGACTTCTATTTGGTCACCACTTTTTAACTCGTGATTTAACGGTACTAGTTTTCCATTCACACGAGTTCCACGGGTTCTAATCCCGATTTCAGAGTGAATACTGAAGGCAAAATCTAAGGAAGTGGCGCCTTTTGGTAAAGATTTAATTTCTCCTTTTGGGGTAAACACAAAGATTTCTTTAGCATACAAGTTCATTTTGAAATCTTCTACAAAGTCGACCGCATTGGTTTCGGAACTTTCCAAAGCTTCTTTCAAAAGATTTAGCCAAGTGTCTAAACCACTTTCTTCCGTTGCGCCTTGTTTGTATTTGTAATGCGCAGCATATCCTTTTTCGGCAATTTCATCCATGCGTTCGCTTCGCACCTGAATTTCTACCCAACGGCCTTTTGGTCCCATAACCGTGATGTGCAAAGCTTCGTAACCGGTTGATTTTGGTGATGAAATCCAATCGCGCAAACGACTCGGACTCGGACGATAATGGTCTGTTACGATGGAATAGATTTTCCAAGCCAGGAATTTCTCGTCGTGTAAGTTGGATTTGTATATAATTCGGAGTGCAAACTTGTCATACACTTCATCAAAGGTGACGTTTTGTGCCGCCATTTTTCGGCGAATGGAGTAGATGGATTTTGGTCGTCCTTTCATGGTGTATTCCACACCTTCATCATCTAATGATTTTTTTAAAACATTAGAAATCGTAGAGATATACTCATCTTGTTCTTCTTTGGTTTCTTTTATTTTGCTGACGATATCGGCAAAAACATCAGGCTCAGTGTATTTTAAACCTAAGTCTTCTAACTTGGTTTTGATGTTGTACAATCCCAAACGATGGGCGAGTGGTGCATAAATGTATAGAGTCTCAGAAGCGATTTTCACCTGTTTATAATCGGGCATCGAATCCATAGTTTGCATGTTGTGCAAGCGGTCGGCGATTTTGATTAAGATTACACGAACATCGTCATTTAAAGTCAATAGCATTTTACGGAAGTTTTCCGCTTGCATTGAGATGTTCATGTCTTTTTTGACTTGGGAGATTTTAGTCAAACCTTCCACCAAATGCGCAATCTTAGGATTGAACATTTTTTCAATATCCTCAACTGTAATATTAGTGTCTTCCACTACATCATGCATTAAAGCAGCAGCGATACTGGTAGCACCCAAACCAATTTCGGAAGCGACAATTTTGGCCACGCCAATAGGATGGAAGATATAGGCTTCACCAGATTTACGGCGTTGGTCTTTGTGAGCGTCAACTGCTACATCAAAGGCTTTTCGAATCAATTTTTTATCTGAATCGGTAAGCGTTTGGTAACTTATGCGAAGTAGTTCTTTGTATTCTCGGGCAATAGCTTTTTTTTCTTCTTCTAAATCAATTTCAATCATAACATGTTCATTCAATTCTTAAAATTAGGAATAACTAGCGAGATGTGCAACTCTTATAAGGCAAATTCAAGAGAGAATTCCGAAACTTCGAGAACAAAAATGTAATAGTTTGAATTTCAGCAAGAAAGTTTATTTTGCGCGACTAAAATCCAAATCATGGAAGTCATAACTAAAATCTGTTAAAGGCGAAATGGCTTCCATTTTGAAGTGATTGACTTGTCCATTTGTGTCTAAATCAAAGAAAATATGCGAATCGGCATTAAAACTTCTAACATCCCATTTTACGACAAAATTTTGGTCTTTGTAAAAGAAAATTTCCCCAATTAATCTTTTCGAACGTTTAGAAGCAAAGTATAATTTGCCTTTCTTTTCGAAAATGCTGACTTCGCCGAACCACTTATCGTTGTAAATGCCAATGTATTTTTTGAAATCGATTTTGATTTTATCTTTAGCGTTTTGAGCTACTTTTGCCCAAATTTGGTCAGTTATTTTATCGGCATCGTCTTCTTTGGCTTTTCTTTCCTGACCCAAATAAGCCAAGTGGTCAAACTTGGGCAAGCCTAAATAACTGTCTTTAATAGTGTTGGAAATGACCATAAAAGCTGTTCCACTTTGTTGATTGGTTAAAACAATAATTCCTAAATTAACATCCGGAATCATGATGGTTTGCGTTACAATTCCGTCCAAACCGCCGGTGTGAGAAACTTGTAAATGGCTATTGATGTCTTCCAAACGCCAGCCTAAACCGTAATTTCTGAAGTTAGAAATATAAGGATAAGTCTTTCCCATCGGTAAAATAGTTTGTGGTGTCCACATTTCTTTCCATTGTTTTTCACTGAAAAGTTGTTGGTTTTCCCCATATTTTCCTTTGTTCATTTGCACAATCAGCCATTGGCTTAAATCATTCACAGAAGCATACAAACCGGCAGCAGCGTCAAAAATGTGATTGGTATACCTCGGTACAATTTCCAGTTTTCCGTTGGTTGGCACATGCGGAACGATGGTATTAGTAGTATCTTTTAATCTTGACCATGAAGCCGCACTTTTGTTCATGCCAATAGGTTTCATCAAACGTTCTTCAACATATTCACACCAGGTTTTTCCGGATACTTTTTCAATGACTTCACCGGCAATAACATAAAGCAAATTATCGTAATCATATTTGGTTCTGAAGCCTGAAACCGGTTTTAAATATTGAATATTTTTGACAATATCCTTAGGGGTGAAATCATGTCCGTCGGGCCAAATCATTAAATCTCCGGCGCCTAAACCGAGTCCGCTTCTGTGCGTTAATAAGTCGCGAATGGTGAATTCATTGGTTACATATTCATTGTACATTTTAAACTCCGGCAAATATTTTTGGACTTTATCATCCCAATTGATTTTGCCTTCATCTACCAAAATCGCCAAAGCCGATGCGGTAAATGCTTTACTATTCGAAGCAATTCCGAATAACGTATTGGCATCTACTTTTTGTTGGGTTTTGATGTTGGTTACGCCATAACCTTTGGCGAAAACCAATTTTCCATCCTTGACAATTCCAACAGCGATGCCCGGAACATTAAAGGTTTTTAAGGTATTTTCAACCAGAACATCTACTTCTTTTTCTGTAATTTGGGCTGTATTGGTTCCAAAAGTTAAAATGGAAACCGCAATTAATAGTACTTTTTTCATGGTTATTTTTTATTGACAAAACCCTTCGACTGCGCTCAGAGAGACAATTTAGCGTTAAAATTCTAAAATTGGTTATCTTAATTTAAAATCCTCGTTGGCGTTTGGCTTCAAAAATTAAAATCGCTGCGGCAACCGAAACATTCATGCTGTCGATTTCGCCTTGCATAGGGATAATGATGTTTTGAGTGGCTTTGTCGCGCCAAAGTTGGGATAGGCCTGTGGCTTCCGTGCCAACGACCAATGCAGTAGGTAAATTATAGTTTTGGGTATGGTATGAAGTTGAATTTTGTAACGTTGCGCTATAAAAATTGATGTTGTTTTTGATTAAAAATTCTATAGTTTCTTCTGTGGTGGCAGTTGCGATTTGGTTGGTAAACAAACAGCCTACACTTGAACGAACGATATTTGGGTTGTGTAAATCAGTTTTCGGATTGGCGATGATTACGGCATCCACTTTGGCGGCATCACAAGTGCGTAACATCGCGCCAATATTTCCCGGTTTTTCGATGGCTTCCATCACTACAATTAACGGGTTTTCGGGTAATTTTAAATCAGAAAGTTGTAAAGATTTGATTTTGGCGACCGCTAAAATACCTTCTGTTGTATCGCGATAAGCGAGTTTTTGATAGACTTCTTTGGAGATTTCTATTATTGGACTGTTCGATTTTTGGATTATTAGATGGTTAGATAAATCAACTAATTCCGTGCAAATTAGTATCGTTTCCAATTCGTAATTTCCTTTGATAGCCAATTCAATTTCGCGAACACCTTCAATTAAGAAAGTGCCGGATTGTTTTCTGGCTTTGGCTTTGTCTTGTAGCAGAACCAATGATTTGATCAAAGGATTTTGAGCGCTGGTGATTTGTTTCATTAGGCAGTTGTAATCTTGAAGTTACAGGACAAAATTACTAAGTTTTTCTTATTAATGAACTAAATACACATAACCGCTTAAAGGTTTTGGATAATCAGGGTCATTTAGATACAATAAATAGAAATAGGTTCCATCAGGAGCATTTTTGGTTCCTAATCCATCTTTGATATAGCCATCCCAATTTTGAGTGTTCTGATTACCGGTCCAAACTAATTTTCCCCAACGATTATAAATTTCTATTTTATAATTCAAGAAGATATTTTGTAAACCTCCAATGGTGAAAGATTCATTTAGCGTGTCATTATTAACAGAAACAAAGTTGTAAACGGTTGGCGGACAATTTCGACTGGTCAATAAAAATGAGGTTATTGCATAACAATTTTGGTTGTCTATTCTAACATAAATTTCTTTTGGTGTAGCGGTAGCAACATGATTGGAAGTATTTAAAATAGGGCTAACGCCGTTAATAGCATCTTCTTCAGTTTCGTAAAAAGCGACACTGTCTTCGGGATCAGTTTTGACCAATACTTCATAAGCTGAGAAATCAAAAGTGGCTTGCGTGAAGCCTTCGTTACAAGAAACTAAGTTTTCTAAATCATTAAAAGTGGGCGAAGTGTAAAGCGTTTCATTGGCTAAAAAAATATTGTTATTTTCCACTAACTCATTAACGATACCTGTTCCGTCGCCTTTATCATCTGCTACGAATTTGATTTCAAAATTATTGGGAACCCAAATGGGTAAAACAATAGTTACTTGTGCTGTGATAAATCCATCAACCGGAATGGATGCAGTGGTTTCAGTAACATCGACTAATTGTCCGTTGATGTAAATTGAAATCGGTGTTTCAGCCTGTAGCGGACCGGTACAATTCAAATTAGAAACCGTATAAGTCACTACTATGGTTCTCGAATTGCATTCTTTGTTGACTGAATTTATAGTCACACTGGCATCGGGTAACTGGTTGTTTAGCTTGGTTACAACCGAGTTTATCATCACAAAATCCTGAAAGGAAGTAAGCGATATTTCAGCAGCTGTATCTCCAACAGCAATAAGATTTTGTATGTTATAAATATCTAAATCCATATTAAACATAGTGGTGTTCCCGGTAACAGAATTGGTTCCGTTAAAAACATTAGTGGCCGGATTTAAGGGATTGCTCAGCAAATCACCATTGATCCTAAATTCTTCTGTGGCCAATGCCGCATCGCCTTCCCAAGCTAAAAAACCAACTTTAGAATTGAGGTTGTCAATGACATTTAAATTGGTTAAGGTTATTGATAGCTCATCGGGAACGCCTTCTAAACCGTCATAAACATTGATTTGATTTAAAGGTAAATTTGGGTTTTTGTAAATAATCACAATAGCCCATCCGGCAAAATTGGTTCTTCTTTGTAAATGCAAGTCTTCAAAAGGGGAAATATCAAGATTAGACAAAGTATAAGTGCCGTTTCCGGTGTTTTGTACTTGTGTAGTAACATCTTTAAAAGCACTAAAGTAAGTAAAAATGGTGCCGTCAAAATTCCTACTGTAACTAAAATTCCTATCGGGTGTAATAGTTGTTGTATTTAAGGTTACTTCAAAATCCCCATCACCACATCCGGCCCAATATAGATATGCTTTTTCGATGACATCACTCGGGCTAAGATTCAAGTTAGCCGCAGAAGAAGTAACGGTCACAGAGTTCAAAGTACTGTTGTTTTCTTGAGTATTTAAAGTGTTGCCCAAAAAGGTAAAATCATACCTTCCGTTGAATTGTTCATAAAGGGAAATATCTTGTCCGCTCACGCCGTAAATATTGAAGTGTAAGGCAATAAAACAGAGTAAAATACGTTTTAAATTCAAGGCAATTTTAAATTTAGTAGGCTAAAATTAAGTAATTATTTTGGATTTCATATTTTTTGCCCAATGAATGCTATTAAAAAATAAATGTTTAATTTTCCAAAGTTTAAACCACACTTGTGAAAAACTATACTGTTAGACGTTATCATTCGGACGATTTTTTGCTTTGGAATGCTTTTATCGGCACGGCCAAAAATGCTACTTTTTTGTTTCATCGCGATTTTATGGAATACCATGCTGATCGGTTTGAAGACTATTCTTTAATGGTTTTTGAAGGACAAAAATTGGTTTCGGTACTTCCGGCGAATGTTAAAGATAATACGCTTTTTTCTCACCAAGGCCTGACTTACGGCGGTTTTGTTTTTGGAGAAAAGGTAAAATTAGGTGAAGTCATTACTGTAGTCAAATCAGTTTTGGCTTTTTTAAGCCTAAATCAGTTCGAAAGTTTTCAGTTGAAATTAGTTCCAAGTATTTATAATTGTTTCTTTTCTGAGGAGATTGAATATGCTTTGTTTTTGGCGAAAGCCCAATTAATCCGAAGAGATTGTTTGTCGGTAATTGACCTTAAGAAACCATTTTCTTTTACAAAAACCCGAAAAGAGAGTTTGCGACGTGGTATAAAAAACGATTTAGTCATCAAGAAAGAATTGAAGTTTGACCTTTTTTGGAACGAAATTTTGATTCCGAATTTAGACAAAAAGCACCAAGCCAAACCAGTGCATTCAGTAGAAGAAATAATAAAATTACAACAAAAATTCCCAAATAATATTTGGCATTTTAATGTCTATCACGAAGATAAAATTGTGGCAGGAACAACGGTTTTTATTACCGATAATGTGGCACATCCACAATACATTTCAGGCAATGAAAAAAAGAACGAATTGGGAAGTTTAGATTTTCTTTACAACCATTTGATAACCGAAGTTTTTAAAGATAAAATCTATTTTGATTTTGGTCCGTCACACGAAGAAAACGGCAAGAAAATCAATGAAGGTATTTTATTTTGGAAAGAAAGTTTTGGCGCTAAAACCGTTGTTCAAGATTTTTATGAAGTGAAAACAAGCAATTATGGGTTATTAGAAAATGTTTTGATATGATAAAATTCCTCGACTTACATAAAATCAATTTGCCTTATCAAACCGCATTTCAAGAAAAAATGCAACAGTTTTTGGATAAAGGTTGGTTTGTTTTAGGCGACGAAGTCAAAACTTTCGAACGTGATTTTGCCCAATATTGTGGTGCTAAATATTGCATCGGCGTAGGCAACGGATTGGATGCGATGGTTTTAATTTTTAAAGGGTATATCCAACTCGGAAAACTGCAAAAAGGCGATGAAGTTATCGTTCCTGCGAATACTTATATTGCCAGTATTTTAGCCATTTTGCAAGCGGATTTGGTTCCGGTATTGGTGGAACCAAAGTTGGAAACCTACAATCTCAATCCCGATTTAATTGCCAAAAGAATAACGTCAAAAACAAAAGCTATTTTAGCGGTTCATCTTTATGGACAACTGGCCGAAATGGATAAAATAAATAGTATCGCCAAGCAACATAATTTATTGGTTGTTGAAGATGCGGCGCAAGCTCATGGCGCAGCAATGAATTACGAATCACAAATTACGAATTACGAATTGCGAAAATCCGGAAATCTCTCTAATGCAGCGGCATTTAGTTTTTATCCCGCGAAGAATCTTGGTTCTTTAGGCGATGCCGGTGGAATTACAACCAATGATGCCGATTTGGCCAAAGTAATTTTCGCTTTGCGGAATTATGGTTCGGAACAAAAATATTACAACGAATTTATAGGAATTAATTCTCGTTTGGATGAATTGCAAGCCGCTTTTTTAAATGTTAAATTACCTCATTTAGACACTGAAAATCAGAAAAGAAAGGCTATTGTCAAACGCTATGTAGCCGAAATCAAAAACGATAAAATCACTTTGCCCTATTGGAATGGAAGTAATAATCATGTTTTTCATTTGTTTGTGATTCGAACCCAAAACAGAGAAGATTTACAAGATTATTTGAAACAAAAAAATATAGAAACACTAATTCATTATCCGATTCCGTCACACCAACAAAAGGCGTTAGCACAATGGAATTCGCTTTCATTTCCCATCACAGAAAAAATTCATCGCGAAGTATTGAGTTTGCCTTTGAGTCCGGTGATGACTGAGGAAGAAGTAACGAGTGTGATTCAAATTTTAAATCAGTATTGATTTCATGACGGATGCCCAATCTTCATACCGACAAATCATCAAATCAACCTCTATTTTTGGAAGTGTACAGGTTTTTAGTATTGTAATTTCTTTAGTCCGTTCCAAAATTATTGCAATACTAATCGGTCCGGCTGGAATTGGGCTTATCGGATTATTCAATTCGGCAATCAATTTAATTGGAAGTTTCACCAACGCAGGTATAGAAACCAGTGGTGTTAAAGCCATCTCAGCCGCTGAGAATAATCCCGAATCATTAGCCAAAGAAGTGTCAATTCTTAAAAGACTGATTTGGATTACAGGTATTTTGGGAGCGATTTCGGTAGCTGTTTTATCTCCATTTTTAAGCCGACTGACTTTTGGAAATGATCAATATACTTTAGCCTTTGTTTTAATTGCTTCTACCTTGTTATTTAAGCAATTAACCAACGGAAGTTTAGTTGTTCTTCAGGGATTAAGCAAGATTCAATATTTGGCCAAAGCCAATTTATTGGGTAATTTATTGGGATTGCTGGTTTCACTTCCTTTGTATTATTGGTTTAAAATAAACGGAATTGTGCCATCGATTGTCATTTCTTCTTTGATAGCGATGATGGTTGCTTTTTATTTTAGGGCAAAAATCAAAATTGAGAATGTCAAGTTGACCAATAAAGAAGTTTTTGTTGAAGGAAAACAACTCATTATACTTGGTTTTTCGCTTAGTTTAATTGGTTTACTAACTACTTTGTCTTCCTATTTACTTCAGGTTTTTATCAGCCATTATAAAAGTGTTTCCGAAGTTGGGTTTTACAGCGCCGGTTTTACGATTTTGAATACTTATGTTGGTGTGATTTTTACTGCGATGGCAACCGATTATTATCCAAGATTAGCTAAAGTTTGTCACGATAACCTTAAGGTAAAAAAGTTAGTTACAGAACAATCTATCATTGCTGTTTTATTGTTGACTCCAATCGTTGTAGTGTTTTTGGTATTTGCACCAACAGTTATTCGATTGCTTTATTCTAAAGAGTTTTTACCGATTGTGCCTTTGGTTTGTTGGGGTATTTTGGGCATGATTGTCAAAGCGGTTTCTTGGTCGATGGGTTATGTTTTGATTGCCAAAGGAGATTCCGGAATATTTATTAAAACGTCTGTTTTTTTTAATTCCTTATTTTTAATAATCAATATTTTAGGATTTTATTTCTATGGATTGGAAGGATTAGGGATTACTTTTTTGGTTAATTATATTATTCATTTTTTCGGATTGAAATTAATTACCGCAAAGCGATATGATTTTGAATTTGATAAGGAATTTTACCGGTTATTTTCGTATTGTACTTTTATCTGTTTGGGAACTTTTTTATCTTTAAATATTGAATCGATTATTTTAAAGTATATATTGCTGTCAGTTTTAATCCTGATTTCGTTGGGATTTTCATTTGTCCAATTGAATAAAAGGCTGAATTTTAAAGATTTATTTTCCGGAAAGAAAGAATAAATATGGGAATGTTAAGAAACTTATATCAGAAAATACAATTTTATTGCTCCATCAATTGGACAAAAACGCTGTATTTTAATTTTAAAAAGTTTCCTTTTTCCTTGGCTAAAAAACTTCCGATTTACTTTTACGGTAGTGTAAAACTCAAAAACATTTCCGGCGAAATAATTCTCAATGCACCCATAAAATCAGGAATGATTGGCTTTGGTCAGCCTTACGAAATTATTTCCCGTTCCAAAGGTATTGCGGAATTTAATTTAGAGGGTAAAATGATTTTTAATGGACATGTCCAATTCGGGAAAGATTATTTGGTTCATGTTGGTCCAAATGCCATTTTAGCAATGGGCAATATGTCGTCTTTAGGCCATAGCGGAAAAATCATTTGTTTTGATAAAATCACTTTGGGTGACTTTGCGAGAATAGGTTACGAATCCCAACTTTCCGACACGACTGTTCACCAAATGATTGATACTGTTTCGGGTGAAAAATATCCGTTTACTGCGCCAATAAAATTAGGGAACTACAATTATATTAGCAACAGAGTGACCATTTTGTCCAATACCAATACACCCGATTTTTGTACAATTGCTTCAAACAGTTTGTGTACTAAAGATTATACTTCTTTTGGGCAAAATGTACTTATCGGCGGTATTCCTGCAAAATTGTTAAAAAGTAATATAGCCAGAGATTGGCAAGGTGAGATGAGTCAATTAGAACAATGGTTGAAAGTGTAATTATCGGTGCCAAACGGCTAAAAATTTCCCGGCAACAGTCAGATAATCATGCTCTTTTTTAATAAATTTTCGAGCTCGTTGCCCCATATTTTTTATCGCTTCCGGATTTTCAATTAAGAATGACAATTGGGTAACCAAATAATCTACCTCAGGAAGTGCATTGACAGCTACTTTATCCTTTAGATTGTAATGATTTTCAAAAGTTTTACTCGCGTTGGTAAAAACCACTTTGCCTTTTGCCATCGCTTCCAATGCGTTGCTGCCTTGGTCGTGACCGTATAATTGATCTAAAACGATATGCGCTTGATTGTAGCGGTTGATGTAATCGTTGTAAGGCACATTTTCGGTTACAAAAACATCAATTTTGGCGTTGTATTTTTGCTGAACTATTTCCAGTGCTTTTTCAAAATAATCATTGCCTTTTTTGAAATAACTTTCACGGTTAATCCCATGAAAAATAATAATTCTGTCACCGATTTTTAATTCGCTTTCAGGAAATTTTGTTAAATTAATCGGACTCGGAATCAAACCTAAATATTTGGGATGATTTTGTAATGGAATGTGATAATCAATGTCGGTGGCAATCACACCTTGAATGTTTTGATAAATAAAGTCATGTAGTTTTTCAAACGATTTTCTTCTGAATTTTAAAACATTTGAAAAGGCTTTATCTGCAATTTTTCCGTCCAAATAAGGTTGTACGATCGAAGGGTTTTCCGGATGGTTAAAATTGTAATTCACATATTCATAATCATCTCCGGCAGAAAGTAAAAAGACCTTTTTATTGTTTTTGAAAAGATAGTTTAAAATCTTTTTCTCGTATTGGAAGTCGCAAAAAAAACTGTTTTCATTAATGAGTTGTACCACATCAAATCCTTGAAAATACTGTTGGTTTTGCTGAAATTGTTTATACGTTAAATAAGAAGAAATGTCAAATCCGGTCAGTTTTAAAACCCCCAATTTCACTTTTTTCAAAAAACCGTAATCCCATTTTTTAACCAAAGGAAAATCAACGGGAAAATCCTTGAAGCCATCTTTGAATCCCAAGATAGTAACTTCGTTTCCCAACTCGAGCAAACCTTCTTTTAAAGAATTGTGTAGCCGACTGTATTCTCCAATGAGTAAAATCTTCATTATGTTCCTATATTTCTTCTGTTTTTGTTATTGTTTCTAAGGTCAGAGGTAAACTCCATATCAATTTTTAAACGTGTTTACCTATATTTACGCTGACAAAAATTGATGTCGTTTTGAAAAAATATCTCTGCAATATAAGTAAGAAATGAAAAACAACAATAAAATCGCTATAGTTTCCGCTTCACTTGGTGTTGGCGGCGCTGAGCGTTTTGCCAGTTTGTTAGGATTGATGTTGCACAATTTAGGGTATGAAGTACATCATATCATCATTTTGGATTTCGTAGATTATGAATATCAAGGCAAATTGGTCAATTTAGGACAATTGTTTGCCCAAGAAAAAGGTGTTTTTAGGGCGATTAAGAAAGGAAAATTTATTGCCCAATATTTGCAAGAAAACCAAATCGAAACCATAATAGACATTCGCTCTCGACCAGTCTTGTTGCGTGAAATTTTTACCAAATGGATTTACGGCAATCGAAAAACCTATTTCATGATTCACAGTTCGGATATTGAAATGTATTTGCCGAAATCTGTTTTTTGGGCCAAATATCTTTATCAGAAAGCAACGCAATTGGTCTTTGTTTCCAATGAAATCGAAAAAAAAGTCAACGCAAAGTATCGTTTTAACAATACAACAACTATTTATAATCCTGTTATTTTTACCGAAACCGTTTTTGACAAACCAGTTAATATTCCGCAAAGCTATTTTATCTTTTTTGGAAGATTGGAAGACAAAATCAAGAACCTTACTTTGTTGATTGAAGCGTATGGAATGTCAAAATTGCAAGAGAAGAAAGTAAGTCTGCTTTTAGTAGGCGATGGTTCTGATAGAGACGCTATTTTGGCTAAAATCAAAAGCAAAAATCTCAACGATTTTGTTCAAGTGTTGCCTTTTCAAAAAGATATTGTTCCTTACATTCAAAATGCAAGAGCTACGGTTTTGACCAGTTATTTTGAAGGTTTCCCGATGTCCTTGGTGGAATCTTTAACCGTTGGAACGCCTGTGATTTCAGTAGATTGCAAAACCGGACCTAGAGAAATTGTAAAAAATAAGGTTAACGGATTATTAGTACAAAATCACAACCCAAAAGCTTTGGCGGAAGCCATGAATTTGATGATTGAAGACGAAAATTTATACCAAAACTGTAAAAATAATGCTCAGAAAAGTGTAGAACATTTATCTTTGACAACCATTGCCCATCAATGGCAAAATTTATTAAAAGCAAATGACTAGTATAAACGACGCCAAAATCATCGAAATTCCTAAAGTTCACGATACACGTGGCAACCTTTCCGTAATTGAAAATGACGTCATTCCGTTTGAAATGAAGCGGGTTTATTATTTGTATGATATTCCGAGTGGCAGCCGACGTGGCGGTCATTCGCACAAAGACCAGCAGGAGTTTTTGGTTGCCTTAAGCGGGAGTTTTGAGGTAGTTTTGAATGATGGTCAGCAACAACGAAAAGTCACTTTGAATAAACCCAATCAAGGTTTGTTGATTCCAAATGGCATTTGGCGCGAACTGGAGAATTTTTCATCAGGTTCGGTCTGTTTGGTCATTGCTTCGGAAGTTTTTGTAGAAGCCGATTATATTCGTGATTACGACGATTTTTTGTTATCTAAAAACTGATTTTCCCAAACCTATTTTAGCTAAAAAATTTTTGAAACTAATCAAGGATTTTAATAAGAGACTTGGCAATTGCAATAGGATTTCTTTTTTCCAGCCTATTTTTTCCAAATCGATTTCTTTGTAAAGTAATTTTGCTGTTTCAAAATCACCGTTCAATTTGCATTTAATTACGGCTGAAAATCGGTTCAAATCCAAGTATTGTTTCAGTTTTGGATTTTTCTTTTCTTCTAAAGCGTATTTTTCAAAAGTATAAGGTTCAAAAAAGTAAGTCAGATTGCGGGAAACACTGCTTTTGTCATAAACATATTTGGCCAAAATTTGCCAAAGAAATACAATCGGATATTGAAGGCCAATTCGAATCCATAACTCAGTGTCTTCGCCTTTTTTGATATTGGTGTCAAAGTGTCCAACGCTTTCAAAAACACTTTTTTGAAAAACCGAACTTGATGTCCAAAGCACACATTCTTTTTGACTTGCGGTAAAAAAATCAACGATTTCAAAATCTGCTTTTTTGTCAATTGAATAATTCGCCGGAAAGGTTTTATTCTCTGTTTCCACTTCAATTGCGCACGCAAACACTTTTTGTTCGGGAAGTTTTTGACAGTAGTAATGCATGGTTTCCAGAAAATTCGAATTCCAATAATCATCGGCATCTAAAAAGCAAACATAATCGCCTTGGGTTTTTTCAATTCCGAAGTTTCTTGCTTTGGCAACGCCTTCATTTTTTTGAAAAAAATATTGAATACGACTGTCTTTAAAAGTTTGGATAACAGTCTCGCTATTGTCTGTTGAGCCGTCATTAACAATGATTATTTCAAAGTCGGTATACGTTTGTTTCAAAACACTTTCGAGCGTTTCGCCTACAAAGTTTTCTTTGTTGTAAACCGTTATAACTATTGAAAAATAGGGCATCAGCGTGAGTTTAATTGGCAAAAATAACCTAAACGATAAACGTCAAATATAAAAATGGATGGGTTTTTTGAAAGCAAATTTTTAATGAAATACTTTTTTAAAATTTTGAATAGAAACGCTGTCGTTTTTACCAATTTCAATTTTTCGAGTTTAGCATACATTTTAATCAAAGCAGTATCATTGGGTTCGATGATTTTCTTGTCAATAATGTGTTTCAAATTCTCCAAAGAACAATGCGATTTCTCTAAAAAAACGGAAGATGTTTCTAGATTCAGATGAAAGGCCGGATTTTCGATATGGTGTATGGGAATGTTATTACTTTTAAAGCCTAAAATTAAGACCACATCTTCATAACCATAATTGTAAATGTTATTGTCAAAAGGATGTGCCATTACCCATTTTTTTTGGACTAAAATATTCGAGATTAAAGTATAATGATAAGGATTTGTCAATCTTTTTTTTAACGGAATTTCTTCTCTGTTTTTGCCAAAAACCCATCTCAGGACTTCATTATCTTTAGGTTTTTCATCAAAATAAATAATACCTCCAAAAACGGCTTGTTTGTCTTTTTTACTAATGCTTTTTAAATAAATTTTGATGAAGTTTTTACTCTTGGGAAACATGTCGCAATCCATTAATAAAATCCAATCATATTGGGCTTTCGCTACCAAGGCATTTCTGTTTTGTCCACGACCTAAATTGGTTTCATTGCGCTCAAAACGACAGTTTTTCAGTTGGTTTATCTTTGAGTTGATTTCCGTATTTTCGTTGACCGGAGAAGCATCATCTTGAACGATGATTTCAAATTCGATATTTTCCAAAAGGATTTGATTGTGCAATTCCTGTACTAAAGGTAAAGTGTTGAAGTTGTATGTTGGAATAAGGATTGAAATCATTTACAAAAGCGGAATTTAATAATACCTTTACAAAGAAATATATTTTTTGGTAATATTTGCACTATGAACCGAATTGATTTAGTAAATCTTAATTTACATGGATTTTCGTTCAGCTATTTTTAATTGTAAATTTTAGTTGTATAACCCTTCAAATTTAGGTATATTTTTTACTGTAGATTTACAATAGAATTCAAATAAAATCAGTATGTTGACAACAAATAAGAATAGTTTGACTTCCTTTTGGAAAAAATACCGTTATCATTTCCTTATTATTATTGTGGGTTTGTTTTGTTTGGAAACCTTAAACTTTCTTTTGCAATTAGACCTGCAAACCAAAGTTTATCCCGATTGTGAGAACTATTTGGAATCGGCCCAAAAGATGTATCATAAATTCACAGGTCATTATTACCGACCGATGGTGATGGCTTTTATTACCGGATTTCCGTATTTATTCGGAAGTTCAGATGCCGGAATTTTTCAATGGAGTTTGTTGGTCAATGTTTTTTGTTGGTTAGGCACTTCGATACTTCTATTTGAAATTGCGAAGTATTTTGTCAAAGAAAAAGTGGCTTTTGTGTTTGCGATTTTTCCTTTTTTTTTCTTGGGAAATATCATTTGGAATTTTCACATTTTGACCGAAAACATTTTTGTTTTTTTCATCATGTTGGCCTTTTATTTATTGTTCCAATATTATAAAACCAAGAAGTTTTGGTATCTGTCATTGGCTTTGGCTTTAGTATTGTCGAGTATGTTGGTCAAACCGGGCGCTAAGTTTTTTGCAATTATAATTACACTGTTTTTTATCAAAGAAGTTTTTAGAAACTACAAGTCAAAAAGCATGATTTTCGTGTATGGAAGTCTATTGATGATTACCATTCAAGTTGTGGGAATGCGTGCGCAGTATGGCGATTTTACCATCAGCTACATTGACGGTGTGACCTATCACAATTATCTTTGTACTAAAGCGAAATGTTATGAAAACGGGCAGGAATACATTGGAAGGAACAATCCGAGAGGAGAATATTTGTTTGGTCTGAATTTTACTGACCAAAAGAAAGTGGCAACGGAAGATCTTAAAGACCAAGTTAAAAACAATTTTCCGAATTTGATAAAAGCCTATTTTGATGATGTGCTCGATAATTCAATAACCGGAAATGTTTGCATTGAAAATTTGATAAATCATGAGAATAAAGATAACTTTTCGTTTTGGAAATCGTTAGTTTTTGAGGTGACCAAATGGCAAAACAGAATCTTTACTTTGCTGGCGATATTGCTTTCCGCCTACTTTTTATTCAAGTACTACAAAAAAGAACGTCTGTACTTTTTTATAGCGTTTTTTATTACTTATATTATTGTGCTTTCAGGAGTTTCGTGTGGTCAAGGTGATAGGTTTCACCTCGTGACTTTTCCGTTTGTAATTTTGCTATTGGCTAAGTTTTTAACCGATGTGAATGGGATTAAACCGTCTTCTGAACGACTTCAAAAATAGTATTGTCTTCACATTTCAACGTTTTCGATGGAAATTTCATAATCACCGCATAATCGTGTGTGGCCATAATTACGGTTTTACCATTTTCGTTGATTTTTTTCAATACAGCCAAAACTTCCGCGCTGGTTTGCGGGTCTAAATTTCCCGTTGGTTCATCTGCTAGGATTAATTCCGGATCGTTCAATAATGCTCTCGCAATCGCTACTCTTTGTTGTTCTCCGCCCGAAAGTTGGTGCGGCATTTTGTTGGCAATTCCTTTTAAACCAACTTTTTCTAAAACTTCGTCGATTTTGTCTTGCATCGCTTTTTCATCACTCCAACCGGTAGCTTTTAAAACGAACAACATGTTTTTGTTTACGCTTCTATCGTGCAATAATTGAAAGTCCTGAAAAACAATCCCAATCTTTCTTCTCAAAAACGGAATGTCATTTTCCTTTAAGTTCACCAAATCATAGCCCACAATAGTTCCGGAACCTTCAGTCAAAGGCAAATCTCCGTATAAAGTTTTCATAAAACTACTTTTACCCGTACCTGTTTTACCAATGATATAAAGGAATTCGCCTTCTTTTACTTCAAGGTTAACTTGTGATAAAATCACTTTCTTTTCCTGATAAATAGTAACGTTTTTTAAAGATAAAACTGTTTGTGACATGAGTAATTTGGTTTATGTGGTAAAAGTAATAAAGATAAGGCTTGTATTCAAAATATATTTTTCTAATTCAGATAATAGATGATAGACGGATAGATAATAGACTCATTTCAAATAGAATGTCTCTCCTCTTTTTGTCTCATCTTCTCTTATCTTTTCCTCAAAAGAAATTGTTTAAAAGAATGTTTATAATAAATGGTATAGTTTTCACGTTATAGTGTATAGAGTAATATTTTTGGATAAGTAAAAATAAAGACCATGCGTAGAGTTTTAATGTTATGTTTTCTACTGACTGTTGCAGGAATTTCAACGATGTCAGCCCAACAATCTGCTATTTATACCCATAATTTATCCGATTTCGACAAGGCTATTTTATTGTACAAAGACAAGCAGTACCAATCGGCCCAAATTCTTTTCGAAAGAGTAAAGCAAGACAGCAGAGCAGAAGATGTTCAATCCGACTGTGCTTATTATATCGCCAATTGTGCTATTCATTTAAATCAAAGCAATGCCGATGAGTTGATGGAAAAATTCGTTGCTGATTATCCAACGAGTTCGAAACAAAATCAAGCTTACATTGAAGTAGCCCAATATTATTTTGAACAAGGTAAATTTCCGCAAGCACTGCAATACTTTGATAAAGTAGATGAAAGTGCTTTAACTTATGAGCAAAGTGAAAAATTTACGTTCCAAAAAGGCTATGCTCATTTTACAGCCGGAAACAAAAAAGAAGCCGCTGAGTATCTGAAAAAAGTCGTGAATTCTAAAGAATACGGAACACAAGCCAATTACTACTTAGGATTTATGGAATATGAAGGCAACAATTACCAAGAAGCGAATAAATATTTCAAAGAAGTTGAAACCGAAGAAAAATACAAAGAGAAATTGTCTTATTTCAAAGCCGACATGCATTTTAAAGCCGGTGAATTTGAGCAAGCCATTCAAGCCGGTTTGACTGCAATGCCCAATTCAAACGCTTCCGAAAAATCTGAATTGAATAAAATCATAGGCGAAAGTCATTTCAATTTGAAACAATATGACAAAGCATTGCCTTATTTAAAAGAATACCGAGGCAAAAAAGGCAAATGGAGTAACACTGATTATTACCAATTAGGTTACACTTACTACATGCAAAAAGACTATGAAAATGCGATTTTGCAATTCAATAAAATCATTGAAGGAAAAGATTCGGTAGCTCAAAATGGCTATTATCACTTGGGTGAATGTTATTTCAAAACCGATAAAAAACAACAAGCATTGAACGCTTTTAAAAGTGCTTCTGAAATGGATTTTGACAAACAAATTCAGGAAGATGCCAATTTAAATTACGCCAAATTGAGTTACGAAATCGGAAACTCCTACCAATCGGTTCCGGATGTATTGTCGGCGTTTTTGACCAAATATCCGAATTCGACCAGCAAAGTTGAAATCGAAAATTTGTTAATCAATTCGTATATCACTTCGAAAAATTATAAAGATGCGTTGACGTTATTGGAAAAAAACAATACCGTCGAAAACAAGCCGGCTTATCAAAAAGTAACTTTCTATCGCGGGATTGAATTGTATACGGATGGCGATTATAAAGGTGCTTTAGGCATGTTTAAAAAGTCAATTGCGACGCCAAAAAATGAAAAGTTCACTGCCAGAGCGACTTTCTGGAAAGGCGAAACCGAATATGTTTTAGACAATTTCAATGAAGCTTTGTTGAGTTTCAAACAATTTGTAGCTTATGCTTCCGCCAAAGAAACACCGGAACATAAAAACATCAATTACAACATCGCTTACGCTTATTTCAAGCAAAAGGAATACGAACAAGCCGGAAATTATTTCCAAAATTTCATTGACGGAAACAAAGACGATAAAGTGCGTTTGAATGACGCGTATTTGCGTTTAGGCGATTCCCGATTCGTGACTTCTAAATATTGGCCTGCCATGGATGCTTACAACAAAGCCATCGAAATGAAAGGCATTGACGCCGATTATGCAGCGTTCCAAAAAGCCTTGAGTTATGGTTTCGTTTCGCGAAATGATAAGAAAATTGAAGACTTCAATAAGTTCTTGCAAAATTTCAAAACCTCAAAATTCCGTGATGACGCTTTGTTTGAGTTAGGGAATACGTATGTAGCCGAAGGAAAAACCGATTTGGCTGTAAAAACTTATGACCAATTGTTGAGCGAATTCAAAAACGGCTCGTTTGCTTCGAAAGCAGTTTTGCGTCAAGGATTGGTTTATTATAATGCACAAAAAGATGAATTGGCTTTGGCTAAATTCAAAAAAGTAGCGGCCGATTATCCAAAATCTCCGGAAGCATTAGAAGCAGTTTCTACTGCGCGTTTGATTTATATGGACAACGGAAAAGTAGACGAATATGCCTCTTGGGTAAGAACTTTGGATTTCGTAGAAGTAACTGATGCCGAATTGGATAATGATACTTATGAAGCTGCAGAAAAACAATATTTGCAAAACAATACCAAGCAAGCGATCTCGAGTTTGAGCGGTTATGTGTCTAAATTTCCAAACGGAATTCACGCGTTGAAGGCCAATTTCTATTTGGCGCAATCTTATTATGCTGATGGTTTGGAAGGTAATTCGGTGGCCAATTATGAATACGTAATCAACAAACAGAGAAACGAATTTACCGAACAATCGTTAGCGCGTTTGGCCGAAATTCATTTAAAGAAAAACGATTACACCAAAGCTTCTCCGGTCTTGAAACGCTTAGAAGCAGAAGCTGATTTTCCTCAAAACGTAACTTTTGCACAAGCCAATTTGATGCGTGCTTATTATGAACAAAAAGATTATGCTAATGCTGTAGTTTATGCTGACAAGGTTTTGGCTAATCCAAAAACAGATAATAAAGTTAAGAGTGATGCGCAAATTATTGTTGCTCGTGCGGCGATTCAAGTGAATGATGAAGCTAAAGCTCGTGTGGCTTACGCCAAACTATTAACTATTGCCAAAGGAGAACTAGCCGCCGAAGCATTGTATTATGAAGCCTATTTCAAAAACAAAGACGGTAAATATGAAGATTCGAATAAAACAGTTCAAAAATTAGCCAAAGATTATTCAGGTTATAAATATTTTGGTGCTAAAGGTTTGATTGTAATGGCGAAAAACTATTACCAATTAAAAGACAATTTCAGCGCAACATCTATCTTGGATAGTGTAATTAAAAATTTTGCTTCCTATGCCGATATCGTAGCGGAAGCGCAAACCGAATTGGACATAATCAAAGGCGAAGCGGCCAAAACGAATTCCTCAATAACCGATTAAATCTCTGTGAATCTTTGAGCTTCTTAGTGAACCTCTGTGAAATTTTAAATAGATATGAAACAAGTAAAATATATAGTAGCCGTTCTCTTTTTGACCCAAATCTCCTTTGCCCAAAAGAAAGATGACAATATAGGAACTGAAGTGGTAAACGTCGTGAAACCTTATACGCCAACAATTTCTGATGCTTTTAAAGTAAAGGAAACGCCAACTTTGGATGACGAAGAAACCTTAAAAAAAGAAAACATCAAGTACAACATTTTTTCTTTTCCGGTAGCTTCTACTTTTGCACCTTCTAAAGGAAAAGCAGCCAATGTTGACAAATCGCCTGAAGAGAAAATCTTTAGTAATTATTTGACATTAGCTGCCGGAAATTACGGCACAGCCAATGTTGAATTGTTCGTTACGGAAAACGTAAGCAATACCGATTATTTCGGTGGTATGTTGCGTCACAGTTCGTCTCAAGGTGGAATTGATAATGTCATTTTAGACGATAAATTCATGAACACGGCTTTAGATTTGACCTACGGAAGCCGAACCAAAGCCATGACTTGGAATGCCGATTTAGGGTATAAAAACCAAATTTACAATTGGTATGGAATTCCACCGGGAGTTTTTTCGGATGCAACGATTGAAACCATTGATGAACAACAAACTTACCATACATTATATGTTGGTGGAAGATTAGGATTGAGTAGTGTTTTAAAAGAAAGTTCAATTAAATTCAGTCGTTTTTGGGATGCTTTTGGATCAGCGGAAAATCGTTTTGTAGCCAAGCCATCCTTAGAATTTGATATTGTAGAGCAAAAAATTAAAGCCGACTTCATCTTAGATTACATCAGTGGTTCTTTTGATCAAGACATTTCAGGAAATCCAAGTTATAAATATGGTTTTACCAATGTTGGTTTTCAACCTAGTGTTAAAATCCAAAAAGATGATTTGACGATTAATGCCGGAGTAGGTTTCTTTTACAGTGCTGCGCAAGAAGAAGGAGAAAGCAAATTCTTTATCTATCCGCAAGTTACCGGTTCGTATAGAGTTGTTGGTGATTTAATGATTTTTTATGCCGGAATTGAAGGTGCATTGAAACAAAACTCTTATCACGATT
Source organism: Flavobacterium sp. 102 (assembly GCF_003634615.1). Classification (NCBI taxonomy): domain Bacteria; kingdom Pseudomonadati; phylum Bacteroidota; class Flavobacteriia; order Flavobacteriales; family Flavobacteriaceae; genus Flavobacterium; species Flavobacterium sp. 102. The sequence goes on along the minus strand of NZ_RBKX01000001.1, from coordinate 3,538,044 downwards.
TTGTACAGGAAAACTTCTTTGTGGCACCAACATTAGGTGTTGCGCCAACGGATCAGAAGTTTGATGTGTATGTTGGTTTAAAAGGAAAATTAGCCAATAGCGTGAGTTATAATGTTCGTGGTTCTTATTTGAGTGAAGAAAACAAACCATTATTCAAAAGCTATGGTTACGACGAAAATAATCCGAACACAGACGGTTATACTTTTGGAAATTCCTTCAATGTATTGTATGACAACGTAAAAACCATTAGTTTCTTTGGGGAACTGAAAGCGGATTTCTCTAAAAATGTAACTTTTGGGATAAACGGTACTTTCAACAGCTACACGATGGATGCACAAGGTGAAGCTTGGAATTTACCGGGAATAAAAGTAGGTGCTAATTTGGATGTCAATATTACGCCAAAATGGTACGCCGGAACCAGCTTGTTTTTTGTTGGAGAAAGAAAAGACCAATTTATCCGCAGTTCGTTGTTGATTGATTATCCAATTCAGAATGTAACTTTGGATAGTTATTTCGATTTAAATGCACATGTTGGATTCAAATACAGCGAGCGTTTGACCTTTTTCTTAAAAGGAAATAACTTAGCTAACCAAGATTACCAACGTTGGTTAAACTATCCGGTGCAAGGATTGCAAGTGCTTGGTGGTGCGAGTTATAAATTCGACTTTTAATCTATTCAACCGCAAAGTTCGCTGAGGAACCGCGAAGCACGCAAAGTGTTTAAAAGGGTTTCTTAGCGAACTCTGCGAAAAACTTTGTGACCTTTGCGGTTAAAACAAATGACTTTTAAACAACAAATCCTTCTTCGTTACAAAGAATTAATCCAAGACCGAATTGATGTTTTTCAAGACATGATTTCCGGTTTGACGATTGATGCGCAAAATGATGCCAAAGGTTCGGCAGGCGATAAGCACGAAACTGCATTATCGATGATGCATTTGGAACAGGAAAAACTGAATCACAAACTCAAAGAAATTCTCGAACAGAAAGTAGTTCTTGAAAAAATTGATGCTGCTGCCAGACATCAAAAAGTAGCTTTGGGAAGTTTAGTGCAAGCCAATGGTATGTTGCTTTTTATCAGTGTCGCTTTGCCTAAAATAACTATCGATAGTAAAACGGTTTTTGCACTTTCACCACAATCACCTTTAGGTAGTAAATTGATGGGAAATTCAATCGGATTTGAGTTTGATATGAATGGGAAACCTTATCTTATAGAAACGGTTGAATAGACAGATTTAAAAAATTACTTTTTTCTTATTGTATTCAATGCCTTCAATTTTGTATACATCCAAAATGCTGTGGAAAAAGAAATCCAAGTCGGTTTTTTCGTTTTGTTTTAGTTTCAACTTGGAAATAGTTTCGGGATATTTTTCTTTAAAACTCTCAGAATACCAAATAAGCATCGCCGGATTCTCGCTGGCTTTTCCGGATTGTGCGTGTAGCCACAAATTGTCTTCGCCTAAAATTTCTCCGTGGTCAGCCAAGTAAATAATCAAGGTGTTTGAATTTTGCTTTTCGGCATGTTCAATCACTTGATCAATAAAAAAATCAAGGTATAAAATTGTGTTGTCATAAGAGTTTATCATTTCTTCTTTGGTGTTTGAAGGAATGTGTTTACTTTTGATAGCGGGTTGAAATTTTCTGAATACATCAGGATATCTCGTTTCATACCACCAATGGCTTCCCATCATGTGTAAGGTTGTAAATTGGCTTTGATTGGGTTTAAAAATGGTTTTGAAAACCGGAAGCATTTTATCGTCATAATCTTTCTGAAAACTCAATTCGGAATGTAACGGATCAATGATTTTTTGATATCCCGATTGCTCAATAAATATTTCATAGCTTTTTTCTGGTGTTTGATTTCCAATCCAATTCGTTTGTATTTTGGCGTGGTTCAGAACATCTATTAAAGAATATTTGGGCTGACTGTAATCATCGGTAAGTGTTGCATTGGTTAGTATTTGTGGAACACTAATCGCGGTATAAGTTAAAGGCGTATAAGCATTCGGAAAGCTGATGATGTTTTTTCTTTTGGCTAATAACGGTGTTGTTTTTCTATGGTAACCATTCAGCTGAAGATGATCTGCTCTAACACTTTCACCAAGTATAAATATTACGTTTAAACTGTCAGTATTGGCTTTTATAGTTTGGTTGATTGGTTTTACAATAAGATTGTTTTGTCCAAAATACTCTCTGGAAGACGTTATAACATTATAAGGTAATCTTCTGTTGAAGGTGCCAAATCTATAATTTTCCACAAACGAATAACTGAATAGGGCGATTACCGCTAATATTGTCAAAGGTGATTTTAGTTGGTTTGCTTTTAGCTTGTTATAATACTTCAGTATAAAAAATATTATCGTTATCGAAGAAAGAAGATAGAGTATGAATGGAATACTGATTAAGTCCAAAATAATATCGGCCTTTGTTTCCAATGAAACCTGAATAATACTATGCGAAATGGCAATGTCTTGAAAATAAACCCAATAAGCGATGCACGAAAAAAGCATGAATATTACAGGGAACAAAAATCGGAACAGGTATTTGTTTAAGCTTAAAAAGTATAAAAAACCAAATATTGAAAATTGCAATGCCAAAAAGTGGAAAAAGTAAAAGCTGTAATCAGTAAATGAATACAACGGAAGATGGTAATAGGAAGCAAGCGTAATGAATAGGGCAAAGGCAAAATTCAAAAACAAGTGAAAAAGAAGCTGTGTTTTATATTTTTTTAAAACCTCCATTTAATATTGGTACATAGTTGTTGATGATGAAAAACCCCGGAATCATTAAGATGATTTGCAAAACAGCATATAAAAAACGTTCCCATTCCGAGAAATTAAAATCGTTTTGGCCCAACACATACAGAAGAATTACTTTGATAAAAGTCATAGCCAAAAGCTGTAAAGCCAATATAGTCAAAGAAAACTTTCCGATAAAGGCTAAAAACCGGAAAACCGGAAAAGCTTTGAAAAAGAACAATATGAATAAACTTCCCAAAATACCATTTAAGATGAAAAAGAATTCGTTTCCATAAACCGCTCGGTACAGGTCTATTTTGAGATTGTGATCATATAGAAAAAAATGAATCAGTCCTATTATTGCCGCCAAGAGAATACTTGTTTTCTTGGCAATTGAATTTATTTTTGGAAAGGCATAAAATCCAAAAGCATAGAAAATTAAAGCCACCATAGCAATATTAATACTCCATGGTAAATTAATGTGAGTAAGCCTCGAATAAATAAAACCGCAAATCGGAATAAGCGCTAAAATAACACAAAACAATGCGTCGTTTTTGATCTTTCGCAACCAATGGAAAATCAAGAAAGTCATAAAGATAGCAGGCAAAAACCACATGGGTATTCCCCAATCCATATAATCTCTTCCGCCTTGCGAATAAAATATTCCAAGAAAGTTCTTAAGAGGAGAAAGATGGTACAGAAGATTGTCACCATAGTTACGGGTAATGAAAAACCAAAGCGCAAATAAAATAAAACTCCACAAAAAGTAAGGAACAAGAATAGAAGTTGTTCTTTTTTTTATGTTGGACAAAGCGGATACAGCCGGATGGAAAAAACCTGCAACCATAATAAACAAAGGCATGTGAAAGCTATAGATGTATTTTTCATTGAACGGAAAATTATGACCATACACCACCAAAAAAATGGTGAAGCCTTTAACTTGGTCAACCCAATTTATCCTATTGTCTAATGAAGTTTTATTTAAAAAGTCTGTGTAGTTCATGAAATACGTCACCGTTGACTTGATTTTGACCAAATATAGAATATTGTTTTTACAATGTTTGAATACTTCATTACTAAAAAAAGCTGATTTTTATAAATCCTTACTTAAAGACTCTCTTTTTTGTAGATTCACTTTCGTAATTAATCTTTATTTCTTTTTTTAGTTACAAATTATAATCAATTGTTTGTTTTTTGTTTTTGTATTAAAACGAATATAGCATTTTTGCTTTATCAAATAAACAAATTTAGAATTAAAAGAAAAGATTATGTGCGGAATATTAGCCATTATAGGAAAAGGAAAAGATGAGCAATTGGTGAAACAACTTTCCAAAAGAATGTCGCATCGCGGACCGGATGAGAGTGATATCCATGTTACCGAAAACGGACACATTTTAAGCCACGAACGTTTGTCAATTATTGATCTGCATTCAGGCAGACAGCCTATTCAAGGTTGTGATACCGCTTGGATGGTCCACAATGGCGAAATCTACAATCACCAAGAGTTAAGAGATACGATTTTGAAAGACCATGTGTTCCGTTCCAAATCAGATTCAGAGGTTATTGTTCATTTGTATGAGAAGTTGGGCTACGATTTTGTACACTTATTAGATGGCGATTTTGCTTTTGTAGTGATTGATGGTGATGATTATATTGCCGGTCGTGATCCACTAGGAGTGAAACCTTTATATTATGGCGTGGATGAAAGAGGCAGAATGTATTTTGCTTCCGAAATGAAGCCGATAGCCGACCAATGTAAAACATTTTCTACCTTTCCACCGGGACATTATTATACCGCAGAAACCGGTTTTGTAAAATATTATACGCCGGAATACGAAGATTATACAACATGCGATGCTGAGGTTGATTATACTGCTTTAAGAGAATCATTAACGGAAGCTACTCGCAAAAGATTGATGAGTGATGTGCCCATTGGTGTATTGCTTTCTGGAGGATTAGATTCTTCCTTAACTTCGTCAATTGCAGCTCGTTTATTAAAAGAAAAAGGGAAAGAATTGCATTCTTTTTCTATAGGTTTGGATGCGGAAGCACCAGATGCCAAAGCTGCACGAAAAGTGGCTGAATTTTTAGGAACTAAGCACCATGAAATTCATTTTACTATCGAACAGGGTATTGAGATTTTGGATAAATTGATTTGGCATCTGGAAACCTATGATGTTACTTCGGTAAGAGCCAGTACACCTATGTATTTTTTGTCAAAAGCGATAACCGATTTGGGTATCAAAGTAGTGCTTTCGGGCGAAGGTGCCGATGAGATTTTCGGAGGATATTTGTACTTTAGAAATGCACCAAGCACCGAAGATTTTACCAAAGAAACCATCGAAAGAGTCCAAAAGTTGTTTACAGCCGATTTACTTCGTGCCGATAAATCAACGATGGCGCACGGATTAGAAGCGAGAGTGCCGTTTTTAGACAAAGCCTTCCTAGATGTAGCGATGAAAATCAAAGGCGTTGAAAAACAGCCTAAGACTTACGACGGAAAAGAAAAATACATCTTAAGAAAAGCATTCGACACGCCGGAACAACCTTATCTTCCGGATGAAGTTTTGTGGCGTCAAAAAGAACAATTCTCGGATGGTGTTGGTTACAACTGGATTGACACTTTAATTGACTATTGCGCTTCGCAAGTAACCGATGAGCAAATGGAGAAAGCCGCTACTCTTTTTCCTTACAATTCACCGGCAACGAAAGAAGCTTATTTTTACAGAACAATTTTCCATAAATATTATCCACAGGTCAGTGCGGCACAAACCGTTCGCAAATGGATACCAAAATGGCAAGAGAATCAAGATCCAAGCGGAAGAGCGAATTCAGCGCACGTCCAAGCAGATGTTGAAATAGCAAAACCAAACGTTAGCGTTTGAGTTTAGATTGAAGTTTAGTTTGTTTGTTAAAGAACGTCCGTCATTTTTGGCGGGCGTTTTTTTGTTGAAATCATGCCAAAAATGTTAATAACTTAACCCTTTTAAACCCTTTTTACAGTAGGAAATCCTATGCGTTTTTATATATTTGCGTGTTAGACAAAAATTACATTTTTTACGATAAAATTATATGAGCGACGAGATTAAAAAGAACAATTATTCAGCTGATAGTATTCAGGCGTTAGAAGGAATGGAGCACGTAAGAATGCGTCCTTCCATGTATATTGGAGATACCGGAGTCAGAGGTTTGCATCACTTGGTTTACGAAGTGGTAGACAACTCGATTGATGAGGCTTTAGCTGGACATTGTGATACCATTAGTGTAATTATTAATGAAGATAATTCTGTTACCGTTGAAGATAACGGTCGTGGAATTCCGGTTGACATGCACAAAAAAGAAGGCGTGTCGGCTTTGGAGGTTGTAATGACCAAAATCGGAGCCGGAGGAAAATTTGATAAAGATTCGTATAAGGTTTCAGGAGGTTTACACGGTGTTGGTGTTTCCTGTGTGAATGCTCTTTCTGATCATTTGCGTGCTACAGTTTTCCGTGATGGGAAAGTGTATGAGCAAGAATATGAAAGAGGAAAATCAATGTATCCTGTGAAGCAAATTGGTGAAACTACTAAAAGAGGGACAACAGTTACTTTCAAGCCGGATGCTACTATATTTACTCAAACATTAGAGTATTCTTATGATACTTTGGCCGGACGTATGCGTGAGCTTTCGTTTTTGAACAAAGGTATAACCATTACGCTTACTGACAGAAGACATACTAAAGAGAATGGCGATTTCGAAGGTGAAGTTTTTCATTCACAAGAAGGATTAAAAGAGTTCGTTCGTTTTCTTGATGGGAACCGTATTCCAATCATCAGCCATGTAATTAGCATGGAGCATGAAAAAGGTGAAATTCCGGTGGAAGTGGCTTTAATTTACAACGAAAGTTATGCGGAGAATATTTTCTCTTATGTGAATAATATCAACACGCATGAAGGTGGAACGCACTTGCAAGGTTTCCGTATGGGATTGACTCGTACGTTGAAAAAGTATGCGGACGCTTCCGGTTTGTTGGAGAAATTAAAATTCGAAATTTCGGGTGATGACTTCCGTGAAGGATTGACTGCGATTATTTCGGTAAAAGTACAAGAGCCGCAGTTTGAAGGACAAACCAAAACCAAATTGGGTAACCGAGAAGTAGTTTCTCCGGTGTCTCAAGCGGTAGCGGAAATGCTAGAGAATTATTTGGAAGAAAATCCAAATGACGCTCGCATCATTGTGCAAAAGGTCATTCTTGCAGCGCAAGCCCGTCACGCGGCTAAGAAAGCCCGTGAAATGGTACAACGCAAAACCGTTTTAGGCGGTGGTGGTTTACCGGGAAAATTGTCTGACTGTTCAGAACAAGATCCTGCAAGATGTGAGGTATACCTAGTCGAGGGAGATTCGGCGGGTGGAACGGCTAAACAAGGTCGTGACCGTAACTTCCAAGCGATTTTACCTTTGCGTGGTAAGATTTTGAACGTGGAAAAAGCCATGCATCACAAAGTATTTGAAAACGAAGAGATTCGAAATATATTCACGGCTTTAGGAGTTACTATCGGTACCGAGGAAGATTCTAAAGCATTGAATTTAGAGAAATTGCGTTACCACAAAGTAATCATCATGTGTGATGCCGACGTCGATGGTAGTCACATTTCTACTTTGATTTTGACCTTCTTCTTCCGTTTTATGAAAGAACTAATCGAAGGCGGACACGTTTATATCGCAGCGCCACCTTTGTATTTGGTGAAAAAAGGAAACAAAAAAGAATACGCTTGGAACGATGACCAACGTGATTTGGCCAACGAAAGAATGGGCGGAAGCGCCGCTATTCAACGTTATAAAGGTTTGGGTGAAATGAACGCGGAGCAATTGTGGGAAACTACCATGGATCCAAGTTACAGAACGCTGCGTCAGGTGACGATTGATAGTTTGGCAGAAGCTGATAGAGTGTTCTCAATGCTAATGGGTGACGAAGTACCGCCACGTAGAGAGTTTATTGAGAAAAATGCGGTGTACGCTAAAATCGATGCCTAACTAGCCCCGATAGTAGTGGAAATCCTTTTTTAGTTTGTACTTCGACAGGCTCAGTATGACAAACTAAAAAAGATTGCAACGGATAGCGGGAATAGCTTCAAAAAAAATAAAGAAACAACACCCGAGGCATTTGAGATTAAGAAAAATTAATTAATCTGGAGCGCAGCGGAAATTAAATTAATATACAAATGAAAGTTACGATTGTAGGAGCAGGAAACGTTGGGGCAACATGTGCCGATGCGATTGCTTACAGAAGAATTGCCAGCGAAATTGTGTTGGTGGATATTAGAGAAGGTTTTGCTGAAGGAAAAGCATTAGACATCATGCAAACCCAAACCACTTTAGGGTTTAATACCAAAGTGATTGGAAGTACTAATGATTATTCAAAAACAGCCGGAAGCGATGTGGTAGTGATTACCTCAGGAATTCCGAGAAAACCGGGAATGACTCGTGAAGAGTTAATCGGAATTAACGCCGGGATTGTGAAATCTGTTGCGGAAAATTTGTTGCAAAATTCCCCTAATGCCATTTTTGTGATTGTGTCTAATCCTATGGATACAATGACTTATTTGACTTATAAATCTTTGGGTTTACCAAAAAACAGAATCATTGGTATGGGTGGTACTTTAGACAGTTCACGTTTTAAAACGTATTTGTCTTTGGCGCTTGACAAACCTGCAAATGATATTCAAGGAATGGTAATCGGCGGTCACGGAGATACTACGATGATTCCGTTAACGAGATTGGCTTCTTATAATGGTGTGCCGGTTTCTCAATTTTTGTCTACAGCCGAATTGGAAAAAGTAGCCGCTGACACTATGGTTGGTGGTGCAACTTTGACAGGTTTGTTAGGGACTTCAGCTTGGTATGCTCCGGGTGCTTCGGTATCTTATTTGGTAGATGCTATTTTGAATGACCAAAAGAAAATGATTCCGTGTTCAGTCTATTTAGAAGGTGAATATGGTCAAAGCGATATTTGTATCGGTGTGCCTTGTATCATTGGTAAAAACGGTATCGAGGAAATCGTAGACATCAACTTGAATGACGCTGAAAAAGCTTTATTTGCTAAGAGTGCCGATGCGGTTCGCAACATGAATAACGACTTAAAATCTCATTTGGGATAATATATTAAGGTAAGATGAAAAAGAGGCTGCAAACTTTGCAGTCTTTTTTTTGATATTAATCATGAAAATATTGGTTAATCTTATCTATAATTATATATTTGCACGTTTCATAAAAAATGGAATTGTTGTAAATTCAATACTTTAACGTATAATGTTTTGAATTTCAATAGTTTTTTGCTTTATGTATAACAATAACAAAACCAGAATTAATTAATTTTTAGTAATAATGCAGAATAAAGGACTAGTTAAATTTTTCGCAATTCTATTTGCATTGGTAAGTATCTACCAACTTTCGTTCACTTTTGTGGCCAATAAAGTAAAAGATGATGCCAAAAACTTTGCAGGAGGAAATCCTGAGAAAGAAATTAAATATCTTGACTCGATAGGAAAAGAAAAAGTTTTTCTTGACTTTTTCACATTTAATGATGTGAAAGACAAACAGATTAACAAAGGTCTTGACCTTGAAGGAGGAATTAACGTAATTCTTCAAATTTCGGTTAAAGATGTTTTGGTACAATTATCAAACAATTCAAAAAATCCTGTATTCAACAAAGCATTGGAAGATGCTAAGGTGAACCAAAAAGGAAATCAATCTTACTTGGATGCTTTCTTCGAAGCGTTTGATGCCAATAAAGGAACTACAAAATTAGCTTCTCCGGATATTTTTGCCAACAGAAATTTCGACGATAGCGAGTTAAACTTCAACTCTACGGATGCACAAGTGCAAAAAGTATTGAGAAGAAAAGTTGACGAGTCAGTGGAATCAGCATTTGGCGTATTGAGAAGTCGTATCGATAAATTTGGTGTAACGCAACCCAATATTGCTAAATTAGGTCAAACCGGTAGAATCTTAATTGAGTTACCTGGTGCAAAAGACGTTGACCGTATTAAGAAATTAGTATCGAGCAAAGCAGAATTAGAGTTCTGGGAAACCTTTAAAGCAGAAGAGTTAGGCGGATTCCTTCAACAAGCAAACGAAACTTTGAAAGCGACTGTAAAAGTTGACGAAAAAGTGGAAGCCGTTAAAGCAGAAGATTCACTTAGCAAATTATTAACGGATAAAGCCGGAGATTCAGCCACAGCAAAAAAAGGAAACAATCCTTTGTTTGACAAATTTGTTTCTATCGGTGGCGGACCAATCTTAGCGATTGTTAACACTAAAGATACTGCAGCAGTTAATAGTTATTTTAAAAGAAATGAAATCCGCGCTTTATTGCCGGGTGACAAACGTTTTGCTAAATTTGTTTGGGGTAAACCGGTAACTAATACTGATGCGAAAACCAAAAAAGAAACTACTACAGTTGATTTATACGCTTTAAAAGGAAACAAGGATGACGTGGCACCATTAGGTGGCGGTGTTATTGTTGATGCCGGAGATACTTTTGACCAAATGGGTAAACCAGCCGTTTCTATGCAAATGAACGGTGCCGGAGCAAAAGAATGGGAAAGATTAACCAACAATGCTTACACACAAAAAGGCTTTATTGCTATTGCTTTAGATGATGTAGTATATTCTGCTCCAGGTGTGACTTCGGGACCAATTTCAGGTGGAAGATCAGAAATCACCGGAAGTTTTGATGTAGCTGAAACTAAAGATTTAGCCAACGTTTTAAGAGCCGGTAAATTACCTGCTACAGCAGAAATTATCCAGTCGGAAATTGTTGGACCATCATTAGGAGAAATTGCTATTAGTGCAGGTTTGACTTCCTCAATTGTAGGTTTCTTGTTAGTGTGTTTATGGATGGTGTTCTATTATGGTAGAGCAGGTTGGTATGCTAATGCGGCCTTGTTGTTAAACTTACTTTTCTTATTTGGTGTAATGGCCAGTTTTGGTTTCGTTTTGACTTTACCTGGAATTGCAGGTATCGTATTGACGTTAGGAACTGCGGTTGATGCCAATATTATTATTTATGAAAGAGCCAAAGAAGAATTGCGCGAAGGAAAAACTTTAGCCGAAGCAGTAAAATCTTCCTACGGATGGAAAGGTGCAATGCGTTCGATTATTGATGCTAACGTAACGCACGTTTTGACCGGAGCTATCTTATATACTTTTGGAACCGGACCAATCAAAGGTTTTGCTCTTACTTTGTTAATCGGTATTTTTACATCATTATTTACTTCAATCTTTATTGCCAGAATTTTTATTGATAGAGATATCGCTAAAAACAGAAGTTTAATGTTCTGTACGCCATTGACTAAAAATTGGTTTACAGGTTTCCATTTCGACTTTATTAAAGTTAGAAAATGGTCTTATATTTTCTCTACATTAGTAGTGGTTGGAAGTTGTATTTCTTTTGCCGTTAATGGTTTAGATGAAGGTGTTGATTTCGTTGGAGGAAGAACTTTCCAAGTGAAATTTGACAAGCCTGTAGAAGCAACTAAAGTGTCTGAGGAATTGTCTGCTGCTTTTGGAGTAGCGGTTGAAGCTAAAGTCTTTGGGGATGACAATCAATTGAAATTGACCACTAAATACAAAATCAAAGAAGATGGTGTTGAAGTTGACAAAGAAGTAAATGAGAAGTTACACAACTCCTTAAAAAAATATTACAACGGAAACATTTCTTATGAAAATTTCATCAATACTTATGATGGAAAGAAAGTAGGTGTATTGCAAGCCTCTAAAGTTGGTGCGGCCATTTCGGCTGATATTAAAACCAATTCATTCTGGGCTGTTATTGGTGCCATGTTGGTTGTTGGATTGTACTTGGTAATCTCTTTCCGTAAGTGGCAATATTCATTAGGTGCGATTGCAGCAGTATTACATGATGTTGTATTCGTATTGGGATTATATTCTTTATTGTACAAATACATGCCATTCCACATGGAAATGGACCAGCACTTTATTGCGGCTATCTTAACGGTTATTGGTTATTCGATGAATGATACTGTAATTGTATTTGACAGGGTTAGAGAGTTCTTAGCCGGAAATGTGAAAGGTAATTTCAAAGATGTGGTAAACGCGTCTATTAATACTACACTTTCCAGAACAATTAACACCTCATTAACGATGATTTTAGTGTTGTTAATCATGTTCATCTTTGGTGGAGAATCAATCAGAGGATTTATCTTCGCTATGTTGGTTGGTATCGTTGTCGGAACTTATTCTTCTTTATTTATTGCAACTCCGGTTGTATATGATACTATGAGTAAGAAAGAGGTTGAAGAAATCGAAAGCCGTCACACAGGAAATCAAGCATAGTTTTAAACTATATAGATAAAAAAAAGGGTTGTCAATTTGACAACCCTTTTTTATTGAACTCTTTTTTTATTCTTCTTTGGTTTCGCTAATGTTTTTTAAAACTGCTTTATCCGAAAAATTAATAACTTCTATCGTGATTTCTTGTTGCTTTTTATTTTGGCCGTAAATGACATATAGCTTTCCGCCGCCTTGTTGTGGTTTGTTGCTTTTGTCAAAATCTACATCGCCATGGGTCAATATGTTTTTGATGTCAGTTTTGTCAGCTAAACCTTGTGTCATTTGCTTGGTCGCTATCGAATCGTATTGGAAAGGTTTGTTTCTGAGGTCATTTAATACTCTGGCATTCGGGAAATAGTTGCATCTTGTATCTTTTCCGCTAAGAACCATAGCAACAAAAAACAACCCGATGACAAAACCCACTAAATAGTAGGCCAATCGTTGGTAAAATTTCATATGTAATATTTATTGTTTTTAATAGGTCATATGGAATAGCCATAGTTAATTGATTTTTATTCAACAACTAAGTATTGAGGCCATTTCATATATGATTATTTTTTTGCAAAAGTAATCAATGTGAGATATACAGTAAATGAAAAGGAGGTTTATTTTAGAATACAATCAAATTGATGTCACTATCGGGTAAATTGAACCAATCGCCAATGGCTTTATTGGTCAAAATTCCATGGTATAAATAAACTCCGTTTTTCAAACCTTTGTTGCAACGAATGGCGCTTTCAATACCACCATCTTCGGCTATTTGAAGTAAATAAGGTGTGATGATGTTACTGATAGAAAGCGAAGCTGTTTTAGAATAGCGCGAAGGTATATTCGGAACGCAATAATGAATAATATTGTTTTTGATAAAGGTTGGATTTTCATGAGTAGTCACTTCCGAAGTTTCAAAACAACCGCCGGTATCAATACTCACATCCACAATTACAGCACCTTTTTTCATGTGTTCCACCATAGTTTCCGTAACGACAACCGGACAACGTTCTTTGCCACGCATCGCACCAATGGCGACGTCGCATCTTCTAAGCGCTTTTAGCAATGATTTTGGTTGTATGGTAGAAGTGAATATCCTTTGGTTTAAGTTATTTTGTAAACGTCTTAGTTTGGTAATAGAATTGTCAAATACTTTTACGCTGGCGCCCAAACCTAAAGCGGTTTTAGCAGCAAATTCGCCCACAGTTCCGGCACCCAGAATAACGACATCGGTTGGTGGAACTCCGGTAATATTGCCGAGTAATAATCCTTTCCCAAATTGGTTGTTGATCATTAATTCAGCCGCAATAAGTACAGAAGCCGTTCCGGCAATTTCACTTAAAGATTTCACTGCGGGATATGAACCGTCTTCATCTTTGATATATTCAAAGGCTAAAGCCGTTACTTTTTTCTTGGTCAAGGCTTCGAAATATTCTTTTTTCCTGGTTTTCAATTGAATGGCCGATATCACTATTGCATTGTTATTGACAAAGGCAATTTCTTCCATCGTTAAGGGTTCAACCTTCAATAACATTGGACAACTAAAGACTTTTTTGGTGTCTTTGGTAATGGTCGCTCCGGCATCGCTAAACTCTTTGTCGGTATAACTCGAACTCAATCCGGCACCCGATTCAATCATTACTTTATGTCCGTGTGATGTCAATGAATTCACCGCATCCGGCGTTAAGCAAATACGTCTTTCTTGATATGAAGTCTCTTTGGGAATGCCAATAAAAAGTTCACTTTTATGACGATAGACTTCTAATTTTTCCTCTTGAGGTAAAAGTTGTTGCTTAGTGAATGGGGTTAAGGACATAATTAGTAATTGAATTTAGCCCGAAATTACGAAAATTTATCTAATTATGTTAACCTTAAATCTCTTTTACCCTCAACCGTTATAGATAAGTTAATTATAGAAAAATCTTCCGGAAGCAGATTAGGGATTTTCTCTGCCCATTCAATAAAACACCAATGACCCGAATACAAATATTCATCGATGCCCATATCCAAAGCTTCTGCTTCTGATTTTAATCGGTATACGTCAAAGTGATATACAAATTGATTGTCATCCGTTTGGTATTCATTTACTAAGGAAAATGTAGGACTGCTAGTAGCATCTTTCACGCCTAGTTCTTTCGCCAAAGCCTTGATTAAAGTGGTTTTTCCAACGCCCATATTGCCGTGAAAAAGAATCACTTTGTTGGGTTTTTCGGCTAAAATTTTTTGAGCGACTTCTTTTATTTCGTCAATTGAAAATATGATTTCCATGGTAAGTAAGTGGTCAGTGTTCAGTCCCAAAGCTTCGGGAGTGTTCAGTATTTAGTTTTTCAACTGATTACTAAATACTGAACATTGTTTACTTTTTTTATTTCGGATTAAATACTAAAAACGGCACGATCATTTCTTCTAATGAAATACCGCCGTGCTGGTAAGTATTTCGATAGTAACTTACATAATGATTGTAATTGTTAACATAGGCCAAAAATAGATCATTCTTAGCAAATATGTACGAACTGCTCATGTTGATCGTTGGTAATCCAATTTTCTTCGGATCTTTAACAGCATAAACGTCTTTGTCTTCATACGTCAAGCTTCTACCGGTTTTGTATCGAAGATTTAAACTGGTGTTTTTATCGCCAATCACTTTAGATGGGTTCTTTACATTAATCGTCCCGTGATCAGTAGTAATGATTAATTTGAAACCTAATTTTTGCCCTTGTTGAATAATTTCAAGTAGTGGTGAATTTTTAAACCAACTCAGCGTTAACGAACGATAAGCTTTGTCATCGGAAGCCAATTCTTTTACCACATCCATCTCGGTTTTCGAATGGGAAAGCATGTCTACAAAGTTGTAAACTACGGTAACCAATTGATTATCCTTTAATCCTTTGAAATTTTCGGCCAACTTTTTTCCACTGGCTAAATTGGTGATTTTAAAATAATCCTGTTTGATATTTAAACCTAAACGCTTTAAATGAGCCGTTAAAAATTCTGCTTCATAAAGATTTTTTCCACCATCTTCTACATCATTTTTCCAATACTGCGGGAATTGTTTCTCCATTTCTAATGGTGTTAAACCAGAGAAAATCGAGTTTCGGGCGTATTGTGTAGCGGTTGGTAAACTGGCAAAATAAGGTACTTCTTTTTCTAATTTATAATGATTGCCTACAACGCTTTCTATGGCTTTCCATTGGTCGTAGCGCAAGTTGTCAATCACAACAAATAAAATGGGCTTGTCTTTTTTGACCAATTCAGGAACTACTAATTCTCTGAAAAGCGTATGCGATTGTATCGGTTTATCCGCTTTGGGTTCACTCGAGCCTTGACGAACAGGCGTAGCAAACCAATCTTCATAATTGCGCTCGATGAATTTTCCGAATTGTACATTGGCTTCCACTTTTTGACTTTCCAAAATTTCAACCATGCTTTGGTCGTTGATGTTTTCCAACTCCAATTCCCAAAACAAGAGTTTTTTATACAATTCTACCCAATCCTCATAACTGTTGACCATGGCCATTTCCATGGCGATTTTTCGAAATTCTTTTTGGTAATCCAAAGTTGTTTTTTCTGAAATCAATCTTGAATGGTCTAAGTTTTTCTTCAAACTCAATAGGATTTGATTCGGATTAACAGGCTTAATTAAGTAATCGGCAATTTTAGAGCCAATGGCTTCCTCCATAATATATTCTTCCTCACTTTTGGTAATCATAATCATAGGTGTGGAAGATTTTTTTTCCTTCATTTCCGACAAAGTTTCTAAGCCACTCATTCCCGGCATGTTTTCATCTAAAAAAACAATGTCAAAATTTCCTTCTTCATAGGCGTCAACAGCATCACGGCCATTGTTGTAGGTTGTTACTTTATAGTTTTTGCTTTCTAAAAATAAGATATGTGGTTTGAGCAAATCAATCTCGTCATCAACCCAAAGTATTTTGATTTTGTCCATAGTTATAGTTTAATTTTGTGCAAATTACTACTTATAAAACGCAGTAATATTAAAATTATTATAAAATATGGAAATCTTTTCTCGGGAGATATTTATTAAAAAAAAGGGAATGCTAACGACCGCATGGTCACAAATAAACATGCAAACATATTATTTTCTTTCACAAGTGTTGATTCCCAATAATGTGTAAAGAGGACAAAAGCTAACTAAACTGGTTAGCAAGAAGACAACGCCAAAAGCCAACAGAACATAACCAAAAGTTCCCTTAACGGTTCCGCTAAAATATAAATAAGCAAATATCGCAGCCATAATCACTCTTATGCCTTTGTCTAAAGTTCCCATGTTTTTCTTCATGATGATTTGTAATTAATTGGTTTATAGTGAGTAAAGTTAATCACTTCATATTTTTAATGAAATGATTTTTATCATGTTCTTTTTTAGTCGAAATTTACAAGACAAAATATATCATCATGTTAGAATTATTAAAAGAAAGCTACGGTTTCATTTTTGAAGAAAAACTTCTTGAGGAAATTGCCCAAGTATCTCAACTCAGAGAATTTGAAGAAGGCGATATCTTGATTGATTTTGGTGATTATATCAAAAATATGCCTTTACTACTTTCGGGTGCGATTAAAATTCTCCGTGAAGATTTTGACGAAGGCGAATTGCTGTTGTATTTTTTAGAAAAAGGCGATACTTGTGCGATGACCATGGCCTGCTGTTTGGGTGAAACCAAAAGTGAAATTCGAGCAGTAGCTGAAACCAATGGTAAAGTTGTCATGATTCCGGTTGCAAAAATGGAAGAATGGCTAGGCAAATATAAGAGCTGGCGAAATTATGTTTTCAACAGCTATAATGAACGTCTTAAAGAAATGCTTGTGGCCATTGATAATCTGGCTTTCATGAACATGGATGAAAGACTTTACAATTATCTCTTAGACAAAGCCCAAATCAACAAAACCAATTCCATTCAAAATACCCATCAACAAATTGCCTATGATTTGCACACTTCTCGTGTGGTAATTTCCCGATTACTGAAAGCTTTAGAAAACGAGGGCAAAATCAAATTGCATCGCGCTTCGATTGAATTACTTCGAGCCTAAATTTTTGATTTTTTTATGTAACATTTGATACTGATTACCCTAATCCGTGTGACTACTTTTGTATTCGATGCAACTGATAATTATCATTTTCAAACTTGATTTGAAATGATACTTTTGAGAAAAACTTAGAATATGAAACTAGAACAAATTTATACCGGATGTTTAGCACATGCTGCTTATTATTTGGAATCCAATGGCGAAGCTGCCATTTTTGACCCATTGCGTGAAGTGCAACCTTATATAGACCGCGCGGCTAAAGACAAAGCCAAAATAAAATACGTTTTCGAAACCCATTTCCACGCCGATTTTGTGTCGGGACATTTGGATTTGGCTCAAAAAGAAAAGGCAATTATTGTTTACGGACCGACCGCCAAACCCGAGTTCGAAGCTTTGGTAGCCAATGATAATCAGGTTTTTGAAGTTGGAAATTGCAAAGTCAAAGCCATTCATACGCCCGGGCATACGATGGAAAGTACCACTTATTTAATTATTGATAAAAACGGAAAAGAACATGGTATCATCACCGGAGACACTTTATTTATTGGTGATGTAGGCAGACCTGATTTGGCCCAACATGTAGTAGCCGATTTAACGCAAGACAAACTAGCGAGACTTTTGTTTCACTCGCTTCGCGATAAAATAATGCCTTTATCGGATGATTTAATCGTTTACCCAAACCATGGCGCCGGAAGTGCTTGTGGTAAAATGATGAGCAAGGAAACCACCGATACATTAGGTAACCAAAAAAGAACCAATTACGCCTTAAATCCAAAATTGACCGAAGACGAATTCGTAATCTTATTGTTAACCGGATTAACAGCACCACCAGCCTATTTTCCAAAAAATGTTTTGATGAATATTCAAGGGTATGAAAGTTTGGAAAAAGTAATGCATCGCGGTCAAAAGCCTTATGATGCCAAAACTTTTGAAATCGTTGCCAATGAAACGCAGGCCTTAATTTTAGATACGAGAAAGGCTTCCGAATTTGCTAAAGGATTTATTCCGAATAGTATCAACATCGGATTAGATAGTAATTTTGCGATGTGGGTTGGCGAATTAATTCCCGATTTACAACAAGAAATTCTTTTGGTTGCTGAAAACCACGAAAAGGTTGAAGAAGCTATCATTAGATTGTCCAGAGTAGGTTATGACCATACTATCGGTTACCTTGAAGGTGGTTTTGAAGCTTGGACAAAAGCAGGAAAAGAAACAGATACTGTCAATAGAATTTCGGCTGATGATTTAGAAATTTTGGAAGAAATTCACTTAACGCCTGTTTTTGATGTCAGAAAGAAAAGCGAATATGAATCTGAACATTTAGTAGGCGCCATTAATATTCCTCTCAACGAAATCAATCTGCATTTGGCTGAGTTTCCAAAAGACAAACACTTTGTGGTGCATTGTCTTGGAGGTTATCGCAGTATGATTGCGGCTTCGATTTTAAAACAAAGAGGTTTTGAAAATTTTGTCGATGTGATTGGTGGATTCAATGAAATTAAATTAACGAATTTACCGATTACCAATTATGTTTGTCCAACAACCTTGTTATAAATTTTAGTAATGAAAAGAATATTGTTCTCCAATTGGCATTTGATGCGCTTTTTCAGAGTAGCATTTGCATTTTTTTTGTTTTATCAGGCTTATGAAACGCATCACTGGTTTTTCATTGCATTTGGAGTTTTCTTTTTGTTTCAAGGGGTTTTTGACTTAGGTTGTGGCGCTAATGGTTGTACTGTAAGTTATAAAAATCATAAGAATGAATAATAGTTTTGACCAAATTATCAATTCAGAGAAACCTGTCTTGATTGATTTTTTTGCCACTTGGTGCGGTCCATGCCAAGTGCTTGGCCCAATTTTAAAAGAAGTTAAAGACAGCCTTGGTGAACGAGTTTCCATTATTAAAGTAGATGTTGATAAAAACCAAGAATTGGCTGCCATGCAACAAGTTCGTGGTGTACCAACCATGATATTGTTTCAAAACGGAAAGCAACTTTGGCGACAGTCCGGTGTATTGTCCAAAGAAGAAATTATTAAAAATATTTTAGATAACTTAAGTAACTAAATTATGGAACAGCAATTTGAAGTTGAGAATATCAAATGTGGTGGTTGTATGAATAGTATCAAAACGGCTTTACTTAAAATTGATGGTGCAGAAAATGTAATCATTGATAAAGACACTGATATTATTTTTCTTTTCGGAAATGTAGACAGAGCTATAATTATTGATAAACTCAATGATTTAGGTTATCCCGAAAAAGGAAATAATACCTTGGTTAGAAAAGCAAAATCTTATGTAAATTGTGCCATTGGCAGAATGACAGAAAACAATTAACCAATGAGAAAAAAAGCAATAATTATCACTTTCCTTGGAACTGTTGTTGGTGCCATCATTGGCTTTGCGTATTACCATTATGTAGGTTGTGCCAACGGAACTTGTGCTATCACATCCAAACCTTTGAACTCCACTTTATATGGTGGTTTGATGGGCGGATTGTTGTTTAATATCTTCGTTCCCAAAACAAAACAAGATCATTGAAAAACATTTTTGTCTATTGATTCTTAAGTTAGTTTTAAGTTAAATTTTTGAGAGTCAATAGTTTTTAATATTACATTTGATTACAATTAAATAGATTAATCCATTAAATAAATTATAAAAGATGAAAAAATTAGTTTCCGCATTTGCCGCTGTCGCGCTATTATTTGCCATGAATGTTAATGCCAGTAATGGTGAACCAAAACAAAAAAAGAAAAAAGCAAAAACTGAAAAGTCTTGCTCAACAGAAGAGAAAAAAGAATGCAGCACTGAGAAAAAAGCAGGTTGTTGCGCTTCTAAGAAAGCAGAAGATAAAAAAGCGTAATTGCACTTTTTTAAATGATTTAAAACGCCCCGATTTCGGGGCGTTTTTTTTGTGTAACAAATGTTGCAAAACGGTTGGTTTAGAATCAATAGCTTTGAATAAACATTCTTAACATGAGACTACTTTTCACGATATTATTTTTGGCGTTTACCAATATATTTTTTTCACAATCAACTTTTGATTACCAAGTACAACTCAATCCGATAGACATACCCAATTTTCCGGGAATTCATTCTTATGCTTTTGCCCAACATGAAGGAAAATGGTTAATCATTGGCGGAAGAGTTGACGGAATTCACGCCAGACAACCTTTTAATGCTTTTCCGGCATCGAATAATAATACCAATATTTTTGTGGTAGACATTGAAGCAAATCAAGTTTGGTCGGTTTCTGTAAACGTTTTACCAAAGGCTTTGAAAGAGCAATTACAAGCCACTAATTTCAATTTTTACCAAGATGAAAACGACTTGTATCTTGTGGGCGGATATGCTTTTTCGGCTACAGCCAATGATCATATTACGTTCAATAAAATGACTTCGATTGACGTTTCTGGTTTGATTAATTCAGTAGTGGATGGTACATCCATTTTACCGCATTTCAAACAAATGACTGAGGAGAATTTTGCGATTACCGGAGGACAATTAGGTAAAATAAACGATACCTTTTATTTAATCGGCGGACATCGTTTCGACGGAAGATACAATCCAATGAACAATCCAACTTTTACCCAAACCTATTCCAATCAAATCCGGAAGTTTTCTATTGATAATTCAGGGACGCAATTGAGTATTTCCAATTACCAAGCCATTACTGATGCGGTTCATTTACACCGAAGAGATTACAATTTGTTACCCCAAATTTTTCCTGATGGTTCTCAAGGTTACACGATTTCGTCAGGCGTTTTTCAAATCAATGTCGATTTACCATTTTTATACCCGGTAGACATCAAACCTGAAGGCTATTTTCCAGAAACGATATTTAACCAGTATTTAAGCAATTACCACAGTGCCAAATCCTGTTTGTATGATGCTGTTGAAAATCGAATGCACAATCTGTTTTTTGGAGGAATCAGCCAGTTTAAGTACAACGGAACGACTCTAATTCAAGATAATAATGTGCCATTTGTCAATACTATTAGCCGAACTACAAGGTTTGCAGACGGTACTTTGCAAGAATACCAATTGCCCGAAACCATGCCGGCACTGAAAGGCGCAAGTGCAGAGTTTATACCCAACAAAGCATTACCACATTACAGTAACGAAGTCATAAAACTCAGTGAAATTACAGCGAATGAATTTGTAATTGGTCATATCGTTGGCGGATTGACCAGCTCGAGTGCAAACCCTTTTTCGGTTAACAATACATCAACCACATCGGCTAATACAACGGTTTACGAAGTTAAACTGATTAGAAACACGCCACTTGGAGTTCATGAAATGAATGGTAAAAATCCTTTTTCAATGACCGTTTCTCCAAATCCGACCGAACGTAATCAAGTACGAATCGATTTTAAAATGGCTTATGCAACTACTATCGATTATTTTGTTTCTACTACAGATGGTAAAATCGTATTAGATGGTGAAATTGAAGAGGCGACGCAAGGGGATAATGCTATGAATTTCGAATTAGACGGTATCGCCAATCAAACGGTTATCATCACTTTTATATTTGACCACAAGTTTTATGTTTCCCAAAAAGTGATTGTGAAATAAATCAAATAAATACCATTGTTTTTTTGAGTGCCTGAGAAATCAGGCTTTTTTTATACCCAATTACCTCTGTAACAATTGTAACTGTACACGCTTTTTTACCGCAGTATTTTTGCTTCATAATTCAGATAAACTATGATGAATATGAGCAAATTATTAGTAACCACCGGATTTTTATTTTTATCAATTTTAGGATTCAGTCAAGACACGTTGACCATTTCTAAAAGCGATTTGAGACAAAAAGTATCCGAAAAGAACATGCAAATCAAAATCGCCCAGAAAAATTATCAATCGGCCCAAGCAGATTTTCGACAATCCAACGCACTCTTTTTGCCTGACATTAGTATTTCTTACACCGGAATGGCAACCACCAATCCGTTGATGGCTTTTGGTTCCAAATTAAACCAAGAAATCTTAACCCAATCCGATTTTAATCCGGCATTATTGAATGACCCTAAAACCACTCAAAATTTTGCTACAAAAATCGAAATCAAACAGCCACTATTAAACGTTGATGGTATTTTCGGTAGACAAGCCGCTAAAGCTAAAATGGAAGCTTTTCAACTGCAAACGCAGCGAACTCAAGAGTATGTAGAGCTCGAATTTTCTAAAGCGTACATGCAATTACAATTGGCTTACAAGGCAGTTCGTGTATTGGAAAAAGCGGAGTCAACGGCTAAAACCAATTTGAAATTGGTCGAAAATTATTTCAAACAAGGTTTGCTGCAAAAGACCGATGTATTGAATGTTCAAGTGCGCGTGAATGACATTTCGAATCAATTGCAATACGCCAAAAGCAGTGTGCAAAACGCATCGGATTATTTGGCTTTTCTATTAAACGAAGACGCTAAAGGCAAAACTTTTAAACCTTCTGAAGAGCTAGACAATACCATTCAAGTTGAAGCGATAAACACCCAATTATCAGACAACAGAAAAGACATTCAAGCCATGGATAAATCTTCCGAAGCGTATCAAAAAATGATGGTTATGAGTAAAATGAATTTCTTACCAAGACTAAACGCTTTCGGTAGTTATGAACTCTATGATAGTCAGTTTTTAGGAACGGCTGCAAAGGGCTATTTGGTTGGAGCACAATTGTCTTGGAACGTTTTCGACGGTTACAAATCCATTGGAAAATACGATAAAGCTAAAGCCGATTTTCAAAAAGCTACAATCGAAACGGAACAATATAAAAAGCAGAGCCAACTCGAATTAAGTAAAACCAATCGCCAATTAAAAGATGCCGAAAATAAAGTTGGTTTATCACAAATGGCTTTCAAACAATCAGAAGAAGTTTATCGTATTCGCCAAAATCGATTCACACAGGGTTTGGAAAAAACCACCGATTTATTAACAGCCGAAACCCAAATGATTCAAAAAGAATTAGAGCATTTGCAGGCGGTTTTTGAGTACAATTATACCCAACAGTATTTACAATTTTTGACACAATAGTATTAAGACAACTAATAAAACAGATCAACATGAATAATAAAATAATAACAATCCTATCACTTTCCGCTTTCTTATTCATTTCCTGTGGAAAAGACCGAAAAGAGATTTCGGATATTACAGTAGCAATTCCGGTAAAAGTTAGCGGAATGACTGCGCAAAACAATGGTTCTTTCGTAACTGCCAGCGGCAAAATTGAAGCCGAAAACAGTGCGAATGTCAGTACTCGAATAATGGGTTACGTGACCAAGGTTCAGGTCAAAGTCGGTCAAAAAGTTAGCGCCGGACAATTAATGGTAAGCATCAATAACACCGATCTTCAAGCCAAAAAAGCCCAAGTAGATGCTTCTATTTTGCAAGCTACTGCAGCTTTCAATAATGCGAGAAAAGACTTCGAAAGATTCACGGCTTTGTTCAACCAACAAAGTGCTTCACAAAAAGAGTTAGACGACATGACGTCGCGGTACGAAATGGCAAAAGCCGGATTGGAAGCTGCCAAACAAATGAAAAATGAAGTTTTAGCGCAATTCAATTATAGCAATATTACTGCGCCGTTTTCGGGAGAAGTGACCAATACTTTTGTCAAAGAAGGCGATATGGCTAATCCCGGAATGCCTCTAGTAAGTATTGAAGGTATATCGAGATTACAAGTGACTGCGATGGTTTCGGAGAGCGATATTGCCAACATCCAAAACGGAATGGCAGTAAAAGTGTTAGTGAAATCCATCAACAAAGAAGTGTCAGGAAAAGTAATCGAAGTAAGCAGTTCTGCTATAAATACCGGCGGACAATATTTGGTTAAAGTCGGTTTGAACCAAATAGACAAATCCATTTTATCAGGCATGTTTGTCAATGTTCAATTTCCTGTGGCCAATAAAGCAAAAACAACGACCAAACCCGATAAAGTGTTGGTTCCTGAAAGTGCTTTGGTCAAACAAGGTCAACTCACCGGAATTTACACTATTGGCAACGGAAATATAGCCATTTTAAGATGGTTGCGCATTGGCAAAACCTTTGACAATCAAGTAGAAGTCTTGTCGGGATTATCGGCTGAAGAACCATACATTGTATCTGCCGAAGGGAAGTTATTTAACGGCGCTAAAGTTTCTATCCAATAGATTCTGAAAATCTAACAATCCAACAATCTAAAAATCTAAAAATGCAAGAAGGTATATCAGGTAAAATCGCCCATTTTTTCATCAATTCGAAATTAACGATACTGTTAATGGTCGGATTAATGATCATTGGTGTATACAGTTCGTTTCTGATTCCAAGAGAAGAAGAGCCACAAATAAATGTTCCGATGGCAGATGTAATGGTGGGTTATCCAGGAGCGAGCCCTAGTGAAGTTGAAAGTCGCGTGGTAAAGCCTTTGGAAAAAATAGTATCCAATATCAAAGGCGTAGAACACGTGCACAGTATGGCAATGAACGGTCAAGCGGTGTTAATTGTACAATTCTATGTCGGACAAGATGTAGAACGTTCGTATGTAAAATTATACGACGAGTTGGCCAAACACGAAAATATGTTCCCGCAGGGCGTTTATAAACCTTTAGTAAAAACGCGTTCTATCGATGATGTTCCGATGTTAGGCCTAACACTTTGGAGCGAAAAACTAAACGATTTCGAAATCCGTCAAATTGCGGAAGAAGTGACTTCGGAGATTGAGAAAGTAAAAGATGTCGCCATCACCAAAGAAATCGGGGGCAGAAACCGTGAAGTCAAAGTGGTTTTAGACAAAGATAAAATGGCAGAAAGTGGAATTGATGCGTTGGGCATTATGCAAATGATTCAGGCCAATAACGGCAGCTCACAGTCAGGAAGTTTTGTTTCCGCCGATAAAGAATATCTGTTGACTACAGGAGAATTTCTAAAATCTGCAGAAGATATTGAAAATTTGGTAGTTGGTGTGAATGCCAATATGCCGGTTTATTTAAAACAAGTCGCTTCGGTACAAGACGGACCTTCAACGCCGAGAAGTTATGTGTCTTTCGGTTATGGAAAAGCAAATGAAAAATTCGCCAAAAACAATTCGGAATATCCGGCGGTAACGATTTCCATTGGTAAAGTAAAAGGTGCCGATGCCATGAAAATTTCCGAAAAGATTTTGGAAAAAGTCGAGCATTTAAAACAAACGATAATCACCGATGATGTTCACGTAGAAGTGACTCGAAATTATGGTGAAACCGCTTCGGATAAAGTAGGAGAGTTGTTGTTGCATCTAGGCATTGCGATTATTGCGGTCACACTTTTAGTAATGTTGGCGATGGGTTGGCGCGGTGGATTAGTGGTTTTCTTTTCGGTGCCCTTGACGTTTGCTTTGACACTATTTGCCTACTATATGTTGGGTTATACTTTGAATAGAATCACTTTATTCGCCTTGGTTTTCGTAGTGGGCATTGTCGTAGATGACAGTATCATCATTGCCGAAAACATGCACCGTCACTTCAAGATGAAGCGTTTACCGTTCAAACAAGCTGCCATTTATGCTATTAATGAAGTTGGAAACCCAACCATTCTAGCCACTTTTACGGTTATCGCAGCCATATTGCCAATGGCTTTCGTTTCGGGGATGATGGGGCCATATATGAGTCCGATGCCAATTGGCGCTTCGATTGCGATGTTGTTATCTTTGTTTGTAGCACTTACCGTTACACCTTATTTGGGTTACCATTTATTACACGAAAAAGAAACCCAAGAACACAAAGCCGAACAAGGAATAGAAACGTCATGGATTTACAAAGTCTACAGTAAAATGGAACGTCCATTTTTAGAAAGTTCTAAAAAGCGTCGTTTGATGTTAGGAATAACTGTTTTATTGTTAATCGGTTCGGTCTTGATGTTTTTTACCAAATCGGTTGCGGTTAAAATGTTACCATTTGACAATAAAAATGAATTTCAAGTCGTGATTGACATGCCTGAAGGAACGACTTTAGAAAGAACGGCGGCAGTAACTCAGGAAATTGCACAATACCTTTCTACTGTTCCGGAAGTAGTGAATTACCAAAATTACATTGGTACTTCCGCACCCATTACGTTTAACGGTTTGGTTCGTCATTACGATATGCGTGGCGGAAGCAATATGGCCGACATTCAGGTGAATTTATTACACAAAGAAGACCGCGATTTGCAAAGTCATGACATCGCTAAAATCGTGCGTCCCGAAATCCAAAAGATAGCCAAAAAGTATGCTGCCAATGTTAAGATTATAGAAGTACCACCAGGTCCTCCGGTGTTATCGACTTTAGTTGCGGAAATCTATGGACCCAATTATAAAGAGCAAATCAAAGTCGCCAATCAAGTAAAAAGTATTCTGGAAAATACCACGGATATCGTTGATGTCGATTGGATGACTGAAGACAATCAAACCGAATATAAATTGGTTGTCGATAAAGAAAAAGCCATGCTAAACGGAATAGCTCCGCAACAAGTCGTAGGCAATTTGACTTATATCTTAAAAGAATACCCGATTTCCAATTTATACGATGAAAATTCGAATGACAATGTTGGGATAGTATTGTCTTTGGACGATAAGGATAAAACGAGTTTACAAGATATTCAAAATCTGAAAATCAAAGGCAATCATGGCAATGTAGTTCCGGTGAGTGATTTGGTTAAAGTGGTTCAAGATACTTTACAGAAAACCATTTACCGCAAAGACCAAAAACGTGTTGTTTATGTAACAGCCGATATGGCCGGCGATTTGGAAAGTCCGGTGTACGCCATTTTAGGAATGAATGAAAAACTCCAAAAAATGCAATTACCTAAAGGTTACAAAGTCAACGAACTGTACATGGAACAACCTTCCGATGAAAGTGATTTTACCGTAAAATGGGATGGTGAATGGCAAATTACTTTAGAAGTTTTCCGCGATTTAGGTGCGGCTTTCTTAATCGTGATTGTCATTATATACATGTTGATTGTGGGTTGGTTCCAAAATTTCAAAACGCCGATAGTGATGATGATGGCAATTCCACTTTCGTTAGTCGGCATTGTATTAGGTCACTGGTTATTAGGTGCTTTCTTCACCGCAACCTCTTTTATCGGCATGATTGCTTTGGCCGGAGTCATGGTCCGAAATTCAGTTTTACTGATTGATTTTATTGAGATTCGTTTGAATGATGGTATTCCATTGAAGCAAGCGATTATTGAAGCAGGAGCTGTGAGAACCACGCCAATTTTATTAACCACTGGTGCCGTAGTAATCGGGGCTTCAATTATTTTATTTGACCCAATATTTCAAGGATTGGCGATTTCCTTAGTATTTGGAGCGATTGTTTCAACGTTACTAACACTAATTGTAGTGCCGTTGATTTATTATGTCACTGAAAGAAAAAAATGGGAAGATCACACTCCATTGTCTTCCGAATCTGGAGAATCTAATTCGTAATATTATGAAACTATTAATCATTACTGCTATAACAGAATTTGAAAAAGACATCAAAATACTGTTGAAAAAGGCCAATGTCAGAGCGTTTAGTTACCGAAATGTAAGGGGTTACAAAGACGTTTCGGAAGAATTTATAGAAACCAATTGGTTCGCTTCCGAAATGAACGAAACCGAATCCTTACTCTTTTACGCTTTTGTAAAAAAAGAGAGTGTCGATTTGTTTTTCCAACTCGTAGCGGATTTTAACGCCAAACAAGAAACCAAGGCCCAACTCAATGTGGCCGTACTAAACATTGAAAAATCTAATTAAATACTAGTATCATGAAAAATAGAATTATCAGAGCTGTAGCCGGAACTTTTATTTTAATCAGTTTGCTATTGGCGATTTATGTCAATCAAAATTGGCTGTGGTTTACCGCTTTTGTCGGAACGAATTTGTTGCAATCTTCCATAACCAAATGGTGTTTGATGGAAGATATTTTAGACAAACTTGGAATCAAAGACTAATGACTAAGCCATCTTCGGATGGTTTTTTTATTACAATCTCAACAAATGTTTTACATTTGGTAACATTTTTACTGTTCATCAGTCCAATTATCCATCAAAACATACTTTTATGAAACCAATAACTAAATTTACTCTAGGCTTATTTTCTGCGATATTGCTGGTTAGCTGTAACCAAAAAGAAGCCGATTTTGTTGATCCTTTAGTGACCAACAGAGATACAACGCTTAATCCGGGTGATGACTTTTTTATGTATGCCAATGGCGGATGGTTCAAACGGAATCCAATTCCGGATAGTGAACGAAGCAATGGGATTTTCAGAACGATAGGCGATACTATCAATTCTCAAATCAAGCAAATTTGTGAGAAATCGGCTGAAATGACTGATGCTCCTAAAGGAAGTAACGAACAAAAAATCGGTGATTTCTATGCTTCCGGTATGGATACTTTGCAGATAGAAAAATTAGGATTGTCTCCTTTGAAAGCTGATTTGAATAAAATAAAAGCCATCAATGATGTTCCTTCATTATTAAATACGATTGCTTACTTGCATACTATCGGTGCTAATCCGGCCTTTTCTTTATATGTTGGACAAGACGATAAGAATAGTGCGAAATATGCTGTCTTTTTAGGTCAAGGCGGATTAGGTTTAGGGAATCGCGATTATTATTTCAATACCGATAAAGAAACGGTAAATATTCGTACCGAGTATGTGAAGCATTTACAGAAAATGGGTCAATTGATTGGAAAGGCTACTGATGTTGCTAAAGCCAATGCTGCAATTATCATGAAATTGGAAACCGAATTGGCCAAAAACTCCAGAAAATTAGAAGCCTTACGTGATCCGATTAAGAATTACAACAAAATGAGTATTGCTCAAATGAACAGTGCTACGCCAAATATCAATTGGCAACAAATGACCGCTTCTATCGGAATTAAAAATGCCGACACTATTATTGTTGGTCAGCCTGAGTTTTATAAAGCTTTAGACCAAATGGTTAAAAGTTACTCGGTTGAAGATTGGAAAACTTATCTGGAATGGGATTTAGTAAATTCTTATGCGTCTTATTTGAACAATGCGATTGAAAAGCAAAATTTCTATTTTTATTCTACTGTAATGAGTGGCGTAAAAGAACAAAAACCACGTTGGAAACGAATAGTAGAGCAAACCGATGGTTCTTTAGGCGAATTGATTGGACAGGTTTATGTAAAAGATTATTTGCCAAAAGGTTCCAAAGAAAAACTTTTGGAAATAGGCAACAATATCCGCGATGTTTATGCCGAGCGTATCAAAACTTTAGATTGGATGAGTGAAGAAACCAAGAAAAAAGCGTTATTCAAATTAAGTAAAATCGTAATGAAAGTGGGTTATCCCGACAAATGGAAAGACTTGAGTAGTGTTACTATTAATAGGGGAACATTTTTAGCCAATGTAATGGCAACCAATAAATGGGCAATCAAAGATATGATTTCAAAATATGGTAAGCCTGTAGATAGAACCGAATGGGGAATGTATCCGCAAACGTATAATGCTTATTACAGTCCAAGTAATAATGAAATTTGTGTTCCGGCTTGTAATATTTTAGTACCCGGATTTGAAGGCAGAATGCCTGATGATGCAGTGTTGTATGGTATTATCGGTGGTTCCACTTTTGGGCACGAAATTACCCATGGATTTGATGACCAAGGCAGTCAGTATGACGAAAAAGGAAACTTGAACAATTGGTGGACCGCAGAAGATTTGCAAAAGTTCAAAGCCAAAACCAAACTAATCGTTGAGCAATTCAGTAAATACGAAGCTTTGCCTGGCAAATTTGTAAACGGTGATGCTACTCAAGGGGAAAACATAGCTGATTTAGGTGGCGTAGTGATGGGGTTTGAAGCTTTCAAAAAATCTAAACAATATATAAACAAAGAAAAAATTAGCGGTTTTACACCGGAGCAACGTTTCTTCTTGGCGTATGGTTACGCTTGGATGGTGAACATCAAACCTGAATCGTTAGCCCAACAATTACTAACCGATGTTCACGCCCCGGCGAAATACAGAATCAACGGGCCGTTAGAAAATAATCCTGATTTTCACAAAGCTTTCAATATTAAGCCGGGAAGCAAAATGCGAAGACCGGATAATTTGAAAGTGGTTATTTGGTAAAATAAAAATCCCTAATCGAAGATTAGGGATTTTTTTATTTTGTAGCTGTTGCTTCTAAATATCGTTCGGAAACTTTTTTCCAATTAATTACTTTAAAGAACGCATCAATATATTTTTTGCGTTTGTAACGGTAATCTAAATAATAAGCGTGTTCCCAAACGTCCAAGCATAAAATTGGTGTTCCTTTTACGGTTTGGGTTGGCATTAAAGGATTGTCTTGATTTGGTGTGCTTGTCACCAATAATTTTCCGGCTTTATCCACGACTAACCAAGCCCAACCAGAACCAAATTGCTTCTCAGCAGCATCAGAAAATTGATTTTTAAACACTTCAAACGAACCGAAATCACGGTTAATAATGGTTGCCAAAGTATCTTTGGGTTGTCCGTCAGCTTTTGGCGCCATGCCTTCAAAAAATAATGTGTGATTGTAATAACCACCGGCATTGTTTCGCAAGTCGGCATTGTTCATGTCTAACTTTTTCAAAATATCTTCAATAGCTAAATCAACCATCAAAGGATCGGCAGCAACCAATTTGTTTAAGTTATTGGTATACGTTAAATAATGTTTGGAATAATGGACTTCCATGGTTAGGATGTCAATGCTTGGCATTAGTGCATTGTACTCATAAGGAAGTTTGGCTAAAGCAAATTGGCCTTCATCGGCACTGACATCATCAGGTTGTCCAATCGTAATTTTTTCCTCAGCTGAAGGCAATGGAACTTCAACTACTTCAGTTAATTTTTTTTTATTACAGGAAGACAATAGGAGCGTAAAAGAAAAACATAAAGCGATAACAAGAATCCTTTTCATAGTTTATTTTTTTGCGTTTACAATAGCATTGATGGCTTCGATATATAATTCTTTAGCTTCTTCAACCGAAAGATGACTGATTTGCATCCAAGCATTGGTTTTAAAAGCATTTCTCAAATCAAAAGTAGACGAGTTGTTGTATTCAATAGTGCCAAAAGTAGCTTGTTTATAATAGGCATACAATCGCAACTGTACATCTTGCGGCAACGATGACTGTGTCATTTTAGAAGCATGTTCAACGGCTTCCAGAAATCGAACTTCTAATTCTTTTTCAGACATGTTTTGAGACTATTATTTTGAGGCAATAACCGTTTGGTTACCGACAGCATTTTGTTTCAGTGCCACATCCACTTTAGTTCCTAGCGGGAAATAAATATCAACTCTGGAACCAAATTTTATAAAACCGGCATCATCACCTTGAACGACTTGTTGTCCTTCTTCGGCATAGTTTACAATTCTGCGTGCCAAAGCGCCGGCGATTTGTCGGTATAAGACTTCGCCAAAGGCAGAGGTTTCAATCACTACTGTTGTTCTTTCGTTTTCAGTACTCGCTTTTGGATGCCAAGCAACCAAATATTTTCCCGGATGGTATTTGCTGAATTTGATTTTACCCGAAGCACCATAACGCGTTACGTGCACATTTATGGGTGACATGAAAATTGAAACTTGTAATCTTTTGTCTTTAAAATATTCTTCTTCAAATACTTCTTCAATCACTACAACTTTTCCATCAACCGGTGCCAAAAAATAATTTTCATTTGGCATTATTTTTCTGTTCGGGTTTCTGAAGAATTGCAAAATCATGATAAAAAGGAAAACAAAAACCAATTGAATGGCAATTCTAAGCCAAGCAATAGAAATAAACTTATCCGCCAATAATAATGCAGCGATAAAGCTTACTATTGCAATGAAAATGATTTTATAACCTTCTTTATGAAACATAATAAATAATTTGGTAAAACAAATAAACAAATGGTGCTACAAATATAATACTATCCAAGCGATCTAGAAAACCACCATGACCGGGCATGATGTTACCGCTGTCTTTGACGCCTGCAATTCTTTTAAATTTTGATTCTATTAAATCTCCTAAAGTACCAAAAGCACTAACGATCATCGCGATGATAATCCATCTGGTGGTTGGTTCATGGAGGTAAAATTCTGCTAATAAAATTCCGGCCACGACAGCAAAAATTACACCACCAACAAAACCTTCAATAGTTTTTTTAGGCGAAATTCTTTCGAATAGTTTGTTTTTCCCCATTGTGATACCAACCAAATACGCAAAAGTATCATTGGACCAAATAATTACCAAGATGCTGATGATAATTTCGGGAACATATTGGTTATTGATAAAAGGAATTTTGGTAAAAATGATGATGGGTATGATGAGATAGCCAATCAGGAAAACGTATTTGGCTTGTACATCCAGAAATCTATCCTTCTTTTCAAATAGAAATAAAAGTGACCGAATGGAAACCAGTAAAGCCGCAATCAACAACAAAATCTCGTTGGTTTTGACTGTGTTATTTAAGTTGAAAAGTATATAACCAACCGTGGCTATTACAAGTGGAATAATAGGTTTTAGCGAAACCAATTTGCAGAATTCTACCACTGAAAAAAGTAATAGTAAACCAAACAACAGCAAAAAGCTATATTGTGAATATAAAGTTGCGCAAACAAGCAACAGTACGTAAACTGCGCCGGATAAAGCTCTTGTTACGGTAGTCGTCATGCTATAAATCTTCTAAAAGCAAGAGGTATAAATTCTTAGCCGAGCTTCCGTATTGCAGGAAATCTTCGTCTTTAGCTTTTTCGAAATATTTGATAGTAGTAATATTGGTTGGATAATCTTTATCATATTTCTTTTTGATGACACGCAATCCGTCGCTTTTGGTTTCCAAAATCTGACTTGTTGTAGCCAATATGATAATGTTATTGGGTAAATCGTTGGGTTTGTTTTGCTTGATTTGATTGGAGGAAAATAACACCGAACCTTCATCGGCAATTAGATTTTCACAGCTGGCGAATAAAAATATTGGGTTAGCCGGTTTGTCGTACTGCAACTTGTTTTCATCAAGCATACTGAATAATTTTGGTTCATAACATAATGCTTCACATTCGAACCAATCGTTTTCCTCTAAGATATTTAGGAATTGATCTTTTACTTCATTCAAGTTTTCGCAATACAAAAACTTACCGCCATTTTTTTTGAAATTATAAGTAAACTTCTCATCTACGGGTAGTAGCGAAAAGCTGGAAGGAGTATTGTTAAATTCGCTTTGACTTTCTTCGTCAGAGGCATCATTACCAGTGCCAAAAATTTTTCTGAAAAGACTCATGCTTGTTTGGTATAATCGAGTTTTGTGATTGAAATCCCTCAAAGATAAAAAAATCTTAATTCAAAAGTATGTTTTGAATTAAGATTTTAAAAAAATGTTAAAAAACGGTAAATGTTATTCGATTACGGCATCCGCTACGGTTTCATCACTGTGATTGTCGTATGGTCTTTTGCCGAAAATGGTTTCTAAATCGTCTTTGAAAATTACTTCTTTTTCAATCAAAATATCAGCCAATTGTTGCAGTTTTTCTTTGTTGTCTTGCAAAATTTGGATAGCTCTTTGGTATTCGGTTTCGATTAAATTTGAAATCTCTTTATCGATAACCAAAGCCGTTTCTTCTGAATAAGGTTTCGAGAAATTGTATTCACTTTGTCCTGAAGAGTCATAATAAGTGATGTTTCCTAATTTTTCATTCAATCCGTAAATCGTAACCATAGCTCGCGCTTGTTTGGTTACTTTTTCCAAATCGCTCAGAGCTCCGGTAGAGATTTTGTTGAACATTACTTTTTCAGCAGCACGTCCGCCCATAGTGGCACACATTTCATCCAACATTTGCTCCGGACGAACAATCAAACGCTCTTCCGGTAAATACCAAGCGGCGCCTAAACTTTGTCCACGCGGAACAATCGTAACTTTCACCAATGGTGCTGCGTGTTCGAGCATCCAACTTACGGTAGCATGACCGGCTTCGTGAACGGCAATCGCACGTTTTTCATCCGGTGTAACAATCTTGTTTTTCTTTTCTAGACCACCAACAATTCTGTCAACTGCGTCTAAGAAATCCTGTTTGTCAACGGCTGTTTTGTTATTTCGGGCTGCAATTAATGCTGCTTCGTTACATACGTTAGCAATATCTGCTCCTGAGAATCCCGGAGTTTGTTTGGCTAAGAAATCCACATCTAAACCGTCTACTTTTTTCAAAGGTTTTAAGTGCACTTCAAAAATTTCTTTACGCTCTCTCACGTCCGGTAAGTCTACATAAATTTGGCGGTCGAAACGCCCGGCACGCAATAAAGCTTTGTCTAAAACATCTGCTCTATTGGTAGCGGCCAATACGATAACATGTGTATTCGTACCGAAACCATCCATTTCAGTCAATAACTGATTTAAGGTATTTTCACGTTCGTCATTCGAACCTGAGAAATTGTTTTTCCCACGAGCACGACCAACGGCATCAATCTCATCAATAAAGATAATCGCTGGTGCTTTGTCTTTAGCTTGTTTGAATAAATCTCTCACACGTGAAGCTCCAACACCCACAAACATTTCCACAAAATCAGAACCTGATAAAGAGAAAAAGGGTACTTTGGCTTCTCCTGCTACGGCTTTCGCCAAAAGGGTTTTACCGGTTCCCGGAGGACCGACTAATAGCGCCCCTTTTGGGATTTTACCACCAAGTGTAGTGTATTTATCAGGGTTTCTTAAGAATTCTACAATTTCTTGTATTTCTTCTTTGGCACCTTCTAATCCGGCAACGTCTTTGAATGTGGTTTTTAAATCGGTTTTCTCGTCAAATAATTTGGCTCTCGATTTTCCGATGTTGAAGATTTGACCACCGCCACCTCCGGCACCACCGCCAGACATTCTGCGCATGATTAAAATCCAAATTCCGATGATAATGATGATAGGCAACAAGCTGATAAATATTTCAGACCAATTGCTTTTGGGTTTAAAATCGTAGTCTTTAATTTTACCGTCTAATTTGGCTTTCTCGATTTTGTTTTGGAAGACTTCATCATTGCCAATCTCAAAAGAGTAATGAGGTCCTTTATTGGCATTGTCGAGCATGTCTTTCGAAACTTTGGCGTGTGCTTTGTCTTTTAAAGCCGCGGCAGTAAGGTAAGCTTCACCTTCAGTTTTGTTGAAAACAACCACCTTTTCGATTTGTCCTTTGTCTAAATATTCGTTGAATTTAGACGAAGAAATCTTAGCAGTATCCTGAAAACCGGAACCGCCTATGTAGTTTAATCCGAAGAATATGATGATTAATCCAGCGTAAATCCACCACGGACTTACTTTAAAATTATTGGGTTTCTTTTCGGTAGCCATATGTGTTTAGCGCAATTTTTAATAGTTACTTGGAATGGTAGTAATTTGGGCATCGCCCCATAATCCTTCGATATTGTAGAATTCACGAATTTGTTTTTGGAACACGTGCACCACAATGTCAACATAATCCATTAAAACCCACTCGCCATTGTCCGTACCTTCTACGTGCCAAGGTTTGTCTTTTAATTCTTTGGAAACTAATTTTTGGATAGAGTTAACAATCGCGTTAACTTGGGTATTGGAGTTACCGTTGCAAATGATAAAATAATCACAAACTGCGGTGTCTATAGCTCTTAAGTCGAGTATTTCAATATCATTTCCTTTTACTTCTTCAATGCCTTTGATGATGCTCGCTAAGAGTACATCAGTGTTTATTGCTTTTTTCGTCATCTAGTATTTATGTGTATTTGGCAAAGGTATTACTTTTTGTCCTTATTTTTGCTTAACAAAAGTTTAAAATTACCTCCAATTTTTATTTCTATTATGCCTATAATCAAACTCGATGCCATAGATTCGACCAATGACTATTTAAAGCAATTGGCCAAAGAAAAGTGGTTGGAAAACTACACGGCTGTCATGGCTTTGGAACAAACTAAAGGTAGAGGACAAATGGGTTCTGAATGGGTGAGTGAATCAGGCAAAAACCTTACTATCAGTGTTTTGGTTAAGGATGTTCCGCAAGATATGATCTCTATTTACGATTTTAATATTGCGGTGGCTTTGGCCGGAATAGGTTTGCTGACGATGAATGGCATATCGAAAGTAAATGTCAAATGGCCCAACGACATTATGGCAGAGAATAAAAAAGTAGGTGGCATATTGATAGAGAATACCTTAAAATCTGATGGCAGTTTTACAGCAGTGGTTGGTTTTGGATTGAACTTAAACCAAACTGATTTTGAGCATTTACCCCAAGCCAATTCGCTGAGTAACATCACCAACAAAACTTATGATTTAGATGAAATGGCGCAAAGTTTTATCAAATCATTGAAACTACATTTGATACTTTTCCCTGAAAGAGCTGATGAAGCATGGGCGCATTACAACGATTTGTTGTTCAAAAAAGACAAACCTTCTGCTTTTGAATTTCCGAATGGCGACCGGTTTATGGGAATTATCAAATGTGTGACTCGTTATGGGAAATTAGCGGTACTTTTAAATGACGATACTATCGCATATTATGAATTGAAAGAAGTGAAGCTGTTGTATTAAAACTTAGCCACATAGAGTCATAGAAAAAAAGCTATGCTTCTATTTGGTTAGAGAAATTTCAATTCCGGTGGTTGTTTTTTAGATTCTATCGTTTGATAAACTCCCCAAAATGCCACAACACTCCCGAAGGATCATGCAAGAAGCATTCGCTACCCCAATCTAATTGCCGTATTGGAACTACTCGAGCGCCATCGTATTTTGATGGTAAGTCTAAAACTAACAACTCTTTGTAAAAGCGGTTTACATCACCAACTTCCATAAAAACCATCGTATTGTCTATCCAATCTTTGACATAAGCGTCTTGCAGGTAAAAACCCAATTGCTCGCTTTTGAAATAAGACATATTGGGTGATAAAACTACTTCTTCAAAACCCAAGTCTTGGTAAAAATTTCTTGATATTTCATAGTCTTTTGAACCAATGAAAGGCCGAATTGATATTCCTTTGTGTTCCATTTTTTCTAATTTCTAGTCCTTTCAAATATACAAAACTTTTAGTCTGTATATTCCAATATATCACCAGGTTGACAATCCAAGGCTTTGCAAATCGCTTCGAGTGTACTGAAACGAATGGCTTTGGCTTTTCCTGTTTTTAGGATAGATAAATTCGACAAGGTTAAGTCTACCTTTTCGGAAAGTTCGTTTAACGACATCTTTCTTTTGGCCATCATCACGTCTAAGTTTACAATTATTGACATAGCTTAAACAGTTAAATCGTTTTCGTTTTGAATATCGACTCCTTTTTTGAAAATAATGGCAATAATATGAATCACAGCTCCCATAAAAATAAATGCCTCACTGTCTACCCAAAATTGGTTTAAGTTGTCGGGAACAAAACCGTAATGCTTTAGATCTTGAACTAAGTGCCTAGCTACGTAACTCAACAATCCAATTGAGAGGGCAAAATAACTAACTTGTGAGATTTTTTTTGCAACAAAAGTACTGAACGGTTTTGACAAATCCATTTTGTGCATTAGCAAGATCACTGTGTAAAACAGGCAGGCCTTCGAAATCGAAATGATTAGGATAAAGCTATACACCCCGAAAAAAGCTAATTTGCTCTCTTTATACATTTGAATTAAGTCCAACTTTTGATACAGGTTTTGAACAAATTCAGGGTTGTAAATACTGACAATGAAATTTACTATTAGTCCTCCTGCTTCAATGGACAAGCCGACAAAAATGATCCAGGCTATAATACACAAGACCCAAAATACGAAGTTGTTTGTTTTTGACATATGAATTGAATTTTAAAGTTTAACAGGACAAATATAAAACAAATATTTATTGATAAACAATAAATATACATTTTTTTTTAATAAATATTTGTCGTAACTCATTTTTTCTGAAGTTTATGGCCTTCAAGAAGAATTGGAAATAATAAAAGTTTTGATTTTGTGCTTATGGTTTAGGATAGTCCGGAATATTTTTTCCTAAAATGATATCGCGTCTGGCATATTGCACGTTATTTACCGTACTGGTTTTGGCAATACCATTGCCACCACGTTGTTCTAACTTTTGACGTTCTACTTTGGTTAGATGTGGATCGTCTTCAAATAGCAAATCTTCGATATAATATTCGTTGAGCTTAGGTTCTTTAATAGCAAAATGAATGTGCGCCGGAATCGAACTGTTAGGATATGACGCCGGACGAACCGTGTAGATTTTATAATTACCGTTGGTATCACTTTGTAACCAACCGCGCAAATGACCATGAATGGTGTTTTCCTCTTTGGTTTTAGAGTACAAACCAGCGGTGTCTGTTTGCCAATAATAAATAATCACATTGGGAGCTTTTGTTTTGCCGTCTGGTTTAAAAACGGTGCCTTCTATTACTAACTTTTGACCTTTTTCCTGCCAACCGTCGCTGGTGTCAATAGCTTTTAGGTCTTTGGGCATGCCTTCATACATGATTTCACAACCGTCACAACCTCCGCCAATGATGAGTTCTTTTTTAGTATCTTGAGGAGTTGCGTTGCGCGTTTTATTGTTGCAGCTGATTAGGATGATTGTCAGTAGCAAGTAAATTATGTTTTTAAAAAGTTTCATGGTTTTTGTTTTAGTTGAAAACTTATGCTAAGCATTTTTTGCAAATTGCTG
The DNA here is from genome assembly GCF_003634615.1 of Flavobacterium sp. 102. Lineage (NCBI taxonomy): Bacteria > Pseudomonadati > Bacteroidota > Flavobacteriia > Flavobacteriales > Flavobacteriaceae > Flavobacterium > Flavobacterium sp. 102. The sequence goes on along the minus strand of NZ_RBKX01000001.1, from coordinate 3,499,362 downwards.
TTGCGTATTCAGTTTTTAATTCATCGTTGTTCGTCTGTGTTTTTTTAGACTTTTCGTCTGGTTGTTTAGTCCTTGCAGGTACCTTTTTGAAGGTTGCAGGTGTCGTTTTAGACATTGCAGGTGTCTTTTCGAACATTGCAGGTGTCGTTTCGAAGGTTGCAGGTGTCGTTTTAGACTTTTCCCATGTCATTTTAGAACTTACCGGAGTCGTTTTAGAACTTTCCCATGTTGTTTTAGACTTTGTTGATGTTAATTTAGAACTTCATGACTGCTTTTTTGAGAACAGCTATTTTATTCTACGCTATTTTGCATTCGGTGTGTTAGCAAGGAAACCACCAATGTATAT